>NZ_JBTEYL010000008.1:0-208845 GCF_054330215.1 Pseudomonas sp. Ma2-10 | reverse complement strand
TGGCTATCCGAAAAACGCGATGTCTTCACTTAAAATTTCCTTGATCCGATTAGGAGAAAATTCTACTTCCGACGAGTACTTTTTTCAGGGGGGATTACCGCTCCAGCATTACTACGTTGGGCGATGCAAGCCACGGATTTAGCTTCGCTGGAATCAACCACACGGGCGATCTGAGCAATAGCCGGATCAGTACCCGAGGTAACGATTCGTTTGCTTTGAATCTTGAGCGCCGGGCACTAGTGCAAGCCGACGAGTTGACCCTCAGCACTCGCGGGGATTTTTCCTACGCAATTAACGTGCTCGATAATAGTGTGCTCAACCTAACTAATAGCACCTTGCAAACTTCCGGGGATACCGCTCATGGCATCTATTTGTTGGGCGCAAATATAACCCAGCGGGCCGTCGCCAATGTGAGCGATGTCACTGTCCAAACCTCGGGTGACAACGCCATTGGTGTCAACGTTAACCGCAATGCTACGGCCACGCTCGATGATGTACAGATAACCACAACCGGCGCCAATGCGTTTGGCATATGGGTGCCGCATGCTGATAGCGAGTTGATTGCTCGCAACGTGAATATAGACACCCAGGGCAACGGTGCGATTGGTGTATTTACACAGTTAGGTGGTAACGCCACCCTTGACGGTGGGCACATTCACACGGTGGGCAGTAATGCTTACGCGTTGTATGCAGGCAATGTTTCATCCATCGATGCGCAAAATCTGTCGCTTCAAATCGGTGCCAACAGCGTCGGCGCGTATGCCAACGATAACTCGCATATCACCCTGGGTAACATCGACCTGAGCAGCAGTGAGACGGCCATGGGCTTGGTAGCCTCTGCTGGCTCGACCATTGATGCAAGCAATTCCACAGTGAGTTTGACCGGTGACGGTGCCCGTGGTTTGCAAGGTAATAATGGCGGCACCTTACGGCTCAATAACGTCGGCGTCAGCGCCGACGGCGCCAACAGCATCGGTCTGCAATCGCAGGCAACTGTCGGTGTGAGTAACACCTTTGTACTCAACAACAGCGCTATCAGTGCCGCTGCCGGTCGTGGTATCAGCGTGCAGGGTGGCAGCACGAATATCGATTTGAGCGATTCACAAATCAGCGCGCAGAAACTGTTGGTCGTGGAGCAGCGCCAGCTCACTGATGGTTCATTTGTCGACACCCAAGACGTTCAGATCACTGCACGCCGCTCGCAATTGACCGGTGATATTCAGGTCGCCGCACTCAACTCCGGGCTTCAGTTACAGGATCACTCCAGCCTCATCGGCACGGTTCACGGTCTGGATAACCTGACACTTGATCAGAGCCAATGGCAATTGACCGGTGACTCGCAGATCGGCCAGTTGAACATCGCAGGTGGCGAGGTGAAGTTTTCGGGCAGCCCTTTTAGTACGCTAACGATTGACGGCAATCTCAGCGGTAACGGTAGCTTCCTGATGAACAGCGACCTAGCCAGCCTCCAGGGTAATCTTTTGCGAGTTGGCGGACAGATTGAAGGCAATCACACATTAGTGGTCGAAGACTCCGGGCATGAGCCGGCAGCGGCGGGTGGTGAACTGCGGTTGGTCGATGGCAATGGTGGTGCGGGTCAGTTTGGGTTGTACGGTGAACATGTTGATGCTGGCGCGTTTCGATACACCCTCCAGCAACAGGGCGACGATTGGTTTTTGGTGAACAGCTCCGGGTTGCCAATTAATCCGGTTGACCCAGGCAAACCCGACCCAGAGCTTCTGTCCAAGGGCGCTAATGCGGCCATTGCATCCCAGACAGCAGTCGCGACGTTGTGGAACTCGCAGATGAGCACGTTGGTCAAGCGATTGGGCGAGTTGCGGATTGGGCAGGATGATGGCGGTGTCTGGACACGGGCCATCGGCAGTCGTTTCAACATCAGCGAGAACGCCAGCCGGGCCTTCACGCAGAACAATACCGGCATGGAAATCGGCGCAGACAAAGCCATTCCATTGGCAAACGGCAAAGTGTACGTCGGCGGGATGGTGGGCACGGCACGCTCTGATCTGAGCTTCGGCGAAGGGGCGAGTGGCGTGATCGACAGCAAAATGGTCGGCGCTTACGCAACCTACCTTAACGATAACGGCATCTACGTCGACACGGTGCTCAAGTACAGCCATTTCGACACCGACATCAAGGCGCCTACCAACCTGGGTCATGCAGTCAAAGGTTCCTACGGGAGCCATGGCATCGGCATGGATGTTGAAGTCGGCAAGCACATCGCCCTCAAGGACGGCTGGTTTGTTGAACCGCAGTTGGAGCTCACAGCTACCCGCACTCAAGGCGATCAGTACACGGCGAGTAACGGCCTGCAGGTTGATTCCCTGCGAGTGGATTCGCTGCAAAGCCGAGTGGGCTCACTGTTCGGTCGGGGCATAGAGCTGGAGAGCGGCCTGAAAGTCCAACCCTACGTAAAGGCGTCTTACATCAACGAACACGCCGGTGACAGCCATGTGAAGGTCAACGGCAACAACTTCAAAACCGAGTTGCCAGGTGATCGTGTCGAGCTCGGGTTCGGTGGCATTCTGCAGGTCAGCGACAAGAGCAAGATTTCCATGGATGCCGAGTATGCCAAAGGCAACGACATCGAGCAGCCATGGGGCGTGACATTAGGCTATCGCTATCTCTGGTAAGAAACATTGCTCCCTTGGCCCGGCTCAATGCCGGGTCTTTTTTGCCTGCGATTTGGCAATTCGCAGTTGTCGACTGATCTCTGGGAATTTTCCTACAAGGTCACAGGCCTATTCGTCGTTCTTTTAGCTATTTTGCTCGGCAAAATCGTCGACTGGGTTTCACCCAAAAGTCCTCAACTTGAAGCGGCTGGAGCATTGAATGAACTACCGAAAACTCTACAACCGAGCACCTGCTCCATTATTGCTGTTGGTCACCGCAGCAACCTTAAGTGCCTGTGCCAGTGCGCCGATCCCAAACGATCAAATTTCGCTCTCCAAGGACGCTGTAAGCCGCGCGGTATCGGCAGGGGCGACTGAGTATGCGCCGCTGCAAATGAAAGCCGCGCAAGACAAGTTGTTCCTGATGGAGCGGGAAATAGGGGAAAAGCACTATGTGAAGGTCAGGGAGTTGGCGGAGCAGATTCAGGCGGATGCCAATCTGGCTGAACGCACCGCTACCACTGTGAAGGCACAAAAAGATCTGAAAGATGCTCAAGCTGGAATTCAGGTTCTTAAACAAGAAATGCTGCAAGCGCCAGCAGATGGTCTTGCTCCAGTTCCTAATCCAACTCGCTAAGGAACAACCATGCGTACTTACTTGATGTTACCGCTGGCCGCTACTGTTGCATTGGTTCTGGCGGGTTGCGCTGCAACTCCCGAAAACGCTCAACTGGTTGACGCTCGGAAACAGTATTCGAATCTGCAAAGCAACCCAAAATCGAGCACGCTCGCGCCTATCGAAACCCAAGCGGCTTTCTCCGCGCTGAGTAAGGCCGATGTGCTGTCCAACTCCGACCGCACCGCGCCAGGTCTTGATCAACTGGTTTACTTGGCTAGTCAAAAAATCGCGCTGGCCGAACAGACCATCTTGGGTCGAGAAGCGAGTGCTGGCTTGAGCAATATTGATGTCGAACGTACTCAGGTGCAGCTGGATGTTCGCACTCAGCAACTCAAGGCTTTGCAGGCATTGAAGGCTAAGCCTTCGGATCGTGGCCAAGTTATTACCTTTGGTGATGTGCTGTTCGACACGGGCAAATCCGATCTCAAATCCGGGATGCAGCGCAATGTGCAACAGCTGTATACGTTTCTCCAGGCTAACCCTGAACGCAAAGTGCGGATCGAAGGGTTCACCGATTCGGTCGGCAGTGAGAGCCTGAACCAGGCGCTTTCCGAGAATCGCGCCGACTCGGTAGCGTCTGCCTTAATACTGCAAGGCGTTGATCCGTCGCGGATCTCTACTCATGGCTATGGTGAAGAATACCCGGTAGCCGGGAATGGCACCGCGAGCGCGCGACAACTTAATCGTCGCGTGGAAGTGATTATTTCAAATGGTTCGTCGGCCGTTCAGGCGCGATAACCTTACTAGGTGATTGGGGATACTCCTGATCGCCTTTTAGTGACAAAGCTTTAAGAGCGCCCTTCAAAATGTCTATTTCTCCACTGCGTGTAATTGTCCTTGAAGATCATGCATTTCAAAGATCCGTTGCCGTCGCGATGCTCCGTTGTCTGGGGTGTAAGGAAGTGTTCGAAGCGGCTGATGGTAATGAAGCGTTATCGGTGCTCGATAAAGTAGGGCCGGTAGACATTGCACTTTGTGATCTGCAAATGGAAGGCATGGACGGCGTAGAGTTTTTTCAGAAGATTGCTGACTCAGGACTTGTCAAAGCATTAATTATAAGCAGTTCCGTTTCTGCCGATCTCAGGCGAACAGTGAAGCGTCTCATTGTTTTATTAGGGATTAATCTGTTGGGAGATGTCGAAAAGCCACTAAATAAAGATGCTTTAGATAAGATGTTAAAAAAATACTCACTAAATCCTCACACCCCGACGGCAACCATTTCACCCATAACACCACCCAGTAAAATTGAGATGCGCCGGGCGATTGCGGCAAATGAATTTCGCGCTTATTTCCAGCCAAAATACAATATGGTCACCGGTAAGATAGGCGGTGTAGAGGTGCTTGCAAGATGGCAGCACCCGTCTTTAGGTGTTTTGCCACCTTCGTTTTTTCTACCCTCGCTGGAAAATTTCGACCTGTTAGACGACCTGTTATTCGATCAGTTGAAGCAAAGCCTCGTCTTGCAGCGGTATATTGTCGAACAAGGTTGCTCGGTAAGTTTTTCTTTCAATCTACACGCAAATCAACTGAGTAACTCCGACCTTACTGATCGAATAAAAAAACTACTTGATCACTATGGTGTGCCGGGCTCGGGCGTGACATTTGAGTTGACGGAAAGCGGACTCATAGAAACGCCTGTCACCAGTCTTGAAAATCTTTATCGTTTGCGCGTGATGGGGTGTCGTCTTTCAATTGACGATTTCGGTTCCGGTTTCTCGTCTCTGCAAAGACTATGTCAATTACCATTCAATGAAATAAAACTCGACGGAGAGTTCGTCCGGTCTCTAGATCAGGAGCCAGGGCGAAAAGCGGTTATCAGCAGCACATTGGAGTTGGGGAAATCCCTTGGTATGTCCGTAGTGATTGAGGGTATTGAAACCAATGAGCAGCGTATAGCGTTATTGGAATTAGGTTGTACCATTGGACAAGGTTATTTTTTTGCACGTCCGATGACAGGGGAAGATCTTCTCAAACGATTAAATATAGGTCGGCTAGTGTGAATCGGGTAGGTAGTTGATCTGTGGGCGTAAGTACTCTTATTGGCATGTAATCACTGCGTAACCAGAGTTGACGATGGAGCTAACTAAACATAACGAAGCGTTGCGCAGTCGGGAGATTCATCTTCAGGCATTGTTCCTCGCTGGCCTGGACGGAAACGAGAAAGCCTATCACTCGTTTTTATCAGAACTTAGTGCTCATGTACGCGGTTTTTTACGCAATAGGCTTCAGCGTCAACCGAGTGAAATCGAAGACTTGTTGCAAGAAGTATTGTTGGCCGTGCATAACGGACGGCAAACATACTTGGTGGGTCAACCTCTGACATCATGGGTTTTCGCCATTGCGCGCTACAAACTTGCTGACTTTTTCCGTCGGGGCGCTCGCTATGATATGTTCAACGACTCACTTGATGATGCAACGGAACTATTTGCCGAACCTTATCTTGAGTTTGCCCAAACCAGTCGCGATTTGAACAAACTACTCAAGCAACTACCTGAGCGTCAGCGTTTTTCTATACTGCATGTGAAGCTTGAAGGACTGTCTGTTTCTGAAACTGCTCAGAGAACAGGGTTATCTGAGTCAGCCGTGAAAATAGGCATACACCGTGGGCTCAAAGCACTGGCGGCAAGGATTAATGGAGCACGTTGAGTGCTGAGACTTAATCAACATGCCCGCGACGTGTATTGATCCGGCAAACGGTTTAGCACCGCTGTTCTCGTAGCAAGGTTCTCACGCTGCCGTAGGTTGCGTGCCTTGGCTGCATCCAGAATCTGTTCAATCTGCCCATGGACTTCCTAGACAGTTCTGGTTTTGATTGCCCATATGAGTTGCCGCACTTTGAGCGCCAGGGTCGTTCCGACCTCTTCGGCAGACAACTTGCCGATGTGGGCAAACGCATACAGCTCCAGCTTTCGCAGCCTGCCGTTACGCCATTTCTTCGGTCACACCCCACCGTGGGCATCACCATCTTCATGAGTGTCGGATGAGGTCAAATGGCGTTGAACACCATCGGATAGGGGAATGCCTGAAACCCCTAGAATAGCTAAGCTATCAGGAAGATTCTTGGATGGGATAGGATTATTTCAGACATTAAAAAGCCGGCTTGTGGCCGGCTTCTCGGGGACTGGCTTGGTTCATTTTTGGCAAACCGCGCCAGCCTTCAAAACGTACACCCGGATCTTGCGTCCGGCTGTGGGACTTGGCGAGAAAATCATCTGCCTTGTCGGTGCGATCTGAGCCGCGAGGCGGGTCGATGCGCAAATGTGGGGCGCAGCATACTGATTTTTTTGCGAAATTCCCAGCGTAGTGTGCGTCCTAGAGCTATCCCGTGACGTGTAGCCGCTAGAGAAGCTGGCGGCTACAAAGTCATGTGTTTACAGAAAAGGTACGGATGGCCTGCGTTTATTCAGGGTCGACCACCAGAACACCCATCCCAGAACCCTTATTTTTTGTTCTTCGATTAGCGGAGGTCTGAAGACTTCATCCGGGTATTCGGAGCTGTTGTGGCTGCGCATGCGTATTGCGTTGCCTGGTACCCGGCTCAGGTATTTGATGCGCAACATGCCGTCGTGTTCGATTGCGTAAATCTCCCCGTCGACAATTTGCGTGAGCCCGCGGTCGATGGCGACGATGGAGCCATCTTCAAATTTTTCGGCCATGCTATTGCCAACCATGCGAGCGCAAATGGCATTGGCGTGGTTGATTTCCAGGGCGTCAAGATCGCTGCGCGGCAAGCGGATGGATTCACTGGGGTCTTTGATAACATGGGTTTTGTCGGAGGCGGGGGCAGTGGCCGATTCTTTGTAAAAGGGTAGTTCGATATCGACTGGATCCATGACCCGGTAGGTGCCCCGAATTGACTGGGCGTTGAAGGTGTTGCCGGACGCGTCGATCAGATGCAATTCCCTGGCGTCTTGCGGTCCTTCGCCGGTTTTCAGCCATTCAGTGTTCACGGACAGTCTTCTGGCGACATCTTCCATGCGGTAGTCAGGAACTCCGCGGGTATACCAGTTATGGACAGTTTGAGGGTCGGAAATACCCAGGAATTCGGCAAATCTCGTTGTCGTGATTTGTAGCTCTTTCAGGAGCATTCTGAATCGTGGGCCGCAGGTTTTGTTCTTTTTCATAAACACGAGTCTAGCCGTGCGGCATAAGGCTTTGATTCAACAAAACGTTCAAATCTGGCGTGAATTTTAAGTCCTTATGTAAGAGGTCTTTTGTAAAAAATAAACAAGAAAAACTGGTTTGCCTACCCGTTAAATGTGCTGTTGAGTTTGATATTCATACGCCCACAAAAAACCCCGGATCAACCGGGGTTCTTCGTTATAGCCGTCCGTGAGAGGCGGCTATCAGCCTTTATAGGCCGCAACCGACTTCATGATCTCGGTGCGAGCGGCTTCTGCGTCGCCCCAACCTTCGATCTTCACCCATTTGCCTTTTTCGAGGTCTTTGTAGTTCGCGAAGAAGTGCTCGATCTGCTGAATCAGCAGGGGTGGCAGGTCGCGGCACTCTTTCACGTCGACGTACAACTGGGACAGCTTGTCGTGTGGGACTGCGATGACTTTGGCATCGCCGCCGCCGTCGTCGGTCATGTGCAGGATGCCGACCGGACGGGCGCGGATGACCGAACCAGGCGCAACCGGGTAAGGGGTCACGACCAGCACGTCGAGGGGGTCACCGTCGTCAGCCAGGGTGTTCGGGATGAAACCGTAGTTGGCCGGGTAGAACATCGGGGTGGCCATGAAACGGTCAACGAACAGGCAATCGCTGTCTTTGTCGATTTCGTATTTGATTGGGGCGTGGTTGGCCGGAATCTCGATCGCGACGTAGATGTCGTTCGGCAGGTCTTTGCCAGCCGGAATCTTGCTGTAGCTCATTGGGCGGTGCCCCCGTTAGTTGACCAAAAACACTTGGCCGGATTGACCAAAAAGTGGCGGCGATTATAGGCATATTCCTTCGTCGACGCCATGTGCCAGAGGTCGTAGAGACCTTAGTCGTGTGCCGGATAGACCGGGTTTTCGGCCAGAAGTTGCTGCAGCCGGGTCAGAGGGTCCTGACGATAAAACAGCTTCAGATGCTCATAGACCTGTGGATACGCCTCGTGCAGCAAATCCGGGGCGCTAAAGAAGTATTCGCTAGTGACCGCGAAGAACTCAGCCGGATTTTCCGCCGCGTACGGGTCGATGGCGGTTTCAGCGTCGGGATTACGATCCAGTTGCCGATCGAGGTCGTCGTAGGCCTCTTGCATGACCTTGGCCCAGTCGCTGACCCGCATGTCGGCGTGCAGTGGCGGCAGGCCGTTGGCGTCGCCGTTGAGCATGTCGAGTTTATGCGCGAGTTCGTGGATCACCAGGTTGTAGCCTTCCCAGCCACCGCTGGCTATCACGCCGGGCCAGGCGAGGATGATCGGACCTTGCTGCCAGGCTTCGCCGCTGTGTTCGCCAGCCCATTCGTGCTCGACGCCGCTGGCGTCGCGATGGCGCTGAGGGCTGAGAAAGTCGTCGGGGTAGAGGACGATTTCGTGGAAACCCTGATACCAGTTCAGATCGCCCAGATGCAGTAACGGCAATTGCGCTTGAACGGCAAGCAGCAGGCGCTGCTCCTGGTGGAGTTCGACGCCGGGCAGGGCGGTCAGGTGTTTGTCCTGGAGGAACAGTACGCTGGCTTCACGTAGCCACCGGTCTTCAGCAGCGCTGAGGCCATCGAGAAAACTCAAGTGATGACGTACCCGCTGCCAGATGTCGTCGGCAATCGGGTATTTGGCCAAGGTGCGCCGGCGACGCCAGGCGCTAAGTGACCACATGGTGAATCAGCGCGATTGAGTTTTGGACGCGGCGTTGCCGAAGCGGCTGCGGACGATGCCGATGATCATCGGTACCAACGACAGCAGGATGATGCCCACGACCAGCAGCGACAGGTTTTTCTTGATGAACGGTACGTTGCCGAAGAAATAACCGAGGGTCACCAGGCCACCGACCCACAGGATGGTGCCGAGGACGCTGAAAGCAAAGAACCGCGGGTACGGCATTCTCGCCACGCCGGCGACGAACGGTGCAAAGGTACGGACAATTGGCAGGAAGCGCGCCAGGGTTACGGTTTTGCCGCCGTGTTTGTCGTAGAACTCGTGGGTTTGCTGCAGGTAGTCGCGGCGGAAGATTTTTGAGTTCGGGTTGCTGAACAAACGCTCGCCCGCCGTTCGTCCGACCACATAATTGGTGCTGTCGCCAAGGATCGCCGCCAGCATCAGCAGGCCGCCCAGCAGCACCGGGTCCATGCCGCCACCGGCCGCAACGGCACCCGCGATGAACAGCAGGGAGTCGCCCGGCAGGAACGGCATGACCACCAGACCGGTTTCGCAGAAGATCACCAGGAACAGAATGGCGTAAATCCATGGCCCGTAGTTGTTTACCAGCATATCGAGGTAAACATCGAGATGCAGAATAAGGTCCAGCGGGTTGAAATCCATGGAGAGCACCTGAGGTGACGGCCCGACTCGGCAGGCCTGTGCGGATGACTTCGCGAAAGGCTACAGACAGGTGTAGTTTTTCTTACAAGCCAGAACGGTCGGCATTATACGGGCTGAGAGATGAAAAGCGCGTTGAGTTTGTAGCGGGGGATGTCTAGGGATCCTCACGGGTTGGAGGGGTGCAATCGATTCCTGTGGGAGCGGATCAGAGCTCGTCGCTGATCGGCAACACGTAGTTCTTAAACTCGGTGTCTTCCTTGAACCCGATGGATTCGTAGGTTTTTTGCGCGACTTCGTTATTGCTGCTGGTGGAAACGCGCATGCGTACCGCGTTGGTTTCCTTGGCCATTTTTTTCGCGGTGCGGATGAGGTTGTCGGCCACCAACTGGCGGCGAGCCTCTTCGACGACGTAGATGTCGTTGAGGATCCACACGCGCTTCAGTGAAAGGGACGAAAAGCTCGGATACAGCTGACAGAAACCCATCAGTTTGTTGCTGTCGTCATCGGCCAGGGCCAGGTAAATCACCGATTCCTTGCGACGCAGGCGCTTTTCAAGGAACGCCCGGGACGAGTCCGGATAAGCCAGGGCGCCATAAAACTCGCGATATTTGACGAACAACGGGGTCAACAGGTCCAGGTGTTCGAGGGTCGCTTGAATAATCCGCATGGTAGGTCTCGTCTTCAAGTGGCTGTCTTCACGTACTGTGACGGCGAACGGTTCTCACTCGAGCAGCCGCGTGTCGATCCTGCCTGAAACTGAATCAGAAACGCAATGCGGAATCGGTTCAGGCATCCGGCGGACTCAGTAGGAAATTACCTTTCATGTCCGCTCCTGCGTCCGACTCCAGTGTCAGAATCTGGGCTTCGTCCTTCAGATTGACCCCCGACAACTGCCGCCGGCAGGCTTCGCGCATCAAATACAGCAAGCGGTGTGCTGCCATGCCGTAACTCAGGCCTTCGAGTCGGACATTGGAGATGCAGTTGCGATAGGCATCTGTCAGCCCGACCTTTGGGCTGTAGGTGAAATACAGCCCCAGGCTGTCCGGGGAACTGAGGCCAGGGCGTTCGCCGATCAGGATTACCACCATTTTCGCACCCAGCAGTTCGCCGATCTCGTCGGCTATGGCGACCCGACCCTGCTCCACCAAAATGACCGGTGAGACGGACCAGCCGTCACTCACCATCTGATCTTCCATCCGCGCCAGAAATGGCAGGGTATGGCGATGAACGGCCAACGCCGACAACCCATCGGCAACGACAACTGCCAGATCGACACCGCCGGGATTGGTCAATGCGTAATCGCGCAGTGTCTGAGCTGACTCATCACTGAGCTTTCGCCCCAAATCGGGGCGTTGCAAATAACTGTTCCGGTCCGTAGCGGCGCTGTGTAGGTGCAAACTGGCTCGCCCGCGTTCAGCCAGTTGTGAGCTGAGCCCCACAGAGTCGAACGGCAAGTGCACCGCATCCCGTGCCTGAGCGTGGGCGAACTGGAAATCCAGTTGCGCGCGGGTCGGCATGCTGGTGCCGGTTCTACCCAAGGCGATCCGGGCCGGCGTCAGGCGGCGCAGTTCCAGCAACGGGTTCTTTGGATCAACGGGTGGTTTATCCATTTCAACACTCATCCCAGTTGCGCCATTGCTTGGCGGAAAGCCGGCGGCAAGCTGTCGCCGAAGTGAATCTTGCCGTCTGCCTGGGTGAAAATGCCCATTCTCGCCAGCCATTGTTCGAATTCCGGCGCAGGCTTCAGGCCCAGCGTCTTGCGGGCGTAAAGGGCGTCGTGGAATGAGGTGGTCTGATAGTTGAGCATGATGTCATCGGAGCCGGGGATGCCCATGATGAAGTTGATCCCCGCCACGCCCAACAGGGTCAGCAGGGTGTCCATATCGTCCTGGTCGGCTTCGGCGTGGTTGGTGTAACAGATGTCGCAACCCATGGGCACGCCCAGGAGCTTGCCGCAGAAGTGGTCTTCGAGGCCGGCGCGGATGATCTGTTTACCGTTGTAGAGGTATTCCGGGCCGATGAATCCTACGACGGTGTTCACCAGGAACGGTTTGAAATGGCGCGCAACGGCGTAGGCGCGGGTTTCGCAGGTCTGTTGATCGATACCGTGGTGGGCGTTGGCTGACAAGGCGCTGCCCTGACCGGTTTCGAAATACATCAGGTTCTGCCCCAGCGTTCCGCGATTCAGGCTTAAACCGGCGTCGTAACCTTCCTGCAACACGTTCAGGTTGATACCAAAACTGGCGTTCGCCGCTTCGGTGCCGGCGATCGACTGGAACACCAGGTCCAGTGGAACACCGCGATTGACCGCTTCAATCGATGTGGTGACGTGGGTCAGCACGCAGGCTTGTGTCGGAATTTCGTAGCGCTGGATGATCGCGTCGAGCATTTCCAGCATGGCGCAGATCGAGGCAATGCTGTCGGTGGCCGGGTTGATGCCGATCATCGCGTCGCCGTTGCCGTATAGCAGCCCGTCAAGAATGCTCGCGGCAATGCCCGCCGGTTCGTCGGTGGGATGGTTGGGCTGCAGGCGTGTCGATAGCCGGCCACGCAGGCCCATGGTGCCGCGAAATTGCGTGACCACGCGGATTTTCTGCGCGACCAGCACCAGGTCCTGCACGCGCATGATCTTCGACACGGCGGCGGCCATTTCCGGTGTCAGGCCTGGCGCGAGGGCGCGCAGGCTTTGTTCGTCAGCGGCATCGCTGAGCAGCCAGTCGCGAAAGCCGCCGACGGTGAGGTGGCTGACGGCGGCGAATGCGTGTTTGTCGTGAGTGTCGATGATCAGTCGGGTGACTTCATCGGCCTCGTAGGGAATCAGTACTTCCTGTAGGAAGTGAGTCAGTGGGATGTCAGCCAGAGCCATCTGCGCAGCCACGCGCTCGCCATCGTTGAGTGCAGCGACACCCGCCAGAAAATCCCCGGAACGCGCTGGACTGGCCTTGGCCATGACGTCCTTGAGACTCTCGAAGCGATAGGTCTGGGCGCCGACAGTGTGAGCAAAACTTGCCATACAGATTCTCCGTGACGGCGCAGACGGGGCCTGCGCCGTAGTTTTCGGCTGTTAGTGCAGGGCTTCTTCAGCCTTCTGAATGGCCGCGAACTCTTCTTCGGGCGTACCGGCTACCAAGTGATGCCGACTGTAGATAGCAAAATAAGCAATTAACACTCCATAGATGACCGCCGCGCCGATCACCACGCGCGGATCCACCAGAAAGCCCGCCACCACGGCAATGCAAGCCAGTACCAGCGCTACACCCGAGGTGAAGATACCGCCCGGTGTACGGTAAGGACGATCCATTTTGGGGCGCCGAATGCGCAGTGTGATATGTGCCGCCATCATCAACACGTAGGAAATGGTGGCGCCGAACACCGCCACCAGAATCAGCAAGTCACCTTGACCGGTCAACGACAATCCGAACCCGATGATGCCGGGAATAATCAATGCCAGTACGGGGGCCTTGCTCTTGTTGGTTTCTGACAGTTTGCGCGGCAAGTAGCCGGCGCGGGACAGTGCGAAGATTTGTCGCGAGTAGGCGTAAATAATGGAAAAGAAGCTGGCGATCAGTCCGGCCAGGCCGACCAGGTTGACGAAGTGGCCCATCCAGGTCGAGCCGCCATAAGCCTTGCTCAATGCTTCGACCAACGGGTTGCCCGAGGTCAGCAGCGCATTGGCACCCGCACCGCCAGGGCCGATCACCAGAATCAACAGGGCAAAACTTACCAGCACCAGCATGGCGCCAATCAGCCCGCGGGGCAGGTCGCGTTTCGGGTTTTTGGTTTCTTCCGCCGCCAGCGGCACGCCTTCGACGGCCAGAAAGAACCAGATCGCATAAGGAATCGCCGCCCAGACGCCAACGTAGCCGAAAGGCAGGAAAGTGCTCGCGCCCTTGGCCTCGGTCACCGGAATGTCGAGCAGGTTGGCGACATCGAAGTGCGGCACCATCGCCACCAGAAACACCCCCAGTGCCAGAGCGGCGACGGCGGTGATGACGAACATCAACTTCAGGGCTTCACCGACACCAAAAATATGGATGGCGATAAAGATGATGTAGAACGTCAGGTAAATCATCCAGCCACCGATGCCGAACAGTGACTCGCAGTAGGCACCGATAAACACCGCGATTGCCGCGGGTGCGATGGCGTATTCGATCAGGATCGCCGTTCCGGTCAGAAATCCGCCCCACGGCCCGAATGCGCTTCGGGCAAAACCGTAGCCGCCGCCGGCGGTAGGAATCATGGAGGACAGTTCTGCCAGGGAAAAGCACATGCACAGGTACATGGTCGCCATCAACAACGTGGCCAGAAACATGCCGCCCCAGCCACCCTGGGCCAGACCGAAGTTCCATCCGGCGTAATCGCCGGAGATAACGTAGGCGACGCCGAGGCCCACCAGCAGGACCCAGCCTGCCGCCCCTTTTTTCAGTTCGCGTTGCTGGAAATAGTCGGAGTCGACTTTTTCAAAGTCGACGGAGGAGGTAGCCGGCGGCAAGCGTGATTGATCGCTAGGCATAGAGGTTAACCTGTTCTTATTGTTTTTGATCGGCGCTTCTAGCGCCGGATAAGGGTGCAGACTTGCCAGGGTATCTGCGCTGAATCTTTGATTGCCTTCGCGGGTGTGCCCCCAAAGGCTGTTCGAGAAGCGATGCAGAACCCTCTGCATCGCCCCGGTTTTTTAGAAGAAGCCCAGAGGATTGATGTCGTAGCTCACCAACAGGTTTTTGGTCTGCTGGTAGTGGTCGAGCATCATTTTGTGGTTTTCACGACCGACGCCTGATTTTTTGTAACCGCCGAACGCGGCGTGCGCCGGGTACAGGTGGTAGCAGTTGGTCCACACACGACCGGCCTTGATGGCGCGGCCCATGCGGTAGGCGCGGTTGATGTCGCGGGTCCAGAGGCCAGCACCCAGGCCGAACTCGGTGTCGTTGGCAATGGCCAGGGCTTCGGCTTCGTCCTTGAACGTGGTGATGCTCACCACCGGGCCAAAGATTTCTTCCTGGAACACACGCATTTTGTTGGTGCCCTTGAGCAGGGTCGGCTGGATGTAGTACCCGGTCGCCAGGTTGCCCTCGAGTTTTTCCACCTTGCCGCCGGTCAGCAACTCGGCGCCTTCGCCCTTGGCGATTTCCAGGTACGAAAGGATTTTGTCGAATTGCTGCTCGGACGCCTGGGCGCCGACCATGGTGTCGGTGTCCAGCGGGTCGCCACGTTTGATCGACAGCACTTTTTTCATCACGACTTTCATGAAGTCGTCGTAGATCGACTCTTGCACCAATGCGCGGGAAGGGCAGGTGCAGACTTCGCCTTGGTTGAAGAACGCCAGCACCAGGCCTTCGGCGGCTTTTTCGATGAAGGTTGGCTCGGCTTGCATGATGTCGGCGAAGAAGATGTTCGGCGACTTGCCTCCCAGCTCCACGGTGGACGGAATGATGTTTTCGGCGGCGCACTTCATGATGTGCGAGCCGATCGGGGTCGAGCCGGTGAAGGCGATCTTGGCGATGCGTTTGCTGGTGGCTAGCGCTTCGCCGGCTTCTTTGCCGAAACCTTGCACCACGTTCAGCACGCCCGGCGGCAGCAGGTCGCCGATCAGCTCCATCAGCACGGTGATGCCCAGTGGCGTTTGCTCGGCAGGCTTGAGCACCACGCAGTTACCGGCGGCCAGGGCCGGGGCGAGTTTCCACGCGGCCATCAGGATCGGGAAGTTCCACGGGATGATCTGCCCGACCACGCCCAAGGGTTCATGGATGTGATAGGCCACGGTATTGCCGTCGATCTCTGCAGCGCTGCCTTCCTGGGCGCGGATGCAACCGGCGAAGTAACGGAAGTGGTCGGCTGCCAGCGGGATGTCGGCGTTGAGGGTTTCACGAACGGCTTTGCCGTTGTCCCAGGATTCGGTGATCGCCAGGACTTCCAGGTTTTGTTCGATGCGGTCGGCGATTTTCAGCAGCACCAGCGAGCGAGCCTGGGCGGACGTGGCGCCCCAGGCATCGGCGGCCGCGTGGGCCGCATCAAGGGCTTTGTCGATGTCTTCGGCCGTGGAACGCGGGAATTCGGCAATCGGTTTGCCATTTACCGGCGAGGTATTGGTGAAGTACTGACCTTTAACAGGCGCGACGAACTCGCCGCCGATGTAGTTACCGTATTTGCTCTTGAACGAAACGATAGCGCCTTCAGTACCGGGGTGAGCGTAACGCATGATGTTTTCTCCTTGGCTTTTGTACTTATAAGAGAGCGCGCTTGTGCGCTTGTTATAAGCGTAGAGCAAAGGTCGGGCCACTGCCTTGTAGCTCAGGCAAACCAAGGCTTTACGCAGTTTTTGTCGGACCGGCGGACGCTGCCTGTGACGCTTTTGGTACAGCCTTGGTGACACTTTGTACCGCTTCTGGCGCAACCTGTGACCGGACGGTCTTGCCAGCATTGCAATGAAGGCTAGGCTGGAGGATGCTCGGCATCACCTCAACCACGGGTCGCCGAGCCCCCGGGGAGAACAATAAGAAATGCACGACAACCATTTGAGTCGCCATGCCCAGCAAGTCCTGACCGTCACTCAGGGCAAATCCCACCTGCACGGCCCTGGCAGCGATCCGTCGATTGCCCGGTCCTGGCTGCGCTGTCTTGAGGACTATCATCTCGACCCGGCCCTGACCATGGCGCCGACGGTGCTGGAACATGGCCGCATCCTGGAAAGCCGCGAGCGCTTGCAGCAGGTGCTGCACATCGCCGGCAGCGAAATGACCAGCCTTCATCAGCAACTCTCCGGTGCCGGCCACGCGGTTCTGCTGACCGACGCCCGTGGCGTGATCCTCAATTGCGTCACCGCGCCTGCCGAGCGGAAGATTTTTGAGCGCGCAGGCCTCTGGCTCGGGGCTGACTGGAGCGAAGCCTGCGAAGGCACCAACGGCATCGGCACCTGTCTGGTGGAGCGTCAGTCACTGACCATCCATCAGGACGAGCATTTTCGCGGCCGTCACACCGGCCTGACCTGCTCGGCGAGTCCGGTGTTCGACCCGCACGGCGAACTGCTGGCGGTGCTCGATGTGTCCTCGGCGCGTCACGAGGTCTCGCGTCAGAGCCAATTCCATACCATGGCATTGGTCAATCTTTCGGCGAAGATGATCGAGAGCTGCTATTTCCTGCGCTATTTCGACAATCAGTGGTTGCTGCGTTTTCACTTGCAGGCCGAATCCGTCGGGTTGTTCAGCGAAGGGTTGCTGGCGTTTGACGGGGAAGGGCGGATCAGTGCGGTCAACCAGAGTGCGCTGAACCTGCTGGGGCATATCCGCGGTGGGCTGCTGGGCAAACCGGTGGAGGCGTTTTTCGACTGCTCGCTGGATCAATTGCTCGGCCGCGCCAGCGTCAATGCCAGCGCCAGTTGGCCGTTGCGCACGCGCGATGGGCGGAGTCTGTTTGCCGTGTTGCGCGGGCAGCCACGCAGCATTCCTGTGCCGGTGGTGCAACGTCCGGTGATCGCCGAGCCTTCGCGCTTGTCGGGCATTTGTCTGGGCGACACGGGGTTACAGGAAGATTTCCGCAAATCTTTGCGCGTGTTCGAGCGGGACGTACCGCTACTGATCAACGGCGAAACCGGATCCGGCAAAGAAGCGTTTGCCAAAGCCGTCCATCAGGCCAGCCAGCGAGCAGAAAAAGCGTTCGTCGCCCTCAACTGCGCTGCTATCCCCGAAAGCCTGATCGAGAGCGAGCTGTTTGGCTATCGCGGCGGCAGCTTTACCGGTGCGCGCAAGGAAGGCATGCGTGGCAAGTTGCAGCAGGCCGATGGCGGGACTCTGTTCCTTGATGAAATCGGCGACATGCCCCTGGCTTTGCAGACCCGGCTATTAAGGGTGCTGGAGGATCGTCAGGTAGTGCCGATCGGCGGCGAGCCGGAGTCGGTCAACGTACGGATCATCAGCGCCACTCACCGCAATCTGCTGGAGCGGGTGCAGGACGGCAGCTTCCGCGAGGATTTGTATTACCGGCTCAACGGACTGGAAGTTGCACTGCCGGCGCTGCGTGATCGCAGTGATAAGTCTCAGTTGCTCGACTTTTTGTTGGCCGAAGAGGCCGGCGGGGAAACCGTATTGATCGACGGTCCGGCGCGCCAGGCGTTGCTGGCCTTCGCCTGGCCGGGGAACGTGCGGCAGTTGCGCAATGTGCTGCGCACGTTAGCGGCGTTGTGCGACGGTGGGCGGATCGGGCTGGAGGATTTGCCGGTGATGATTCGTCAGGCTCGGCCGGTGCCGGTCGCTGCCCCTGAACAGCCGTCGGAGCATCCGCTGGAGGATGCCGAGCGGCTGGCGCTGCTAAATGCTCTGGAGGAACAGCGCTGGCACATGACTCACACCGCCGAGCAATTGGGCGTCAGCCGCAACACTCTTTATAGAAAGTTGCGCAAGCATGGGATTGCTCGTTAAGGAGCGCGGAGTTGAGCCAGACCCCATGACCGAAATTCAGCGAAACAACGAATCCGGGAGGTCGTCGAACTGTTCATCGAACAGGTCCGCTTCACGGTCCATGGCGTCCATCATCTTCTGATACTCCCTTTGCTCCTTGAGCCAGGCTTTCAAGATTTTGGGATCCTTCAGTTCTTCGCGCAGGCCGTTCAGCTCTTCTGTGTCGTGAATTAGCATGTTGAGCTGATATTGGTACTTGCCGGCCAGGTTCTTGGGTGTCACCTCATCGAACGGATCTAGCTGGAATTGCTGTTTGAACGCCAGCTCCATTTCGAACACTTCGCCTTGCAGCTTTTCGAGTTGCTCTGACAACACCTGGTTGTAATGTTTAAGCCGATCAGCGGGAAGTGCATCAAGGGTGTCTGCGCTGATGTGCTCGATTTCCAATTGCAGTTGCAGCAGATCAAGCAGGTTCCGTTCGCCATAGGCGTGGTTGACTCGTTGCATCAGCACGGTTTTGCGTTCGCGCTCCTCGGGGTCTGTTTCTCGATCGGGGTGCAGGGCACTGGCCAGCTTGCGATAAATCTCACGCACAGATTGGCTGGCTTGCGCGGCGTCTGCTTCCTGGCGCAGGTGGCTTGCGGTTTTTTTGCCGGTGCTTTGCTGCTGCGTCGTGTGCTCGGCCCACAGGTGCTCGTGCATTTTTTGCGCAATTTCCTCAGTAGATAGCGTGTCGATATCGTCGCCCAGATCAACGCCGAATATCTCTTGCAATCCCTGTTTCAATAGCTCGTCGTCCTCACTCTCGTCGGCATCGAAGTTACGGCCGCTGTGCTTGTTGTACAACGCTTTCAAGGTGGCTTTATCTTCATCTGTGTAGTTGCCGCTATCGATCAACGAGAAGGTCTGGGCGCAAATCTCCTGAATCAACGTATGGCGATCGGTTTTCGAGAGTTTGATCCGTTCGCTGAGTTCATCCAGAACCTGCACAAGCTCAAGCGAGCGTTGACTAAATGTGTGGAACTGAGGAATGAACTCCTCGCGCCAGCGTTCAATATATAAAGGGGTGGCGGCTTCCCATGCCTGTAGCGCCTGGCGCTGCTTTTCGATTTTCTTGATAAGCCCATTGAATTTCCGCTGCCCGGCGGAGAGTTTCTTCGTTCCAGGCGCGGGGGCGATGCTGAGCTGAGAGTCGGTGTTTTTCATGATGTGACTCCTCAAAGACATGAATTATCGGGCAAATCGCTACGTTGTCTGGCTGTATCCCGAGTATTGGTTTTGCCGAAGTTGAGTGGGCGGCATCTTCCTGCAGCTCATTGTGGCAGTCAAACACAAGGTGCGAATTCCCCCTCCCTACGCTAACCTGCGGCCATGTTTTACGAGGTCGACTAATGCACATTCACATTCTTGGTATCTGCGGCACTTTCATGGGTTCAATGGCGGTTCTGGCCAAAGAGCTGGGCCATCACGTGACGGGCTCCGATGCCAACGTCTATCCGCCGATGAGCACTCAGCTTGAGGCTCAGGGCATTGAATTGACCCAAGGCTATGACCCGGCGCAGCTCGATCCGGCTCCGGATCTGGTGGTGATCGGCAATGCCATGTCCCGCGGCAACCCGGCTGTCGAATACGTGCTGAACAAAGGCCTGCCGTATGTCTCCGGCCCGCAATGGCTGGCGGATCACGTGCTGCAAGGTCGCTGGGTACTGGCTGTCGCTGGTACCCACGGCAAAACCACCACCAGTAGCATGCTCGCCTGGGTGCTGGAACACGCGGGCATGAGCCCGGGTTTCCTGATCGGCGGCGTGCCGCAAAATTTCTCGGTGTCCGCTCGACTGGGGGGCACTCCGTTCTTCGTGATCGAGGCCGATGAATATGACAGCGCGTTCTTCGACAAGCGTTCCAAGTTCGTTCACTACCGCCCGCGCACGGCGATCCTGAACAACCTGGAATACGATCATGCCGACATCTTCCCCGATTTATCTGCCATCGAGCGACAATTCCACCATTTGGTGCGGACCATCCCGAGCGAAGGCCTGGTGATCCACCCGACTACTGAGCCTGCGTTGCAGCGTGTGATCGAGATGGGCTGCTGGACGCCGGTGCAAACCACCGGTGCCGGCGGTCAGTGGCAGGTCAAACTGTTCAGCGAAGACGGTTCGAAGTTTGAAGTGATGTTCGACGGTGTTGCCCAAGGTGTGGTCGAGTGGGACATGACCGGCCAACACAACGTCGCCAACGCGCTGGCCACGTTGGCTGCGGCGCGCCACGTTGGTGTTGTGCCGTCCATGGGCATCGCTGCGCTGAGTGCATTCAAAAGCGTCAAGCGCCGGATGGAGAAAGTGGCGGAGGTCCGTGGCATTACCATCTACGACGACTTTGCTCACCACCCGACGGCTATTGCCACGACCCTCGACGGTCTGCGCAAGCGCATTGGCGGTGCGCCGTTGATTGCGATCATCGAGCCGCGCTCCAACTCCATGAAACTCGGCGCTCACCGCGACGGCTTGCCGGAAAGCGTGGCCGATGCCGATCAAGTGATCTGGTACGCGCCGGCTAACCTCGGTTGGGATCTGGGGGCGACTGCTGCGTTGTGCACGGTGCCCTCGATCGTCAGCGAATCGCTGGAAGGCATTATCGAACGTGTGAAGAGCCAGGCCCAGCCCGGCACTCACGTGGTGATCATGAGCAACGGCGGCTTCGGCGGCCTGCACGGCAAACTTGCCGAGGCGCTGCAATGAACAACGGCCCGGAACGCATCACGCTGGCGATGACCGGCGCTTCAGGCGCCCAATACGGTTTGCGCCTGCTTGACTGCCTGATTCGTGAAGACCGCGAAGTGCACTTCATTATCTCCAAGGCTGCGCAACTGGTGATGGCCACCGAGACAGACGTTACGTTGCCGCCGAAAACCCAGATGATGCAGGCTTTCCTCACCGAATACACCGGCGCTGCCGCCGGACAGATTCGGGTGTACGGCAAGGAAGACTGGATGTCGCCGGTGGCCTCGGGCTCCGGCGCGCCAGCAGCGATGGTGGTGGTGCCGTGTTCCACCGGGACCTTGTCGGCTATTGCGACGGGGGCTTGCAACAACCTGATCGAGCGTGCTGCCGACGTCACCTTGAAGGAACGTCGTCAACTGATTCTGGTGCCGCGTGAGGCGCCGTACTCGAGTATCCATCTGGAGAACATGCTCAAGCTGTCGAACATGGGCGTGACGATTTTGCCGGCATCGCCAGGCTTTTATCATCAGCCGCAAACCATCGACGACTTGATCGATTTTGTCGTGGCGCGAATTCTCAATCTGCTGAACATTCCCCAGGACATGCTGCCGCGTTGGGGCGAACACCATCTGACCAGCGATGAATAAGCTGCTGGCGATTGTGCTGGCGCTGCAATTGGCTGGCTGCGCCACGGTGCGAACGCTTGATGCCGCCAAGCCTGGTGCACCGGTGGTGTATTCGGGGACGCGCCTGGATTTGTATGCCATGAACGGCGGTTGCTGCGCCATGGACCGCTTTGGCGCCGAAGCCCCGAGCTATCCGGGCGTCGACCTGCCGGCCAGTGCGTTGCTCGACACGCTGCTGTTGCCGCTGTCGGTGCTGACGGTGATCGGGGTAAGTTTTCAGGCAACGGGTGGATTGTAGGAGAGCGCTTCGCGCTCTGATCGCGAGCGATGGCGTCTTCCTGGACGCCACAGATTTACTTACCTAACTTGCGCAACTCATCCGACTCCACGACCCGCACCCCGTCCTGCTCTTCCAGTGCCAGTCGCCACATGGCGCGGGCCAGTTGGCAGGCTTCGATGCCGCGGTATTTGCCGGGGATCAAACGGGACAAAGGCCCGACGAATTGTTCAGCCATACGCGGTTCCATACGCTCGCCCAGCAGCAGCGAAGGACGGCAAATGGTCAGTTGCGGCCAGTCCTGTGCGCGCAATGCATATTCCATCTCGCCTTTGACCCGGTTGTAGAGAACAGAGGATCTCCGATCGGCCCCCAGGGAACTGATCACGATCAGGTGCCGTGCGCCCATCTCCCGTGCACGTTTGGCGAACGCCACCACCATGTCCAGGTCCACCGCGCGAAACGCCTGTTCCGAGCCGGCTTTCTTGATTGTGGTGCCCAGGCAGCAGTAGGCGATGTCGACGCGACCATTCAATTGCGGCAGAAACACAGCAGGGTCGCCGACCGGGTTTTCCAGATGGGGATGCTCGGCCAATGGCCGGCGTGAGGGTGCCAGAACCCGTGAAATAGTTGGCTCATTGAGCAGACGGTCAAGAAGATGTTCACCGGTCAAACCGGTAGCTCCGGCAAGCAGTACGTGCTGAGGCGTCAAGTACATAGCGTTTCCCCCTTGGTACTAATCAGCTTAGTTGCTCTTTGTATCCTTGCTGCTGTTGGAGACACTTTGAAGCGCTTTTCGTGCCTGCTGCTTGCGTAATAGTTGCCAGTGAGAGAGGACGGTTTTCGGCGCCCAGATCTGTGGTTCAGAGGCTTCGAAGCTGTCCGCCAGTTCACGTTCGGCGACGGTGGCATTGGCCAATTTGAAGGCTTGCTCCAGATCGTCGGTCTGGTTCAGTGCCTGGGCGAATAGCGCATCGCCGAAGTAGGTGAAGTTGGCTTCTTCCGAGCAGCCGAAGGACACGCGGTCAGCGCGCGAGGCGGTCATGATCAGGGTGCGTTCATCCTTGAGCGCCGGAATGAAGCCACCGGAGTAGCAGGACGAAATCACGATGATCTTGTCGCGGTTTTTCAGCGGTGAGAGAGCCGCGGCGAGTTCGTCGGCCGGCAGGTCGGACAGTTCCATGCGCGGCTGGTCGAGCACCAGTTCGTGTTCGCGGGTGCCGTGACTGGTCAGGTAGATGAAGATCAAGTCTTCCGGGCCACTGCGTTCGGCCAGGGCGGCGGCGGCGCGGCGCAGGCTTTCCCGGGTGGCCATCGGCCGGTCGACGAGATGGTCGCGATGGTTCACCAAGCGGATCTGGCCAAACGCACCAAAGCGGCTGCTGAGCATGTTGCTGACGTAATCGGATTCGCGCAGGAACACACTTTGCTTGCCGTCACCGCCGAGTGTCAGGGTGTACAACTCGACCTCCGGGGTCGAAGCCGGCACGTTGGACAGTGCATCGTCGAGCAAGCGGCCCTGGGCCAGTAAACCGAGCTCCAGGCTATCGGGCAGGAGCTTGCCATTGGCATCGCGAACACGCTGGCCATTCATCCACGTACCGTTTTGCACCGTGCCGTCAGTCAGCACTAGGGTGCCGCGCCCCGAGTAACTGTCACCGTCGAACTGGCCGATGTAAAAGCTGCCGTCCGACAGGTTCAATCGACCTTGGCCGGTGAAGCGCCAGTCACTGAACTGGCCGATGTAATGACTGCCGTCGGCGCCGATCAACTCGCCCTTGCCGTTCAGCGACCCGTCCTTGAACAGACCGAGCCAGACATCACCGTCGGTGTTCTCGTAGCGGCCCTTGCCGTGCAGTTGGTTGTTCTTGAAACCGCCGACATAGATATCGCCATCGGCGCTGTTGAACGTCCCGTTGCCTTCGAGCTGGCCATCGACGAAATGCCCGGTGAACTGATTGCCGCTGGCGTCGCCCCGTTGGCCTTCGCCGTTGGGTTGGCCGTGGGCGAACTGGCCCTGATACGAACTGCCGTCTTCGAGTTCGAGACGACCGAGCCCTGAATATTGATCGGCTTTGAATTCACCGCGGTAGGTCATGCCGTTTTCTTTGAGGGTGCCTTCGCCGTCCCGTCGACCGACTTTGAAACCGCCGGTGAAACTGCTGCCGCGAGTGGTCAGTGTGCCTTTGCCGTCGAACAGCCCTAGATTGAATCCCCCGCGATAGACTTCGCCGTTGCTGCCGTGCCATTCCCCCTGGCCATGCCATTGACCCTGGTCGAAATCGCCGGCGTACCAGCTGCCATTCGGGTAATCGATACGGCCCTGGCCTTGCAGCAATCCGTTGACCAGTTCACCGCGATAGCGTCCGCCGTCCGGCAACCGGGCGTCGGGGGGCAACAGCGATTCGCCGTCGCCGCAAGCGGTGAGCAACAGGGTCAGAGCGAGGAGTGCAAGTGGGCGCATAGCGGGATCCGGGCAATTAGGCGACCGAGTATGCCGCAGCTGTTTGACCTTATATAGCGAGGAAACAGGAGAGGGTGCGAAACAGCGTGAGCTGTTTCGCGTCCGGGATGAGTTACACGAAGCACAGAGACAGTGGCTCGGCGATGTAGGCCGGTTTGTCCGAGCCTTCGATCTCAAGCGTGGCAGTGGCTTTGAGCAGCCATTGGCCGGGCTTTTTCTCGATGACTTCGTTCATGTCGACCTTGAGTCGCACCCTGGAATTGACCTTTACTGGCTGGATGAAGCGCACGGTGTCCAAGCCGTAGTTGACCACCATCTTCGCCCCTTCAGGGAGGATCAGGATGTCTTCCATCAGTTTGGGGATCAACGACAGCGACAGGAAACCGTGTGCAATGGTGCTGCCAAATGGCGTTTGCGCGGCTTTGACCGGGTCGACGTGGATGAACTGATAGTCCCCTGTGGCTTCGGCGAACAGGTTGATGCGCTCCTGATCAATGGTGAGCCATTCGGAACGTCCGAGTTCCTTACCGACATAATCTTTGAGCTCTGCAACTGGAACATGGGGCATTGAGACTCTCCTTGGGTTCATCGGTTTTATAGTTTTTTGGGGGGGGATTTGACCTCCCGGAGTACCACTTTAGATCAACATGGCAAATGGCTCCGGTCAACTGACCATGATTTTGGCGAATGCCTGTCTATGGCGTTGGCGTGCTTATAATGCTCGGCCCGCTTGTGCGGGATGATATTGGCGGGAGTTGACGAATGTTGTTACGTGGCCTGACCTGGCTGGTGCTGTTCCAATTGCTGGGCACAGCCATCAACCACTTGTTTTTACCGGTGCTGCCGGGGCCGATTGTCGGCCTGCTGTTGCTGCTGGTGTTCCTGATCAGTCGTGGCCAGGTCGGCGAGCCGCTGAACCTCGCGGCCAGCAGTCTGCTGCGTTATCTGCCCTTGCTTCTGGTACCGCCCGCGGTGGGCGTGATGGTCTACGCCAAAGACATTGCCGCGGATTTCTGGGCCATCGTCGGCGCGCTGGTGTTGTCACTGCTGCTGTCCCTGGCCTTCGCTGGCGTACTGATGCAGCGCATGGTCAAGCGTCACGCTCATCGTGAGGACGGCCAATGATCTTCGACTGGCACGGCGCCTGGGCGTCGGTGATTCATCATCCGTTGTTCGGTATCGGTATTACGCTGGGGGCTTATCAACTGGTGCTGGCGGCGTTCGAGAAAACCCGCTGGATCTTTCTGCAACCGGTACTGGTCTCGATGCTGCTGGTGATTGGCGTATTGGTGGGTTGCGGCCTGACCTATGCCGAATACCGCAAGAGCACCGAGATCCTCAGCATCCTGCTGGGGCCGGCGACCGTTGCACTGGCTGTGCCGCTGTACCTCAATCTGCGACGCATTCGGCAGTTGTTCTGGCCGATATTTACTACGCTGGTGATAGGTGGTGTCGTCGCCACCGGCATGGGCGTATTGCTGGGCTGGTCGTTTGGTGCCGAACACATGATCCTGATGACCATGGCGCCGAAGTCGGTGACGTCGCCGATTGCCATGCTGGTGGCAGAGCAGATCGGTGGCGTCGCGGCGCTGGCGGCAGTGTTCGTGTTGATTACCGGGGTGATCGGGGCGATCTTCGGGCCGAGTCTTTTGACCCGACTGGGCGTGCACAGCCCTGAGGCGCGCGGTATGGCGCTGGGCATGACCGCCCATGCGGTCGGCACGGCGGTGGCGATGCAGGAAAATGAAGAGTGCGGCGCCTTCGCGGCGCTGGCGATGAGTCTGATGGGCGTGGCCACGGCAGTTTTCCTGCCGTTGGCGGTGTCGATGGTGGTGTAAGGAAATGTCTATGAACTTGCCGCTTTTTCCGCTGAATACGGTGTTGTTTCCTGGCTGCATCCTCGATTTGCAGATATTCGAGGCGCGCTACCTGGACATGATCAGTCGCTGCATGAAACAGGGCGGCGGCTTCGGCGTGGTGTGCATCCTCGACGGCAAAGAGGTCGGCATCGCCCCGGCGGGCTACGCGCTGGTCGGATGCGAGGCGCTGATCACTGATTTCAAACAGCAGGACAATGGCTTGCTGGGCATTCGGGTGCTGGGCGGGCGGCGTTTCCAGGTGTTGCGCACCGAGGTTCAGCGCGATCAACTGACCGTCGCCGAGGTCGAGTGGCTGGAGGACGAGCCTGAGCAACCACTGCAGGACGAGGACGCCGAGCTGGTTGCACTGCTCAAAGCCTTGGCCGAACACCCGATGGTCGAAGCATTGAACATGGGCACCGAAGCAACCGGGCAGCAGTCGTTGGCCAATCAGTTGGCGTATCTGTTGCCGTTTGCCGAAGTGGACAAGATCGACCTGCTGCAGCTCGATGATCCGCAGCAGCGACTGGATGCGATTCAGGCGCTGCTAGATGAGCTGCAGGGTGAGTTGTTTGCCTGATCAGTAGGCATACCGCAACATCGCATACGGTAAGTGCCGCAATGCAAAGAGCCCGAACAGTGCTGCCATCGCCGGCAATATCAGCCACCAGGTCCTCGGTGGCATGGCGTTGAGCGGTGCCGGGCGCTGACTCAACCACAAGCTCGCCGCACACACGCACGCTGCCAGCATCGCGCCGGCCAGTACATCCGTTGGCCAGTGCGCGCCCAGGTACACCCGCGACAGGGCAATCGCCAGTGCCGGCAAGCAACCCAACAACAGCCAGGTCAGGCGCATGCGCGGTGGTTGTCCGCGGCCGGCCAGCACGGCCAGCGTCAGAAATAGCGCAAAAGCGCCCGAGGCGTGGCCGCTGGGCATGCTGTAGCTGGTCAGAGGATCGCTCAACACTTCCGGGCGTACACGGGCGAAAAAGTGTTTGGTCGCGGTGTTGCCCAGTGCGGTGCCTAGCAGGGTGCTACCGGCGAAAATCGCCTGGCGCCATTGCCGAGTGAGCAACAGCAACCCCGTCAGCAGGGCGCTGAACAACAGCATGTTGCGAAACTCGCCGATCAGCGTGAACGTCACCGCCACTTCATCGAGCAGCGGGCTGCGGTGCTCCTGCACCAGGGTCATCACGCCCTGATCGAGGGCGCTCAGGTGCGGATAACCGATAAACAGACCGGCCAAGATCAGGACGCTCATTCCAGTAATCAGCATCGTCGCTTTGCGATGACGGCGCATGCTGCTGGTGATGCTCAGGCCCACCATGAGGGCGATGCTACCGGCGACGATGCCCGCCTCAGGCCAGAAACCCTCCGGTAACGGCAGGCGAATCGCCGCACCGGTGGCCCAGCCGGGCAGCAGATACGCGACGCTCCAGCCGGCGGCGGCCAGTAGGCTGACGGCGGCGAAGCGCGGGAAGGGCATATCGAACATCCCCGCGACCATCGGCAACATCGGCCGCAGCGGGCCGATGAAGCGCCCGACCAACAGGCTGGCGATACCGTAACGCTGGAAATACGCCTCGGCCCCGGCGATCCACTCCGGATGATGGCGCAACCCTGGCAGACGCCGGATGTTCTGATGGAAATGTCGTCCGACGAAGTACGAAATAATGTCGCCCAGCATGCCACCGAGGAACCCCAGTAACAGCGTTTCCCCCAGCGACAGCGCGCCGCTACCGGCCAGTACCGCCACGGCAAACAGCAACACCGTACCGGGCACGATCAGCCCGACAATCGCCAGGCATTCCACACAGGCCACAATGAACACCGCCGCGGCCAGCCATTGCGGGTTGACCGTCAACCAACCGGTCACGCTATCGAGCCATGGGCCCATAAAAACAACTCCCTCTTATTAATTGACCCCCGCAGGAGTTGTGCTCACAGCAAAAAATAATCGCGCCCTTCGATCTGCCCCCGTCGCAGCGGGTTGCGCGTGCAATACGGTGCGTAAGCCGCATCGACGAAGCGGTACATCAAATGCTCATCGCGGCCGTGGGGTATGCCCAGTCGCGTGGTTTGTATGATGTGAACAGGCGCCGCGCCGACATCTTCGACCCGCAGCACTTCGTGGTCGAAGCGCTTGGCATCCCAGACCGGCACCTTCAGGCCCAGCGCCTTGCAAAGCAAAGTCTGTCCGGCGCAAAGCTTTTGCGAAGGGCGGGGGCGACCTTGGGCGTCGGGATTGTTCCGCAGCATCTGCGCCAGGCTCGCCGGTCCGCTCAAGTCATCGACCCACGGATAGGCGGACTTGATCAGCACTGCATTGCCCGGGCCCTGGGCGCTGAAGTTCAGGGAATCGCCACCCCGGGCGTAATACATATAGATGTGGCCGCCGTCCAGAAACAGAGCTTTACGTTTTTCTGTGTAGCCGAGGGAGGCGTGGCTGCCTTTTTCTTCGAAGTAATAGGCTTCGGTCTCGATAATCCGGGCGCTGAGCCAGAGGCCGTCGACCCGGTGACGGATGACTTTGCCGAGTAGTTCCCGGGCCAGCGTTTGGGCATCTCTGTCGAAAAATTGATCCGCGAGCCCCTTGGGCAGGCTCGTCGCGGACGCGCGAACAGTCAGGTTGGTCATGATGAACGGCGTTTATCAGGGCTGATTGAGTCGTGATGATAACAATTTGCAGCTTAATCACGGCTGAACATCGGCAAATTGCCCTCCATTTCGACCATCCGCCCGTCACCGCTGTTAGTCGAGTGACGCGACAGCTATAATCTGCCGCTTTCCTCTTTACCAAGTCCACGCCAGACCATGACTGAGTCCGTTCTTGACTACATGACCCGCCTGGGTCGCGCTGCCCGCGAGGCTTCTCGCGTCATTGGCCGTGCCAGCACCGCGCAGAAAAACCGCGCCTTGCAGGCTGCTGCCAATGCGTTGGACGCCGCACGCGCTGAGCTGACGGCTGCCAATGAGCTGGATTTGGCCGCTGGCCGCGCCCATGGTCTTGAGCCCGCATTGCTTGAGCGTCTGGCGCTGACCCCGGAACGCATCGACGGCATGATCGTCGGTTTGCGTCAGGTCGCGGCTCTGCCAGACCCGGTCGGCGCGATCCGCGACATGAGCTTTCGTCCGTCGGGCATTCAGGTCGGCAAGATGCGCGTGCCGTTGGGCGTGATCGGGATCATTTACGAATCCCGGCCGAACGTGACCATCGATGCCGCCAGCCTGTGTCTGAAGTCCGGCAACGCGACCATCCTGCGTGGCGGCTCCGAGGCGATTCATTCCAATCGTGCCATTGCCGCCTGTATCCAGCGCGGTCTGGCCGAAGCCGATTTACCTGCCGCCGTGGTGCAAGTGGTCGAAACCACGGACCGTGCCGCGGTGGGTGCGTTGATCACCATGCCTCAATACGTCGACGTTATCGTGCCCCGTGGTGGCCGTGGCCTGATCGAACGGGTCAGTCGCGATGCCCGCGTGCCGGTGATCAAGCACCTGGACGGCATCTGTCACGTTTACGTCAGTGCCCACGCCGACCTGCCGAAAGCCCAGCGCATTGCGTTCAATGCCAAGACCTACCGCTATGGTATTTGCGGGGCCATGGAAACCCTGCTGGTGGACCAGTCGGTCGCCAAGGATTTCCTGCCATCGATGGCTGCGCAGTTCCGTGAAAAAGGCGTCGAACTGCGCGGCTGCGAGCGTACCCGGGCAATCATCGATGCTTCGGTGGCCACCGACGATGACTGGAACACCGAATACCTGGCGCCGATTCTCTCGATCCGTGTGGTCGACGGGCTCGACCAGGCCATCGAACATATTAATCAGTACGGCTCCCATCACACCGATTCGATTGTCAGCGAAAACCTTGCCGACACCCGGTGTTTTGTCGCGCAGGTCGATTCGTCGTCGGTAATGATCAACACCCCAACGTGCTTCGCCGATGGCTTCGAATACGGATTGGGTGCCGAGATTGGCATTTCTACTGATAAGCTGCACGCCCGCGGCCCGGTGGGTCTCGAAGGTCTGACCTGCGAGAAGTACATCGTAGTCGGTGATGGTCAATTGCGCGGCCAGGCGTCGGACTGACTTGGGCGACCTCGACATGTCAGCCCCGGTCACCGCCAGCGAGCCTGCGCCTCGACGCATTGGCATGCTGGGTGGGACCTTCGACCCGGTGCACATCGGCCATTTGCGCAGTGCGCTGGAAGTCGCTGAATCGCTGGCGCTCGATGAGCTGCGTCTGACACCCAGTGCCAGACCGCCTCATCGCGGTACGCCGCAGGTGTCGGCCAAAGACCGCCTGGCGATGGTCGAGTGCGCGGCGGCCGGTGTGGCGCCGCTGGTGGTGGACGCCCGCGAGTTACAACGGGACAAACCGTCCTACACTATCGATACCCTGGAACTGATGCGTGCCGAACTGGCCGCTGAAGATCAGGTTTTTCTACTTTTGGGCTGGGACGCATTTTGCGGCCTGCCTACTTGGCACCGCTGGGAAGAGTTGCTCCAGCATTGCCACATCCTGGTGCTGCAACGCCCGGATGCCGACAGCGAACCGCCAGATGCCTTGCGCAATCTGTTGGCGGCGCGCTCGGTGAGCGACCCGCTGGCCCTCAAAGGGCCGAGCGGACAGATTGCATTCGTCTGGCAGACGCCGCTCGCGGTATCCGCCACCCAGATCCGTCAACTGCTGGCCAGCGGTAAGTCGGTACGTTTCCTGGTGCCCGACGCGGTCCTGGCCTACATCGATGCGCACGGACTCTACCGTGCGTCGAACTGAAAAAGGGAGCGCTTCAACACACGTGAACGCGTGTACCGAAGCGCCCGAACATACGAGCAAAACGAGTTTTATATGACTGACAAAGACGTAACTAAAGTAAAGCGCAAAGGCACGTTCAAGAGCGCCCCGCTGCCAGTAGAGGTTCCAACCGGCCCTGAGCTGCGCGGCGAAGAGCTGGTCAAGGTTGCCGTGGCGGCCCTGGAAGACGTCAAGGGCCAGGACATTCAGGTGATCGACGTTCGTGAAAAGCAGAGCATCACTGACTTCATGATCATCGCTACCGGTACCTCCAACCGCCAGATCGGCGCGATGCTGGATAAGGTCCGCGAGGCGGTCAAAGCCCTGGGCGTCAAGCCGCTGGGTGAAGAAGGCAAGGGCGACAGCGACTGGGTCCTGCTGGATATGGATGATGTCATCGTGCACATGATGACCGCTTCGGCTCGTCAGTTTTACGACCTGGAGCGTCTGTGGTCCGGTGCAGAACAGAGCCGTGCTCTGAACGCGGCTCACCACAGCCCGGAAAACACCCACGAGCATTTCGTCAAACTCAACAAAGACCAGCAATAAGGGACCGCTGTGCGACTGCGACTGATCGCTGTCGGTTCACGCATGCCCAAGTGGGTGGAAGAAGGCTGGCATGAATATGCCAAGCGTCTTCCGTCCGAGCTGGCGCTGGAACTGGTGGAAATACCGCTCAACACCCGTGGCAAGAACGCCGACGTGGCGCGCTTCATCCGTCAGGAGGGCGAAGCCATGCTGGCCAAGGTCGGGCCGAACGAGCGCGTTGTGACCCTCGAAGTCCATGGCAAGCCCTGGAGTACCGAGCAGTTGGCGGTCGAGCTCGATCGCTGGCGGCTGGACTCGCGCACGGTGAATTTCATGGTCGGCGGCCCCGAAGGGCTGGCGCCGGAAGTCTGTGCCCGGGCCGATCAGCGCTGGTCGCTCTCGCCATTGACGTTGCCGCACCCGCTGGTGCGAATTCTGATCGGCGAACAGCTGTATCGTGCCTGGACAGTTCTGTCCGGCCACCCTTACCACAAGTAGTTCTGCCCTCATGCCCCAGCCGATCCGCATCAAGGACCACGAAAAAGACGCCCGTCTGGTGCGTGGCCGCGTCATGTTCGGGGCCATTGCGGTGGTGTCGCTGTTCTGTGTGCTGATCGCGCGGCTGTATTTCCTCCAGGTGGTTCAGTACGAGTACCACTCGACGCTGTCGGAAAACAACCGTGTCCATGTGCAACCGATTCCGCCAACGCGCGGGCTGATCTTCGACCGCAATGGCGTGGTGGTGGCGGATAACCGGCCCAGCTTCAGCCTGAGCATGACCCGCGAGCGCTCAGGCGACTGGCAGCAAGTACTCGACGTGATTGTCGAAGTGCTGGGGCTGACGCCCGAGGACCGGGCGATCTTCGAGAAACGCATGCGTCAGGGGCGCCGGCCATTCGAGCCGGTGCCGATCCTGTTCGAGCTGAGCGAAGAACAGATCGCCCGCATCGCGGTGAATCAGTTCCGTCTGCCGGGTGTTGAAGTGGTCGCGCAGCTGGTGCGTCACTATCCGCAGGGCGCGCACTTTGCGCACTCGGTGGGTTACATGGGGCGGATCAACGAGAAAGAGCTGAAATCACTCGATCCGGTCAATTACAGCGGCACCCACCACATCGGCAAAACCGGTATCGAGCGTTTCTACGAGCCCGAACTGCACGGTCAGGTGGGTTACGAAGAAGTCGAGACCAACGCTCGAGGCCGCGTGTTGCGCGTGCTCAAGCGTACCGATCCGATTCCCGGCAAGGACATCGTCCTGAGCCTGGACATCAAATTGCAGGAAGCGGCCGAAGCGGCACTCGGCGGTCGTCGTGGTGCGATAGTGGCACTGGACCCGAAAACCGGCGAAGTCCTGGCGATGGTCAGTCAGCCGAGTTTTGACCCGAACCTGTTCGTTACCGGCATCAGTTTCAAAGCCTACGCCGAGCTGCGCGATTCCATTGACCGGCCACTGTTCAACCGCGTGCTGCGCGGCCTGTACCCGCCGGGCTCGACCATCAAGCCGGCAGTGGCAATTGCGGGCCTGGATGCTGGCGTTGTGACCGCGTCGAGTCGGGTGTATGACCCCGGTTATTACCAGTTGCCCAACTACGATCACAAGTACCGTAACTGGAACCGTTCCGGTGACGGCTACGTCGATCTGGATACGGCGATCATGCGGTCCAACGACACCTACTTCTACGACCTGGCCCACAAACTGGGAATCGATCGCTTGTCGGCGTACATGAGCAAGTTCGGCATCGGCCAGAAGGTTTCGCTGGACATGTTCGAAGAGTCGTCGGGACTGATGCCGACCCGTGAATGGAAGCGTGCAACCCGGCGTCAGGCCTGGTTTCCCGGTGAAACGCTGATTCTGGGGATTGGTCAGGGCTACATGCAAGCAACGCCATTGCAACTGGCCCAGGCCACGGCGCTGGTCGCGAACAAGGGTGTCTGGAAACGTCCGCACCTGGCCAGGACCGTCGAAGGCGAGCGGCCGAAGGATGAAAATCCGATGCCGGACATCATTCTGCGTGACCCGTCCGACTGGACCAAGGTCAACCATGGGATGCAGCAGGTGATGCACGGCGCCCGCGGTACGGCACGTAAAGCGGCGATCGGTGCGCAATACCGCATCGCGGGCAAAAGTGGTACGGCCCAGGTCGTCGCGATCAAACAGGGCGAGAGGTACGACCGCTCCAAGATTCAGGAACGCCACCGCGATCACGCCTTGTTCGTTGGCTTCGCGCCGGCCGACAACCCGCAAATCGTGGTGTCGGTGATGGTCGAGAACGGCGAGTCCGGTTCCGGCGTCGCAGCGCCTGTGGTGCGTCAAATCATGGACGCCTGGCTTCTGGACCAGGACGGTCGGTTGAAGGCCGAATACGCCAGCCCTATCAGTGCGGAGGCTACGGCCCGTGAAGAGTAATTTCGATCGCATCCTCTCCAGCGAGGATGTGATGCGTCGCCGCGCGACGCTGTTGCAACGCATGCACATCGACGGTCCGTTGCTGATCCTGCTGCTGACCCTCGCCGCCGGCAGCCTGTTCGTGCTGTATTCGGCCAGCGGCAAGAGCTGGGACCTGTTGACCAAGCAAGCCACCTCATTCGGCATTGGCCTGATGTCGATGATCGTCATCGCCCAGTTCGAGCCGCGTTTCATGGCCCGTTGGGTGCCAGTCGGTTATGTCCTCGGCGTGCTGTTGCTGGTGGTGGTGGATGTCATGGGTCACAACGCCATGGGCGCCACACGCTGGATCAACATTCCCGGGGTGATCCGCTTCCAGCCTTCGGAATTCATGAAGATCCTGATGCCTGCGACCATCGCCTGGTATCTGTCCAAGCGCACCTTGCCGCCGCAGTTCAAGCATGTGGGCGTCAGTCTGTTCCTGATCGGGTTGCCGTTCATCCTGATCGTGCGTCAACCCGACCTCGGCACTTCGCTGCTGATCCTCGCCGGTGGCGCGTTCGTTCTGTTCATGGGTGGCCTGCGCTGGCGCTGGATTCTCAGCGTGATTGCCGCCGCTGTGCCGGTGGCGGTCGGCATGTGGTACTTCATCATGCACGACTACCAGAAGCAGCGAATCCTGACCTTCCTCGATCCTGAGAGCGATCCTCTGGGCACTGGCTGGAATATCATTCAATCGAAAGCCGCCATCGGTTCCGGCGGTGTGTTCGGCAAGGGCTGGTTGCTCGGCACCCAGTCGCACCTGGACTTCCTGCCGGAAAGTCACACCGACTTCATTATTGCGGTCTTGGGCGAAGAATTCGGCCTGGTGGGTATCTGCGCACTGCTGCTGATTTATCTACTGTTGATCGGTCGCGGGCTGGTAATTACCGCCCAGGCCCAGACATTGTTCGGTAAATTGCTCGCGGGCAGCCTGACCATGACGTTTTTTGTTTACGTTTTCGTCAACATCGGTATGGTCAGTGGCCTGTTGCCGGTTGTGGGGGTGCCGTTGCCGTTCATTAGCTACGGAGGAACTTCGCTGGTGACGTTGCTGTCAGCGTTTGGGGTTTTGATGTCGATCCATACCCATCGTAAGTGGATCGCTCAGGTTTGAATAAGGTGAAGATTTCAATGCAAGTAATGCGTGGCTGGGCAACTCGATATGCGCCATGGGTCTGCCTGGTAAGCATCCTTGGCACAGCGCAGCAAGCGTTGGCCGGCGATTACGAAGGCTCACCGCAGGTGGCCGAATTCGTCGGTGAAATGACCCGCGACTACGGTTTTGCCGGTGAGCAACTGATGGGCGTGTTCCGCGAAGCCGAGCGCAAGCAGTCGATTCTGGACGCGATCTCGAAACCTGCCGAGCGGGTCAAACAGTGGAAAGAATACCGGCCGATGTTCATCACCGACGCGCGCATCGCCCGCGGTGTGGACTTCTGGCGTCAGCACGAGGCGGTACTGGCCCGTGCCGAAGAGGAATACGGTGTCTCGGCGCAGGTGATTGTTTCGATCATTGGTGTCGAGACCTTTTTTGGCCGTAATACCGGCAGTTTTCGGGTAATCGACGCCTTGTCGACCCTGGGTTTTGACTATCCTCCCCGTGCCGAATTTTTCCGCAAGGAATTGCGTGAGTTCCTGATGCTGGCCCGGGAAGAGCAGGTCGATCCGCTGACGCTCAAAGGCTCTTACGCTGGCGCAATGGGCTTGCCGCAGTTCATGCCGAGCAGCTTTCGCGCCTATGCGGTGGATTTTGACGGTGACGGGCACATTAATATCTGGACCAATCCGGACGATGCCATTGGCAGCGTCGCCAGTTATTTCAAGCGTCACGGCTGGGTGGCCGGCGAACCAGTGGTGAGTCGCGCCGATATGCGTGGCGATCAGGTGGACGAAGGTTTGACCACGGGCATCGAACCGATTAAAACCGTCGAGGAGTTGCGGGCGCTGGGGTGGTCAAGTCATGATGCGCTGCGCGATGATATGCCGGTTACGGCTTTCCGCCTGGAAGGTGCCCAGGGGCCTGAATACTGGATGGGCCTGAAGAATTTTTACGCCATCACGCGGTATAACCGCAGTGTGATGTACGCCATGGCCGTACATCAACTGTCTGAACAGCTGGTCCAAGCACGGGGCGTCAAGTAATGCAGGCATTGCCTATGAATAAACCCCTGAAGCTGATGGCATTCGCCGCGTTGGCCGTGCTGGTCGCCAGTTGTTCGACCAGCCGTTCGCCGACCCAAAAACCTTCCACGGCCGTGCGCGCAGCGCCAGGCCTGGACATCAACCGCGCGCACAAAGATGGCGCGCCGTGGTGGGACGTCGACGTATCGCGCATCCCGGATGCCACGCCGACTCTGCACTCCGGTCCTTATAAAGCCAACCCGTACACGGTGCTGGGCAAGACTTACTTCCCGATGCAAGAGTCCAAGCGCTACGTCGCTTCGGGCACGGCGTCGTGGTATGGCACCAAGTTCCACGGTCAGAACACCGCCAATGGCGAAGTTTATGACCTGTACGGCATGAGCGCCGCGCACAAGACTTTGCCACTGCCCAGTTACGTTCGGGTGACCAACCTGGACAACAACAAGGCCGTGATCCTGCGGGTCAACGATCGCGGACCGTTCTATTCGGACCGAATCATCGACTTGTCCTACGCGGCCGCGAAGAAGCTCGGATACGCCGAAGCCGGTACTGCGCGAGTCAAGGTCGAAGGTATCGATCCGCAAGAATGGTGGGCGCAAAAAGGCCGTCCGGCGCCGTTGATGCTCAACGAGCCACAAATCGCGCAAAATGCCGCACCGACCGTGACCGCGTCCACTGGCACGGTCGAGCAATGGACACCACCGTCGCAGCAACACGCCGCGACCGTTGTGCCCGTGCCGATCGATGCCAAAAAAAACGCTTCTGTACCAGCCTCTGGCCAGTATCTGCAGGTGGGCGCGTTCGCCAACCCGGACGCTGCAGAGCTCCTGAGAGCGAAGCTCAGCGGGATGGTGAGCGCTCCGGTGTTCATCAGCTCCATCGTGCGCAATCAACAGACGCTGCATCGGGTACGCCTGGGGCCAATCGGCTCGTCGGGTGAAATCCAGCAAGTGCAGAACAGTGTGCGGCTGGCCAATCTCGGTTCGCCGAGCCTGGTCACTGCCGAGTAATACGCGGTACTAGATTGACGGTTCGCTTGCGGTTTGGGGGGTGGACCTGGTTGTTGGCTCCTAAAGAACAAAAGCCCGGCAAGGGTTATAGAGTGAACGACTGAACACGCGATGGCCCGTTAGAAGGCCATCTGATTAGTTTTGCCTTCGGGCAGTTCCCATTAGCGATTTCGAGAGACGGATGAACATCACCACCTTTGCCAAACGCCTGTGCTTGCTAGTACCGCTGCTCCTCTCGCCTGCCGCTTTCGCGGTCGAGATGATGCCGTCGCCACCGCAACTGGCCGCAAAATCCTACGTGCTCATGGACGCCAGCAGCGGCAACGTGCTGGTAGAGAACAACGGTGACCAGCGTCTGCCTCCGGCCAGTCTGACCAAGCTGATGACCGCGTACATCGCGACCCTGGAAATCCGTCGTGGCCAGATCGGCGAAAAGGACCCGGTGACCGTCAGCGAAAACGCCTGGCGTACCGGCGGTTCGCGGATGTTCATCAAGGTCGGCTCGCAAGTCACTGTCAACGACCTGCTGCACGGCATCATCATTCAGTCGGGTAACGACGCCAGCGTTGCGCTCTCCGAACACATCGCCGGCAGCGAAGACGCCTTCGCTGACATGATGAACAAAACGTCGGCCGATCTGGGCATGACCAACAGCCACTTCATGAACCCGACCGGTCTGCCGAACCCGGAGCACTACTCGTCGGCTCACGACATGGCGGTACTGGCTCGCGCGATCATCCACGAAGACCCGGCTCACTACGCGATCTACTCGCAGAAAGAGTTCTTCTGGAACGGCATCAAGCAACCTAACCGTAACCTGCTGCTGTGGCGCGACAAGACGGTTGACGGTCTGAAAACCGGCCACACCGACGAAGCCGGCTACTGCATGGTGTCTTCGGCGGTACGTGATGGCATGCGCCTGATCGCTGTGGTGTTCGGCACCAACAGTGAAGTGGCTCGCGCCTCCGAAACCCAGAAGCTGTTGACGTACGGTTTCCGCTTCTTCGAAACCCAGACGTTCTATCAGAAAGGCGCCGAGCTGGCTCAGGCTCCTGTCTGGAAAGGCACCACCAATCAAGTCAAGGCCGGCCTGGCTGAAGACCTGACCATGACCCTGCCGAAAGGCCAGCTGAAAAAGCTCGCCGCCAGCATGACCATGAACCCGCAACTGATTGCGCCAATCGCCAAGGGCGACGTAATCGGTAAAGTCGAAGTGAAGCTGGACGACAAAGTCGTGCATAGCGCTGACCTGATCGCTCTGGACTCGGTCGACGAGGGTGGTATCTTCCGCCGCATGTGGGATAGCATCCGTCTATTCTTCTACGGCTTGTTCAACTGAATTAGTGTGGACTTGCATGGCCCTGTTCCAATCTGGTTCGGGGCCGTGTCCGTTGCCACGGCTTACGAGGCCGTTACGCCATGACAGACAACGAAGTAAAGGCGCCAAAGATCGAATTCCCCTGCGCGGATTACCCTATCAAGGTGATCGGCGATACGGGCGTGGGTTTCAAGGACAAGATCATCGCGATCCTTGAGAAACACGCGACCGTTGACCACAAAACCCTGGCCGAGCGTCAGAGCACCAACGGCAAGTACACGACCATCCAGCTGCACATCATCGCCACCGGTCAAGAACAGCTGTACGACATCAACAGCGAGTTGCGGGCTACCGGTTTCGTGCACATGGTGCTGTGATGTCTGGCACGCTGGGTTTTCGCGAGCTCGGCCAGAGGGCTTACGAGCCGGTCTGGCATGCCATGCAACGCTTCACCAACGAACGTGGCAGCGATGCCGCGGACGAGATCTGGCTGGTCGAGCACCCACCGGTGTTCACCCAGGGGCAGGCCGGCAAGGCTGAGCACCTGTTACTCCCGGGAGATATTCCTGTCGTAAAGGTTGATCGCGGCGGTCAAGTGACCTATCACGGTCCCGGCCAACTGGTGGCCTACCTGTTGCTCGATGTGCGCAAGCTGGGTTTCGGCGTGCGTGACCTGGTCAGCCGCATGGAACAATGCCTGATCGAGTTGCTGGCCAGCTATGGCGTGACCGCCGTGGCCAAGCCGGATGCACCGGGTGTCTACGTCAATGGGGCGAAAATCGCTTCTCTGGGTCTGCGGATCCGCCACGGTTGCTCCTTTCATGGCCTGGCCCTGAATGTGGACATGAACCTGGAACCGTTTCGACGGATTAATCCCTGCGGCTACGCCGGGCTGGCGATGACCCAGCTGAGCGATCACGCAGGATCGATTGAATTTGCCGAGGTAAGTGCCCGGCTGCGCGCGCAGCTCGTCAAACACCTCGACTATGCTGAGCAGACGACCCTAACGGGCGGAATCGACTGATATGACTACTGATGCAGTGCAAACCATGATCCCGACGCTGGATGTCACCGAGCGTCCGGCCCCGCGTGCCAAGGTTGAAGCCGGCGTGAAGCTGCGCGGCGCCGAGAAGGTTGCACGTATCCCGGTGAAGATCATTCCGACCACCGAACTGCCGAAGAAGCCTGACTGGATTCGCGTGCGTATCCCGGTTTCCCCGGAAGTCGACCGCATCAAAGCCCTGCTGCGCAAACACAAGCTGCACAGTGTCTGCGAAGAGGCGTCCTGCCCGAACCTGGGCGAATGTTTCTCCGGCGGCACCGCGACCTTCATGATCATGGGTGATATCTGCACCCGTCGCTGCCCGTTTTGCGACGTTGGCCACGGTCGTCCGAAGCCACTGGACGTCAACGAGCCGCAAAGCCTGGCCATCGCCATCGCCGACCTGAAACTCAAGTACGTGGTCATCACCTCGGTTGACCGCGACGACCTGCGTGATGGCGGTGCTCAGCACTTTGCCGACTGCATCCGCGAGATCCGCAAACTGTCGCCGAACGTACAGCTCGAAACCCTGGTTCCGGACTACCGTGGCCGGATGGACGTGGCGCTGGAAATCACCGCTGCCGAGCCGCCGGATGTATTCAACCACAACCTGGAAACCGTACCGCGCCTGTACAAGGCCGCGCGTCCGGGTTCGGATTACCAGTGGTCGCTGACCCTGTTGCAACGCTTCAAGCAGATGATGCCGCACATTCCGACCAAGTCCGGCCTGATGCTGGGGCTGGGCGAGACTGACGAAGAAGTCATCGAAGTCATGAAACGCATGCGCGAACATGACATCGACATGCTGACCCTGGGTCAGTACCTGCAACCGTCCCGCAGCCACTTGCCGGTCCAGCGCTTTGTGCATCCGGACGTGTTCGCCTGGTTCGCCGAGGAAGGGTACAAGATGGGCTTCAAGAACGTCGCTTCCGGCCCGCTGGTACGTTCCTCGTATCACGCCGATGAGCAGGCGAAACTGGTTAAAGCCGAGCTGATGTCGTCCTGATCGGCTGCAAGACATGAAAACGCCCGCAAGGCATTGCGCCTTGCGGGCGTTTTTTTGCCTTGCCCACGGCAATTAGCGCTTTTTCCTGCAACCTGCGGGGCAACGAACCCTCTTCTGTTTGTCCCCGTTCCTGACTACTGTGTGCTTGACGTATTCACGCTGGGAGATTCATGGATGACCGTTCGACTGACTCACACCCTTTGTCCTCATGCACCCGTTCCGGCTTTACCGTCGCAAGGGCTGATCGGCGTTATTGCGCCCGCCGGTCCCGCAGCGCTGGACGCCGATAAGGCCATCGCCTGGATGCGCGCTCGCGGATATTCATTGCGGGTTTTCCCCGGCGTGCATGAGAAAGACGATTACTTGGCCGGCAGCGACGATGTTCGGCTCAATGATCTGCACGCGGCGTTTGCTGACAGTGAGGTCGACGCCATCATTTGCTTGCGTGGGGGTTACGGTACGCCACGGTTGCTCGATCGCATCGACTTTGAGCTGCTGCGCAACAATGCCAAACCGTTCATCGGCTACAGCGACATCACCGCGCTGCATTTGGCGATCAGCCGTTATGCGGGCTTCGTGACCTTTCATGGCCCGATGCTCAATGCCGACCTGCTGGGTGACAAGCAAAAACCTACTGAGCCCTCATTCTTCAACATGCTCAGAGGACAGGTGAAGGCGGGCAGCGTGCTGGCGCACCCGGTTGCCTTCCCGTTGACGACGATTGAGCCTGGTATCGCTCACGGGCGCTTGCTGGGGGGCAATCTGTCGATGATCGCAGCGACCATGGGTACGCCGTATGAGATGGATGCCGGGGACGTCATCCTGTTCATGGAGGACATCAACGAGCCGTTGTATCGAATCGACCGGCTGCTGACCCATCTACGTCTTGCCGGTACGCTGCACAAGCTGCGCGGGGTTCTGGTGGGGGATGTGGCGGGGGTTGATACTGTTTCTCTGGAGCGTTTGCTCAAGCAGACCTTTGCGCCTTTACGGATACCGGTGTTGGCCGGGTGGCGCAGCGGGCATTGCGATCCAAACCTGACGTTGCCGATGGGCGCGTTGGTGAGGCTGGATGCGGGGAACAAGGAATTGGTGCTGGAGCAGGAGGTGGTGGTCAGGTCATAGCGTGTGGCCAAAAAAGATCGCAGCTTGGTGCTGCGATCTTTTACTTTTTAGCGGTTACGAAGGCCTTCCAGCAACTTGTGCGTCGGATACCCGTCCGCCGGCCAGCCAAACGACTGCTGGGCACTGCGGATCGCCTTGCGTGTGTTGGCGCCGATAATGCCATCGGCGGTGCCCGCGTCGTAGTTCTGAGCGCTCAACAGGCTTTGCAGTTCGATCCGCTCGGTACGGCTCAGCGGCAAATCATCTTTCGGCCATGTGCCGTTGATCAGGCCGGCGCTGTTGAAGCGCTCGGACAACAAGCTTACGGCCAAGGCGTAGGACGACGAGTTGTTGTACTTGAGGATCGCGCGGAAGTTGTCGAGGACCAGGAACGCGGGGCCGCGGTAACCGGCCGGCAGCAGCAGGGCGGCTGACAGGTGTTCGGAGCCTGGCGGAACCTGGGCGCCATTGGGCAGGGTGACGCCCAGTTGCAGCCATTCAGCGACGCTCTTGCGCATCGTGCCATCGGCCAGGACGTAGTTGAAACTGCCCGGTAGCTGCACTTCAAAGCCCCACGGCTGGTCTTTCTGCCAGCCGGAGCTTTGCAGGTAGTGAGCCGTCGAGGCCAGCGCGTCGGCCGGGCTGCCCCAGATGTCGCGGCGGCCGTCGCCATCGAAGTCCACCGCGTGGGTGTTGTAAGTGGTCGGGATGAACTGGGTTTGGCCCATGGCGCCAGCCCAGGAGCCAAGCATTTTCTCAGGCTCGATATCACCCTGTTGCAGGATCTGCAGGGCGGCGATCAGTTGCGCGTGGGCAAACCCGGGGCGCCGGCCTTCATAGGCCAGGGTCGCCAGGGAATTAATCACCGACTTGTTGCCCTGAAACTGCCCGAAGTTACTTTCCATGCCCCACACCGAGACCAGTGTCTGACGATCGACGCCGTAGCGCTGTTCGATGCTTTGCAGGATGTCGGCGTACTGGCTGGCCAGCGCCTGGCCTTTGCGTACCCGCAACGGCGAAAGGGCGCCGTCGAGGTATTCCCACACCGGGCGGGAGAATTCCGGCTGGCTGCGGTCGGCACGGATCACGCTGGTGTCGAGGCTGACATTGGCGAAGGCACGGTCGAACAGGTCGGCGCGGATACCGGCGGCCAGAGCGTCCTTGCGAAAACCCGCCTGCCATTCGGCGAAGGTCTGGGTGGGCTGGATGTCAAGGTTTTCACCGGTCGGAACCACGGGCGGAATGACCGCGGGGGCTGTCGCGACGGGGAGGGTCTGAAGCGGCTTGGCGTCGGCTGCGGTGGGTTTTTCCGCGCAAGCAACAAGCAAAATGAGGCTGGAGGCAGCGATTAGTTGGCGCAGGGGCCAGCGACGGGAAATACAAAGGGGCATGCACGGGTCCAGGGAGTACGAATCAGGTGCAGACCTTAACATGTTGAGCGAGCGCTTGCCTTTCAGGCCGCCAGAAAGTAAGAAGCCTCCCAGCTATTAGACTGGAAGGCTTCGCGGCGGTAGCTGCCTTTGCCCTTGCCGGCTGGTTCCTGACGGCTGCGGAACAGAGGTTGGGCGATGATGGATTTGGCCTTGTTCGGTCCATGCTTCGATGGCTTTTTGCTCATGATGATTTCTCGCAAGTGAGTGGGTTCTGCGGGGCAAATCATCGGCCGAAGTCGCGCTTCTGTCTAGTCCCCGCATTGCGTAGGACCATTCTGCGATCGCACCTGAGCGGGAGTGTTTACTCGGCAGGCAGGTTCACCCGTTGGCCGGCCATCAACAACGACAACCGACTCAAACTCATCCACGGTGATCCGGCCGCCTGACCTTTGATCTGCGCATCGATGCGCTGGGCCTCGAGCAACAACTGCGCCCAGCGTTGCGCCGAGTAGCGTTGCAAGGCTTTGCTCATCAATGGTTTGCGTTTGTCCCAGACCGGCGGTCGGGCAGAGCTGAAGGCTTTGTCCAGGGGCACGCCCTGGCTGTACTGCAGCGACAGGTTGGCCAACAGACGCAGCTCCCGGGCCAGCGCCCAGAGAATCACCGGCGGTTCGACGCCTTCACCGCGCAGCCCTTCGAGCATGCGCAGGGCATGAGCCGCTTCGCCGTTGAGAATCGCATCGGTCAGTCCAAACACATCGAAGCGGGCACTGTCTGCCACAGCGCCCTGTACGGTTTCGACGGTGATCTGACCACCTTCGGCCATCAGTTTGAGCTTTTCGATTTCCTGCGCTGCCGCGAGCAAGTTGCCCTCGACCCGTGCGGCGATCAGTTCGACGGCGTCCTGGCTGGCGGAAAGCCCGGCCTGGGACAGCCGTTGACGGATCCAACTCGGTAACTGGTTGGCCTCTATCGGCCAGATTTGCACGAACCGGGTCTGTTGACCTTCGACCAGCGCCTTGCCCCACTTGGTTTTCTGCGCACTGCCATCAAGTTTTGGCAGGCTGATCAGCAGCACCGTGTCTTCGGCGGGCCGTGAACAGTACTCGATAAACGCGGCAGCGCCTTTGTCACCGGGTTTGCCGGACGGCAGACGCAGTTCCAGGAGGCGCTTTTCGGCGAACAACGACATGCTCGCGCCGGCTTGCAGCAACGTTCCCCAGTCGAAACTGGCGTCGGCGGCGAAGACCTGGCGCTCGTCGAATCCCTGTTGGCGGGCGGCGGCACGAATGGCGTCGGCGGCCTCCTGACACAGCAGTGGGTCATCGCCACTGATGATGTAGACCGGCGCGAGGGCACCTTGCAGGTGTTTGGCGAGTTGGGCGGGGGCGAGTTTCATCGGAAAGGTCGAACGGGGCGCCTGGGCGCCCCGTCAGTCTTACTGCTGCGGCAGTTCGATTGGCGACTGGCGCGGGATTTGCGCTTCAGCCTTCTGCGCCGCTTCCAATGCATCGGCTTCAGCCTTGGCTTTGGCGTTGGCGGTCTGTTGCAACTGATCCAACTGAGTCGGCGTGAGCTGTTGCAGACGCAGCATCATCCGTTGAACCAGTTCACGACGGGTTTCCTTACGGGCGTCGTTGGCTTCCTGGTCGGAGCCCACCAGGTTGCTGCCGTCGTGGATAAAGATTTTTTGCACTTCGAGCTTGTCGCTCAGCAGCGTCAAGTTGCTCTCACCACGGATGTCGTAGTTCAGCACTGTACTCACCTGATACTCGCCAGTACGACCGGCACCTGCGTAGCTGAGGATGCGCTGGCTTTCCTGTTCATCGGTCAGCACCAGCTTGTAAGGTGCGCCGCTGTAAACCTTGACGCCGCTGCTTTCCAGCACCTGACGCAGTTGGGTCACGACTTCGCCGTAAGCGTTGCGGGCGCTCAGGTCGAGTTCCTTGATTGCCAGTTCATTGGTGCCGGTGCCGCGCAGCTGGAAACCGCAGGCGCTCAACAGGACCGCAAGGCCCATCACCAGCAAATTGCGTTTGATCATCTTGTTGCTCCCCTTGAAACCATGTGGGCCGATCTTGCGGCCCGAAAGGTTTTACTCGGCGCCAGGCATGACCTGGCGCCTGATCCAATTAGCTGGCGACGATATTGACCAGTTTCCCGGGCACTACGATCACTTTACGAATGGTCAGACCGTCGACAAAGCGCAGCACGTTCTCGTTGGCCCGTGCGGCGGCTTCGACTTCTTCGCGGCTGGCGCTGGCGGGCATTTCGATGTGACCGCGCAGCTTGCCGTTGACCTGGATGACCAGTTGCAGGCTGTCCTGCACCAACGCGCTTTCGTCCAGCACCGGCCAAGTGGCGTCGATCACCGGCTCAGCGTGACCCAGTTGATTCCACAGTTCGTGGCTGATGTGCGGCGTGATCGGAGCCAGCAGCAGAACTACGGTTTCCAGACCTTCGTGAATCAGTGCGCGATCCTGCCCGGTGCCTTGCGGAGCTTTTTCCAGCACGTTCATCAGCGTCATCACCTGAGCGATAGCGGTGTTGAATTTGTGGTTCTGGCCGACGTCGTGGCTGGCCTGCTTGATGGCCTGGTGGATCGCGCGGCGAATGGTTTTCTGCTCGTCATTCAGGCTGGAAATGTCCAGTTTGCCCGGCAGGCCCTGAGTGACGTGGGCTTGAGCCAGGCGCCAGACACGCTTGAGGAAACGGTGCGAACCTTCTACTCCGGAGTCGGACCATTCCGCGCTCATGTCGGGTGGCGAGGCGAACATCATGAACAGGCGGCAGGTGTCTGCACCGAACTGGTCAATCATCGACTGTGGGTCGACGCCGTTGTTCTTGGACTTGGCCATTTTCTCGGTGCCGCCAATCTCTACCGGCAGGCCGTCGGCGATCAGCTTGGCGCTAATTACTTTGGCTTTGCTGTCTCGTTCGAGTTCCACGTCCGCCGGGTTGAACCACGTATAGGCACCGTTGGCTTCGCGACGATAGTAAGTCTCGGCGATCACCATGCCCTGGGTCAGCAGGTTTTTGAACGGTTCGTTGGAACTCACCAGGCCTTCATCGCGCATCAGCTTGTGGAAGAAGCGCGCGTAGAGCAGGTGGAGAATGGCGTGTTCGATTCCGCCGATGTACTGATCAACCGGCAACCAATGGTCGGCCGCTGATTTTTCCACCAGACCGCCTTCATAGTGCGGCGAGGCGTAACGGGCGTAGTACCACGAGGACTCGACGAAGGTGTCCATGGTGTCGGTTTCACGCTTGGCCGGTGCGCCGCATTTCGGGCAGTTGCACTCGTAGAACTCGGGCATGCGTGCCAGTGGCGAGCCAGCGCCGTCCGGTACGACGTCTTCCGGCAGCACGACTGGCAACTGATCTTCCGGGACCGGCACATCACCGCAGGTGTTGCAGTGGATGATCGGGATCGGGCAGCCCCAGTAGCGCTGGCGGCTGATGCCCCAGTCGCGCAGGCGGAACTGAGTACGAGAAGCGCCGAGGTTCTTTTTGATCAGCGCGACTTCGATGGCGTCGAAAGCGCCCACGAAGTCGAGGCCGTCAAACTCGCCGGAATTGATCAGCGAGCCGTATTCGTTGTAAGCGTCCTGCCATGGCGTCGGCGTTTCGTCTCCGGCGCTGGTGCGCACGACAGGCTTGACCGGCAGGCTGTACTTGGTAGCGAATTCGAAATCACGTTCGTCGTGAGCCGGAACGGCCATTACCGCGCCATCGCCGTAGTGCATCAGCACGTAGTTGGCGACCCACACCGGGAGTTTTTCACCGGTCAGTGGATGCTCGACGAACAGCGAAGTACGCAGGCCTTTTTTCTCTTGAGTGGCGACGTCGGCTTCGGCCACGCTGCCGCCCTTGCATTCAGCGATGAACGCTTGCAGCTCTGGGTTGTGCTGCGCGGCCAGGGTCGCCAGAGGGTGTTCGGCGGCTACGGCAACGTAGGTCGCGCCCATCAAGGTGTCCGGACGGGTAGTGAACACCTTCAGAACACCGGCTTCGCCGATGGAAGCGACGTCGTAAGGGAACTGCACTTCCATGCCGCGGGATTTGCCGATCCAGTTGCGCTGCATGGTCTTGACCTGTTCAGGCCAACCCGGCAGATCGTCGAGGCTCGACAGCAACTCATCCGCGTACGCGGTGATCTTGAAGTAGTACATCGGGATTTCGCGCTTTTCGATCAGCGCGCCGGAACGCCAGCCGCGACCGTCGATCACCTGTTCGTTGGCCAGGACGGTCTGATCGACCGGGTCCCAGTTCACGGTGCCGCTTTTTTTGTAGATCACGCCTTTTTCGAACAGGCGAGTGAACAGCCATTGTTCCCAGCGGTAGTAATCAGGCTTGCAGGTGGTGACTTCGCGGGACCAGTCCACCGCGAGGCCCAGGCTGCGCAGCTGGGTTTTCATGTAGGCGATGTTTTCGTAGGTCCACTTGGCGGGCGCTACGTTGTTCTTCATCGCGGCGTTTTCCGCCGGCATGCCAAAGGCGTCCCAACCCATGGGTTGCAGGACGTTCTTGCCTTGCATGCGCTGGTAGCGGGAGATCACGTCGCCGATGGTGTAGTTGCGCACGTGCCCCATGTGTAGCTTGCCGCTGGGGTAAGGGAACATCGACAGGCAGTAGAAAGTCTCCTTGCCTGGCTGTTCACTGACTTCAAAGGACTTTTGCTCGTCCCAGAACGACTGGGCGGCGGCTTCGATTTCACGGGGCTGATATTGTTCGTGCATGGCTACTTTTGAACTGAATAGGGGTGGCCTAATCCTCTTCAATGCAACGCTGGACGGTGAACACGCCAAATCGGCGTTTCGGTGTCCAGACGAGCTGGAAGTGGAGTTACAGGAAGCGCCGTAGCATACATGACCGCACTCTACCGAGGGAAACCCTGATTACTGCTGCGGGTCGCCCAAAAACTGCGGCGAGGGCCGTTGGTCGCAGCACTCAGCCGGTTTGTTCATGGAAGCTAAGCTCTAAATGGGGAGTGAGTCTTATCTTCAATGAGGTGATGGATGGTTGAGTCACGGCAAAAAGTTACTAAACCGCAGCTGTACGAAAGACTGATCGATCGTCTGGGAATGGCCCTGGACGCGGCAAAAACCGCTGACCGGTTACGCGATGAGCGTCCGCTGGAACTGGAATTGCGTGGCTTGAGCCCCGCAGAGTTTGCACTGGTCAAAGCGTATCTCGATCGCAGTGAGCGTGAGACACACGGATGCTTGTCTGAAGCAGTGAAACAACTCGACGCACCACGTTCGGCCACGATCATCTGGCTCAAGGACAAGGTTCCTGGCAGGGACGCGGTAAAGGTCCGGTCTTTGCAATACAAGTAAGGGCGCTGGAAGCAATGTCTGATGTTTTTGTGAAGCATAGACCTTCCGTATTTGTTGTCGCATTGCGTCAACCCACTTAGGCTTCGGGCATCTTTTTGGAGATGCTCGATGCCTTTTCGTTATTTCGTTAAACAACTCCTGTTGCCGCCCGGCATTCTTTTGCTGCTGTTGGTGCTTGCCTGGTGGTTGCGCCGCTCAAGGCCGCGCCTTGCCGGGTTGTGCTTTGCGTTGGGCGTGGGCGGCTTCTGGCTGATGAGCTTGCCGGTGGTGGTGCAGTGGGGGGCCAAGGCGCTGGAACGTGAAGCGCCGCTGCCCCGCGACGACTGGGCAACGCTGAGTCAGCGCGCCGATGCGATCGTGGTGCTCGGTTCGGGGCGTGAGCGGGGTGATCTGGCATGGGGCGCTGATCAGCCAACGGGCGTGGGCCTGGAGCGCGAGCGCTATGCGGCGCGGCTCGCCAAGGCTTCCGGTTTGCCGATTCTGACCAGTGGAGGCCTGCATTACGGTACCCCGCCGACCGAAGCGAAGCTGATGGCGGACTCGTTGCGCGATGATTTCGGTGTGGCCGTGCGTTGGCAAGAAGGGCGCAGCCGCACGACCTGGGAGAACGCGCAGTTCAGCGCCGAGGTGTTGTTGCCGGAAGGGATCAAACGTGTAGTCGTCGTGACTCAGGCCTGGCACATGCCGCGAGCAGTCTGGAGTTTCAAAAAGGCAGGGTTTGACGTGGTGCCAGCGCCGGTGGGGTTTTTAGGCGTGGACAACGCCCGACCACTGGGCGGCTGGATGCCGGAATTCAAGTCGATCTGGCAGAGCGGGCAGTTGTTGAATGAGGCGGTGGGGCAGGTGGGGTATTCGTTTTTCTATCGCTGAAGGCTGAAGTTAGATCGTTCCCACGCCTGACGTGGGAACCACCATTTAGACAGTCTTGGCCATCCGGCTCGCGATCAACGCCCAACCAAACAGCAACACGCAAACAATGATCAGCGGCCACGAGCGCCATTGCAGATAGGGCGTCAGATTGTGCATCGGCACCACTTCACCGTACAGAATGCCGCGTTCGAACTGCGGGATCTGCACGGTGATCTGGCCGAACGGGTTGATCAAACCGGTCACGCCGTTGTTGGTGGCACGGATCATCCAGCGACCGGCCTCCAGTGCGCGCATCTGCGCCATTTGCAAGTGTTGCAGCGGGCCGATGGACGTGCCGAACCAGGTGTCATTGCTGATGGTCAGCAGCAGATCGCTACGCGCTGCGAGGCTGGCGGCAAATTCCGGGTAAACCACTTCGTAGCAGATAAACGGCGCAATTTGATAACCCTTGGCCTGCAGCATCGGCTGATCCGTCGGGCCGCGGGCAAAGTCCGACATCGGCAGATCGAAGAAAGCGATCAGCCCGCGCAGCACGTCCTGCAACGGCACGTATTCGCCAAACGGCACCAATTTTTGCTTGAGGTACGTACCGTCGCCTTCACCGACCACGGTAATACCGTTGAAGTAACGCTTCTGGTGATGGACTTCCTCGCGAATCGGTACACCGGTAATCAGCGCGGACTGACGCTCTGCAGCGAAACTTCCCATCATGTTCAGGTAGCCCTCGGCGGACTCCTTGAGCACCGGAATGGCCGTTTCCGGCCAGATCAGCAAGTCGACCCGTTTCGAGCTGAAACTCATGTCGCGGTACAGCGCCAACTGCGCGTTGAGCTGCGCCGGGTCCCACTTCATGCTCTGTTCGATGTTGCCCTGAATCGCCGCGACACTCAGCGGAGCACCCGCCGGGGCTGTCCAGGCGTGTTCCTTGAGCGCCATGCCGGCCACCCAGGGGCCAGCCAGCAGCAACACACCCGCGGCGATGAAACCTTTGCGGCCGGTGCGCGCCAGACGCAAAGCGTTATAGATCAGCGCGGCCGTCAGGGCCAGGGTGAAGGAAATCAGCCACATCCCGCCGAGTGGCGCGAGCCCTGCCAACGGGCCGTCTAACTGGCTGTAACCGGAATAAAGCCACGGAAAACCAGTCAGGAACCAGCCGCGAAAGGCTTCCTGGCCGACCCACAACGCCGCAAACGCCAGGGCGTCGGCCAATGGTGCTTCGTTACGGCGCAGCCAGCGCGCCCAGATCCAGGCGGGCAGGGCGAAGAACCAGGCAATCGCTGCCGTGAAGATCAGCATCAGGAAGCCGGCCAGCAGCACCGAAGCGCCGCCGAAGTGATGAATGCTGTAGTAGATCCAACTGGTGCCAGCGCCAAACAGCCCGAAACCGAAACACCAGCCACGGCCCAGGGCCTGACGTGGGCTCAGTTCGCGTAAGCCGGCATAAAAAAAGCCGACCGCCAGCAACGCCAGCGGCCAGATATCGAACGGCGCCAGGGCCAGGGTGGTGAGTGCGCCGGCCGCCACGGCCAGCAGGTTACCGGGCCAGCCGGGGCGGGTTATCCAGCGCATTTCTATCCTTAGTTTTTACCGAGCAATAGGTGTCAGGCGCAGCAGGTGAATCCGACGGCTGTCGGCGTTCAGGATGCGGAAGCGATAAGGGCCGATTTCAGTGATTTCGTTGCGTTTTGGCAGGTGCCCGAACGCGCTCATCACCAGGCCGCCGACAGTGTCGAATTCGTCATCGGAGAATTGGCTGTCGAAGAACTCGTTGAAGTTCTCGATCGGCGTCAGGGCTTTGATCAGGAAATCACCGCTGGGCAGCGGCTTGATGTAGCTGTCTTCTTCGACGTCGTGCTCGTCTTCGATGTCGCCGACGATCTGTTCCAGAACGTCTTCGATGGTCACCAGGCCCGCCACACCGCCATATTCGTCGATGACGATGGCCATGTGGTTGTGGTTGGCGCGGAACTCGCGCAGCAGCACATTCAGACGCTTGGACTCGGGCACAAAAGTGGCCGGGCGCAGCAGGTCCTTGATGTTGAAGCTGTCGCCGTTCTCCTTGAGGATCAACGGCAGCAAGTCCTTGGCCAGCAACACGCCCATCACGTCATCGTGGCTTTCGCCGATCACCGGATAGCGGGAGTGGGCCGAGTCAACCACGGCAGGCAGAAACTCTCGGGGTGTCTGGGTCGCCTTGATGCTGATCATCTGCGAGCGCGGGACCATGATGTCCCGTACTTGCAGGTCAGCGACCTGGATGGCGCCTTCGACGATGGCCAGCGCTTCGCTGTCCAGCAACTTGTTTTGGTGTGCGTCGCGCAGCAGCTCCAGCAGCTCCTGGCGGTTCTTCGGCTCGTGGGCAAACGCCTGGGTGAGCTTACCCAGCCATGACTTTTGCCCGTTGCTCGATCGATCTTCGCTCATAGCGATTACTCTGAATCCTTTGTTGTAACGATAGGGGATGCGTCTGTTTCGTCGTCCGCATACGGGTCGGGAAAGCCCAACTCTGCAAGCAACGTTCGTTCCAGTGCTTCCATTTCTTCGGCTTCATCGTCATCTATATGGTCGTAACCCAGCAGATGCAAGCTGCCGTGAATGACCAGATGAGCCCAATGAGCCTTGAGTGCCTTGCCTTGTTCGGCTGCTTCGCGCTCGACCACCGCCACGCAGATCACCAGATCGCCGAGCAGCGGGATGTCGAGAAACTCGTCGGGAACATCGGCCGGAAACGACAGAACATTGGTGGCGTAGTCTTTCTGCCGCCAGGTGAGGTTCAGTTCACGGGCTTCGTCGTCGTCGACCAAACGAATGGTCATTTCGGAGTCGGCTGTGCGCTGGCGCAGCGCCAGTTCGCACCATTGGCGGAACTCGGCTTCGCTTGGGACCGGCGCGTCGGTGGCCAGTTGCAGATCAAGCTCAAGCATCGTGGCGTTTGTCCTTTGGCGCTTCTTCGGCAACCCGATTTTCGAAGCGCTCATAGGCTTCGACAATGCGTTGCACCAGCGGATGGCGCACGACGTCTTTGGGCTTGAAGTGGGTGAAGCTGATGCCTGGCACGTCTTTGAGCACTTCGATCACATGGTGCAGCCCGGACTTGGTGCCTTTCGGCAAGTCAACCTGGGTGATGTCACCGGTGATGACCGCCGTGGAGCCAAAGCCGATCCGGGTCAGGAACATCTTCATCTGCTCGACGGTGGTGTTCTGGCTTTCGTCGAGGATGATGAAACTGTTGTTCAAGGTACGGCCGCGCATGTAGGCCAGCGGCGCAACTTCGATCACCTGGCGTTCGATCAGCTTGGCGACGTGTTCGAAGCCGAGCATTTCGTAGAGTGCGTCGTAGAGCGGGCGCAGGTACGGGTCGATCTTCTGCGACAAGTCGCCGGGCAGGAAGCCGAGCTTTTCGCCCGCTTCAACCGCCGGACGCACCAGCAGGATGCGGCGAATCTGTTCGCGTTCCAGCGCGTCCACCGCGCAGGCGACGGCCAGATAGGTCTTGCCGGTGCCGGCCGGGCCGATGCCGAAGTTGATGTCGTTCCCGAGAATTTCCTTCACATAGCGCAGTTGATTCAAGCCGCGAGGGCGAATCATGCCTTTTTTGGTGCGCAGGGCGACGGAAGGTTCTGAAGGGGAGACGTTGTCCAGCTCTTCGACGGCCGATTCCTGCAGGAACAGGTGAACCGTATCTGGCGACAGCTCCGTACCTTTGGTTTCCCGGTACAGGCGGCGAATCAGATTTTCCGCGGAAGTGGTGTGCTTGGTTTCGCCGATCAGTTCGAACTGGTTTCCGCGATTGCGGATCTCGATGGTCAGGCGCTGTTCGATCAAGCGCAGATGCTCGTCGAATTGCCCGCACAGATTGGCGAAGCGGCGAGCCTCAAAAGGCTCGAGGATAAAACGATGTGGTTCTATGGGTGCGTTCAAGGTCGTATTTAGCCGCCCTGGGGCAATTAAGATGAAATCAAGGATAACGCCAGTGGCCTGGGTGCGAAAGCTCTTAAATAATCCAGTGCCAAACACCGCCCCTTGTGGGAGCGAGCAGGCTCGCTCCCACAAGAATATGCGGTGTTACGAGATCAGCGAGCCTCGTAGCGAGTGCGGCTGTGCGGCGTCGATGTGCACGTCGGCAAACTGACCAATCAACGTCGGATTGTCGCAGCGGAAATTGACGATACGGTTGTTCTCGGTCCTGCCTTGCAGTTCGCCGGGGTCTTTTTTCGAATAATCGGTCACCAGGATCCGCTGGGTCGAACCGACCATTTGTCGGCTGATCTCGAAGCCTTGCTGGTTCAGGCGATGTTGCAGGGCGTTCAGGCGTTCTTTTTTCAGCGCTTGGGGCGTTTCGTCGGCCAGGTCGGCGGCCGGAGTACCCGGGCGCTGGCTATAGACGAACGAGTAGGAGAAGTCGAAACCGACGTCTTCGATCAGCTTCATGGTCTGTTCGAAGTCTTTTTCGGTCTCGCCCGGGAAGCCAACGATGAAGTCCGAGCTGATGCATATCCCCGGCACAGCTGCACGCAGCTTGCGCAGTTTGGACTTGTATTCCAGCGCGGTGTGGTTGCGCTTCATTGCCGAAAGGATTCGGTCGGAGCCCGATTGCACCGGCAAGTGCAGGTGTTTGACCAGTTCCGGCACGTCGGCGTGGGCCTGGATCAGGCTGTCGGAGAACTCCAGCGGGTGTGAGGTGGTGTAGCGGATGCGGTCGATGCCGTCGACGGCGGCGACGACGCGGATCAGTTCGGCCAGGTCAGCCAAGCGACCGTCATGAGTGGTCCCGCGATAGCCATTGACGTTCTGACCCAGCAGGGTCACTTCGCGCACGCCGTTTTCAGCCAGGTGGATGATCTCGGCGATCACGTCATCGAAGGGGCGGCTGACTTCCTCGCCGCGGGTGTAAGGCACCACGCAGAAGGTGCAGTACTTGCTGCAGCCCTCCATGACCGATACGTAGGCGCTTGGGCCATCGATGCGCGGCTCGGGCAAGTGGTCGAATTTTTCGATTTCCGGGAACGAGACGTCGACTTGCGGCAGCTTGGTCGCGCGGGCGGCATCAATCATTTCCGGCAGGCGGTGCAGGGTCTGCGGACCAAAGACCACGTCTACGTACGGTGCGCGATCGCGGATGGCTGCGCCTTCCTGGCTGGCGACGCAACCGCCAACGGCGATCACCATGTCCGGGTTGGCCAGTTTCAGTTCGCGCCAGCGGCCGAGCTGGGAATACACCCGGTCCTGGGCGCGCTCGCGGATCGAGCAGGTGTTGAGCAAGATCACATCGGCATCTTCAGCGCGAGCGGTGACTTCCAGGGCCTGATGTTCGCCCAGCAGATCGACCATGCGCGAGCTGTCGTACTCGTTCATCTGGCAACCGTGGGTTTCGATGTAAAGCTTCTTGGCCATGGAAAGAGTCATCACGTGATTCAAAGAACCGCGCATTATAGGGAACATGACCCAAGGTTCCTACCGCTGTGCGTCCGGTGGCTATGCTATAGTTCGCGCCCTCATTTTTATCCCCGATGTGTTGCTCGCCCACCATGACCAAACGTGAAGCTCCAATCTACAAGGTGATTTTCCTCAACCAGGGCCAGGTGTACGAAATGTATGCCAAGCAGATCTATCAAAGTGATCTGTGGGGCTTCCTGGAAGTGGAAGAGTTCGTCTTTGGCGAGCGCACGCAAGTGGTCGTCGATCCGAGCGAAGAGAAGCTCAAGGCTCAGTTCGAAGGCGTTGTGCGCAGCTTTGTGCCGATGCATTCGATCGTGCGGATCGACGAAGTCGAGCGCCTCGGTACGCCGAAAATCAGCGAAGCCCGCGGCGCGGTCGGCAATGTCATGCCGTTTCCGATGCCGATGCCTGAGAAGTAAGCCTCAAGAGTGAGCGGCCCCCATCGCGGGCTTGCTCGCGACGGGGCCGTCAGAACGACGCAGAATTCAAGGCAGGGGCGAAAACGGCGTACGCCCATCGGCGCTCTGCAATTCCATCAGATACTTGCGGAAGATTTGCCCCAGTACCTGGGTCGCTACTTCCAGTTCTTCGCGGGGCATTTTTTCGGCGACTTCGTCGGCGGTGTCCAATGCCTCTTCCGCGCCGTTGACCGCCGCCATTTTCAGCACGATATACGCCTGAACGTTATTGGCTGGTACGCCTTCGCCGTGGAAAAACATGGAACCGAGCTTGAATTGCGCCTGAGCATGGCCTTGCAACGAGGCTTTTTCGAAGTAATCCAGGGCTTTTTTGAGGTCGCGCGGCGTATTTTTGCCGGCGTAGTAGAACTCTCCCAACTCGTATTGCGCTTGCGCATCCCCTTCCTCCGACGCTTTCTGGCAGGCGGCGATAGCCTGTGCCAGGTCTTGCGGCTGAGTATTGAGGGTGCAACGACCCATCGCTGGGATTAACAACGAGTTGCCGCCCGCTTGTGCGAGCGCGAGCAGGGGCTGAAGGAGCAACAGGCAGCCCAATGCAAGGGCGCGGCCGGTGCGGTTCATGGGAATCGACTTACCTCTGAAGGGCGCGCGGACCCATCGAGGGATCCAATAAGCGCGCATTATGAAATAAGCAGGGCCAACCTTACAAAGTCTTTACTCGTTTTTCTGCTGCGCGGGGAATATATCGCCAACTTTATTGGGGATTTTGAGCACAGGCGCAGAAATAAGGGCAGGAATGCAGGTGAAAGCTGACGCTGGCAACCGCCAGCGTCAGCGGCACAGCGTTATTTCAATGCAGCAAATGCGCGCTCGGCGGCATCCAGCGTCAGTTTCAGCTCGGTTTCGCCGTGGGCGATCGAGGTGAAGCCGGCTTCGAAGGCGCTCGGCGCCAGGTACACGCCGCCTTCGAGCATCAGGTGGAAGAAGCGCCCGAACAGGCCGGCGTCGCTGGCCATCACGTCATCGAAGGTCACGATGTCGTCGGCGCCGCTGAAGTACAGGCCGAACATGCCGCCGGCTTGTGTGGTCACGAACGGAATGCCCGCAGCATCCGCGCGTTGTTGCAGGCCATCGAGCAAACGATGGGTGTAGTCAGTCAATTCTGCGTGGAAGCCCGGGCGGCTGATCAGGCGCAGGGTTGTCAGGCCGGCCGCCATGGCCAGCGGGTTGCCCGACAAGGTGCCCGCCTGATAGACCGGGCCCAAGGGGGCGATGTGCGACATGATTTCGCGCTTGCCGCCGAAGCAGCCAACCGGCATGCCGCCACCGATGATTTTGCCGAAGGTGGTCAGGTCTGGCGTCACGCCGTAGTGGGCTTGTGCACCGCCAAGTGCGACACGGAAACCGGTCATTACTTCGTCGAAAATCAGTACCACACCATGTTTGTCGCACAGGGTGCGCAGGCCGTCGAGGAAACCTGGCGCCGGCGGTACGCAGTTCATGTTGCCGGCCACTGGCTCGACGATGATGCAGGCCACGTCCTGGCCGACGTCGGCGAGCATGGTTGCTACGGCGTCGATGTCGTTGAACGGCAGGGTCAGGGTGTGCTTGGCGAAGGCCGCCGGCACACCGGCCGAGCTTGGCACGCCTTGGGTCAGGGCCCCGGAACCGGCCTTGACCAACAGACTGTCGGAGTGACCGTGGTAGCAGCCTTCGAACTTGATGATGCTGTCGCGGCCGGTGAAGCCACGGGCCAGACGGATAGCACTCATGGTTGCTTCGGTGCCGGAGCTGACCATGCGCACCATTTCCATCGACGGTACGATCGAGCAGACCAGATCAGCCATCTGGGTTTCCATCTCGGTCGGCGCGCCGTAGGACAATCCGTGCTCAAGCTGTTTGCGCACGGCGTTCAGCACGTCCGGGTGGCTGTGGCCGAGAATCATCGGCCCCCAGGAACCGACGTAATCCACATAACGCTTGTTGTCTTCGTCGGTGACGTAGGCGCCTTCTGCGTGCTTGAAGAATAACGGCGTGCCACCAACGCTTTTGAATGCGCGAACAGGCGAGTTCACGCCCCCGGGAATGTGTTTCTGGGCATTGGCAAACAGGGTTTCGGAACGAGACATGATGGGGCTCTCAAATCAGATTTAGCTATTTAATTACTTAGCAGTTCGTTAAATGCGCGGGCGCGGCGTGTCACTTCAGCCGTGCTCTGGGCGCCAAACAGGCCATGGACCACCGCGAGCAGATCGACCCCGTGGGCCACCAGTGGCGCGGCGTTTTCCAGGGTGATGCCGCCAATCGCGCAGATCGGCAGGTGCAGTTTGCTGCGGGCCTGGTCGAGCAGTTCGAGGTTGCAGGTCGGTGCGCCGGGTTTGGTGTTGGAGTTGAAGAAACGACCGAACGCGACGTAACTGGCGCCTTCCTTGGCCGCTTGCTCGGCGAGTTCGAGTTGCGCGTGGCAGGTCGAACCGATGATCGCCTGGCGACCGAGCAGTGCCCGAACCGGCATCAGAGGGCCATCGGTCTGGCCCAAGTGCACGCCGACGTTCAGGCGTGCGGCCAGTTCGGCATCGTCGTTGATGATCAGTTGGGTCTTGTAGCGATCGCACAGGTCGCGCAAGGCTTCGGCCTCGCGCAGACGGCGGGCCTCGTCGCTGCTCTTGTCGCGGTATTGCAGCAGGGTGACGCCGCCTTCCAGCGCCGCCTCCACGTACGAAAGAAATTTACCTGCCAGCAGTTGGCTATCGGTAATGGCGTACAGGCCACGTAGCTTCATCGGGCAATCCTTTTTGCTTTGCGCATGGACAGTTACGAACAGAAATCCAGCGGCAGGCGGCGCGGCACGAACTGGCCTTTGCCCAACTGCTCCGCATCCCGCAGGGTGCGCCACGTGTAGTTAAGCGCGGTCTGCACGGCACTGGCGAGATTTTCGCCGAGGGCCAGACGACCGGCGAGGGCACTGGCCAGCGTGCAACCTGAGCCGTGATAACTGCCGGGCAAGCGCTGGCAGGTGAAGGTTTCGCGGTGACCGTCGCGGCTATACAGGCGATTGTGGATTTCGTGTTCATCGCCATGGCCGCCAGTGATCAGCAGGTGTTTGACGAATGGCAGGAGTTTTTCAGCGCACTCGTCCGCGGTGCCGTCGGGCAGTTCGGCGAGGATGCGGGCTTCGGGAAGGTTTGGCGTGGCGATGATCGACAGAGGCAGCAGGCGCTCGCGCATGGCGTAGCCGACTTCGTCCTTGCCCAGGCGTCCGCCGCCACCGGCGCGCAGCACCGGGTCGCAGACCACCGGCAAATGCGGGTGCGCCGACAACAGTTCGACCACGGTGTCGACCATTTCCAGGGAACCGAGCATGCCCAGTTTCACGGCCGCGACTTCGGAGTCGTTGAGCACGGCATTGGCCTGGGCCAACACCCACTCACGGTCGAGGACGCGGAAGTCCGTGACGTTGACCGTGTCTTGCACGGTCAGGGCGGTGACGGCCGGGGCCGCATGACAACCCTGAGCGATCAGGGCTTCGATATCTGCCTGCAAGCCGGCGCCACCACTTGGGTCGTGGCCGGAGAGACAGAGGACAACGGGGCGAGAGCTGTAGATATTCATGGTGCGCGAGCTTACCACCAAACATCTTTTTTCGGGTGTCGCCCCATTCGCCCTGGGGCGAGAAAAGTGATGCGCCTTCAGGCCATTGTCACAATTTGACCGGGCAAACAGCTCTAACTCAATGCATTGGGCTGGAACGCCCGTGCTAGAGCCTTTGTAGGAAAAATTTCAATGGTGTTCAATGGCCACCAACGGCTATGCTAGAGTGGATCCAAACCAATAACAGGTAAGACCGGTTTTACGTCTACTCAAAAGGAATGAGGGGCTTCCTGAGATAACCGGACAGGTCACGCTGGGGCTTAAATGCGCTATTTGCTGATGTTGCTGTTGTGCTTGCCCCTCATGGCGAGTGCAGTCGAATTCGACGAATTCACTCAAAGCCTTCCCTTGGGCCGAACCCTGCAAGTGTTCGAAGACGCGGGCGGTCAGGCGACCATCGCCGATGTCCGCGCACAAGCCGCGGCCGGAAACTTCAAACCCCACGACAAAGCCACCCTCAACGCCGGTTATTCGCGTTCAGTGTTCTGGCTGAAAATCGACCTGCATTACCGCCCGAACAACCCCGTGGTGCACCGCACCTGGTTGCTGGAACTGGCCTATCCGCCCCTTGATCACCTTGATCTCTATTTGCCCGATACGGCGGGTGGCTATCAACTGGCACGCCAGACGGGCGATGCCTTGCCGTTCGACAGTCGCGAAATCCGCCAGAACAACTACCTGTTCGATCTGAACTTCACCCCTGATCAAGCGCAAACCCTGTACCTGCGCCTGCAGAGTGAAGGGTCGATCCAGGCGCCGGTCACCCTATGGTCGAGCACCGCCTACCTGGAAGAGCAGCCAATCCGACTGTATGTTCTGGGGCTGATCTACGGCGTGTTGCTGGGGATGCTGGTGTACAACCTGTTCATCTATCTCAGTGTGCGCGATACCAGCTACCTCTATTACATCTTCTATATCGCCTCGTTCGGCTTGTATCAGCTGTCAGTGAACGGCGCGGCCGTGGAGTATTTCTGGCCGAACAACCCTTGGTGGGCCAACGCTGCGACGCCTTTTTTCATCGGTTGCGCAGGCCTGTTCGGCAGCCAGTTCGCGCGCAGCTTCTTGCAGACGGCAACCCACAGTCGTTGGCTCGACCGCTTACTGCTGGCGTTGATTGCATTTAGCGCGGTGGTTGTCGGGTTGTCGTTGATGACCAGTTACGCCCTTGCCCTGCGCCTGGCGACGGCGCTGGCACTGATCTTCACCGTGGTGATTTTTGCCGCAGGAATATTCGCCTGGCTGCGTGGCCTGCGAGTGGCGCGTTATTTCATCATTGCCTGGTCGGCGTTTTTACTCGGCGGCGTCGTCAACACCCTGATGGTGCTGGGTTACCTGCCAAACGTGTTCCTGACCATGTATTCCAGCCAGATCGGCTCGGCGATAGAAGTGGCGCTGCTGTCCCTGGCGCTAGCCGATCGGATTAACGCCATGCGCGAGCAACAGGCACAGACCCTGTTCGATGCCGGTCAAACGCTTGAAGTGATGAACCAGCAACTGGCTCACAGTAACAAGCTCAAGGACGAATTCCTCGCCACTCTTACCCACGAACTACGCACGCCCATGAATGGTGTGATCGGTTCGCTTGAACTGATGCAGACCGTCGAGATGGACCCGGAGCTGGAGCAATATCAGCAAACGGCCGCCGGTTCGGCGCGAGACATGATGCGCATGGTCAACGGCATCCTCACCCTGACCGAGTTGCAGGCCGGCAAGCTCAAGACCTATCCGGGCGTTTTCAGTTTGCGCGAAGTGGTCGAGGCTTTGCGCCTGCAGTTCGAGGGCAACGCGTTGAGCCAGTCGCTGGACTTCAAAGTCGAGGTCACGCCGGGACTGCCGGATCGCTTGCATGGCGACAGCGCCAAGTTGGCGCAATGCCTGGAATGCCTGCTGGATAACGCGATCAAGTTCACTCGGATCGGCGGTCTGGCGCTGCGGGTGACGGGTAAACCCGTGGCGCCCGACCGACTGGCGCTGTCCTTTGCGGTGATCGACACCGGCATCGGCTTCACCGATCTGGGGGAGGCGACACTGTATCAGCGGTTCTTCCAGCTCGATGGCTCGATGACCCGTGAATACGGCGGTCTGGGTGTGGGCCTGGCGATCTGTCGGCAACTGGTCGAACTGCTCGGTGGAAAACTGACCCACCGCTCCGAGCTTGGTCGTGGCAGCCGCTTTCAGCTTGACGTCGAGTTCGAACTGCCCGTGGTGGAGCAGCCGCCAGTGCCCTTGATGAACCGGGAGTTCCCTCGGCTGCGATTGCCTCAGGACTGCACCGTCCTGCTGGTTGATGACAACTGCATCAATCAGTTGGTGATGCGTGGCATGTTGCTCAAGCTGGGCTTCCGGGTGCGCACCGCCGACAACGGGGCTGCCGCGCTCGATCACTTACAGCACGAAACCTTTGATGCGGTATTGCTCGATTGCCAGCTTCCACCTCTGGGTGGCGTGTCCCTCTGTTGCCAGATTCGCGTGTTGCCGGGCTGCGCCGAACTACCGGTATTTGTGATTGCCTTGAGCATTGATCGGGAACGCTGCCCGACCGGTGTCTTGATCGATTATCTGAACAAACCGGTGAAATTCGAGGACCTGCAGGCAGCGCTCTATCGCCGGGTGCTATGTCCAAGGCAAGGCGAAAGCGCCGACATTTAGGCGGGTATGACACTTTGTTAGGTCAAGGGGCGGTGCTTAACTGAAGTTCCTTGGCTGACCAAAGGAGCCCCGTCATGAACCTGCATCAGTTCGCCGAAACCCATGAAGTCACCAACCAGCCGCCCTCGCTGGAGGGCACCAACCTGTATCGCATCGACCTGCCGTTGCAGGAGTGGTCGCGGCGTTTCGGGGCAGGCTGGGCCGAGTCGCGGATCGACGTTTACGGCGCACTGGCCGGCGGGCCGCTGATGGAAGCGGGGTTCCTGGCCAATCAGAACAAGCCGGTTTTCAGCAGCCATGACCGCTACGGTCATCGCATCGACCTGGTGGAGTTTCACCCGGCCTATCACCAACTGATGCGCACGGCGGTCGAGCACGGTTTGACCTCATTGCCTTGGGCGCATCCGCAGTCCGGCGCCCACGTCGCCCGCGCTTCCATGACCTACCTGCACAGCCAGGCCGAGGCGGGTAGTGGTTGCCCGCTGACCATGACCTTCGCCAGCGTCCCGGCGATACGCCTGCAAGCGGATCTGGCGGAGCAATGGCTGCCGAAAATCCTCTCTACCGAATACGATCCGCGCAACGTTGGCATGGCCCACAAGGCCGGGGTCACCATTGGCATGGCGATGACCGAGAAACAGGGCGGCACCGACGTGCGGGCCAACACCACCAAGGCTTTTCCGGTCGGCGCCAGGGGGCCGGGCCAGGCGTATGAACTGGTGGGCCACAAGTGGTTCTGTTCGGCACCCATGTGCGATGCCTTCCTCACCCTGGCTCAGACTGACAAAGGGCTGACCTGTTTCCTGCTGCCGCGCCATCGCCCGGACGACACGCGCAATCAGTTCTACATACAGCGCTTGAAGAACAAACTCGGCAATTGCTCCAACGCATCCAGCGAAGTGGAGTTGCGTGGTGCGCTGGCATGGATGGTCGGCGAGGAGGGACGGGGCGTTCCGACCATCATCGAAATGGTCGCCATGACCCGCTTTGATTGCATGGTCGGTTCCAGTTCGCTGATGCGCCAGGCCCTGACCCAGGCCAGCCATCACTGCGCTCACCGCAAGGTCGGTGGCAAATTGCTCAGCGAACAACCCTTGATGCAAAACGTACTGGCCGACCTGGCCCTGGAAAGCGAAGCCGCCCTGGCCTTGAGCCTGCGTATGGGGCGGGCGCTGGATCATCTGGATGACGAGCATGAAGCCAAATTCGCTCGGCTGGTCACGGCGGTGGGCAAGTACTGGATCTGCAAACGCGCGCCCGGAATGATCAACGAAGCCGCCGAATGCATGGGCGGTGCCGGTTATGTCGAAGACAGCATCTTGCCGCGGTTGTACCGTGAGGCACCGGTCAATTCGACGTGGGAAGGCTCCGGCAACGTGCAATGCCTCGACGTATTGCGAGCGTTGTCCAAGGAGCGGGGCGTGCTCGACGTACTGTTCAGCGAATTGGGTGATGGTCATGGCGACAAACGTCTGGCCGCACACATCATTCAGTTGCAGTCAGCGCTCAAGGACATCAGCGACATTCAATATCGTGCGCGGCAGTTGACCGAAAACATTGCGATGGGCCTTCAGGCCAAGCTGTTGCTGGAGGCGGGCAACGCCGCCGTCAGTGATGCTTTCATCGCCAGCCGCCTCGGTTCGGCCGGTCGGGTGTATGGCGCGTTGCCTCGTGGGCTGGATGTAGACGCGATTGTCGCCCGGTCGACCCCTCAGGGCTTCTGATCGCGCTGACTTGCAGGCAAGATGAAGGCCTGCAAGTCAGAACACAGGATGCTGATCGTGACCGAAGCCTTTATTGTCGTTCAAACCGCCGAGCAAGCCGTGGACCGGCTTGCGCTCTTGCACAATCGTGCAACCACCGCGCTGAATCAGGCGCTCAAGCGTTATCTCAAGGATCGAGTCGAACCGGACGCCGAACAGCGTGCGAAGTTTCGTTATCCCGAACTGCGTCTGACCTACCATTGCCAGGGCGAAGTCCCACAGACCACGCGCGCCTACGCCAAGGTTCAGCTGCCGGGGACTTACAGCGTCACCGTCACTCATCCCGCCGCCTTCCGTAAATACCTGCTGGAACAGCTGGTGCCGTTGATGCATGACTTCACCGTGACAGTGGAAGTCGGTATCAGTGAGCAAAACATTCCTTATCCATACGTGGTTGAGCAGGGCGAAGAACTGGCCGGCTCTGGCGTCACCGCTGCGGTGCTGGCGCGGGTGTTCCCGAGTACGGATTTGTCTGCCGCGACCGATGGCATCGCCGACGGTTTGTACGATTGGGAAAACACTGACCCGCTGCCGTTGGCCTTGTTCGACGCTGCGCGGGTGGATTTCTCCCTGCGCCGTCTGGTGCATTACACCGGCAGCGACTGGCGTCATGTGCAGCCTTGGATTCTGCTGACCAACTACCACCGCTACGTTGACCAGTTCATCGTCCATGGGCTGGAGCAGTTGCGCAGCGATCCGCGTTTCGTGCGCATGGTCTTGCCGGGCAACGTGATCATCGAAAAGAGCATGGACCACGGCGAAGCCTCGGCGATTGCCGCGGGTGTGGTTTGGCACCGCTATCAGATGCCGGCCTATCACCTGATTGCCAGCGACGGCCATGGCGTGACCCTGGTGAACATCGGCGTCGGCCCGTCCAACGCCAAGAACATCACCGACCACCTGGCGGTGCTGCGTCCGCATTGCTGGCTGATGATCGGCCACTGTGGCGGTTTGCGTCAGTCGCAGACGATTGGCGATTACGTGCTGGCGCACGCTTACATGCGCCGCGACGGGATTCTCGATCGGGTCGTGCCGCCGAATATTCCGATTCCGGCCTTGGCCGAAGTGCAGATGGCGTTGCAGCAAGCGGCGGCCAATATCACCGGTGAGAAGGGCGATGAACTGAAAAAACGCCTGCGCACCGGCACCGTGCTGACCTACGACGACCGAAACTGGGAATTGCGCTGGGCTCAGGAGCGTCCGCTGATCAACTTGTCTCGCGCCGTGGCGGTGGACATGGAAAGCGGCACTATTGCGGCGCAAGGTTATCGCTTGCGGGTCCCATATGGCACGTTGCTCTGTGTGTCGGACAAGCCGTTGCACAGCGAAATCAAACTGCCGGGTTCGGCCAACGCTTTCTATGAGCGTGCGGTCAGCCAGCATTTGAAGATCGGCATCGAGGCGGTGGATCTGTTGCGCACCGAACTCAACTCGTTGCACTCGCGCAAACTGCGCAGCTTCGACGAGCCGCCGTTCCGCTGATTGTTCTCATGGTCATTTAGCGGTCAGGGCACTAGCATTGGCAGCCCTGACCGTTAGATGTTCCTTTTCCCATGTCCCGTCCTCAACGTCCCGTTTCCCGCCACCCTGGCGTGAAGCCTGCGCCATCGTCCTCAGCCCCGCGCCGTGTCGCCAAAGCGCCGCCGGCCGAGCCGAAGCTGATTCTGTTCAACAAGCCATTCGATGTACTGACGCAATTCAGCGACGCAGAAGGGCGGGCGACGCTCAAGGATTACATCGAGATCCCCGGGATTTACCCGGCAGGACGACTGGACCGCGACAGTGAAGGTTTGCTGCTGTTGACCAACGATGGCCAGCTTCAGGCGCGGATCGCCGACCCGAAACACAAACTGGCGAAGACGTATTGGGTGCAAGTGGAAGGCGAGCCGAGTGCCGAGCAATTGCAGCGTTTACGCGATGGCGTGGCGCTGAACGATGGCATGACGTTACCGGCTGAAGCGCGGCAGCTTGAAGAACCTGAACTGTGGCCACGCAACCCGCCCGTACGCTTTCGCAAAAGCGTGCCGACGAACTGGCTGGAATTGGTGATTCGCGAAGGGCGCAACCGTCAGGTACGGCGCATGACTGCGGCGGTCGGCTTGCCGACATTGCGTCTGGTACGGGTCAGAATCGGCGACTGGTCGATCGAAGGGCTCGATCAGGGCCAGTGGAAGGAAGTGCCGGCGCGTTTATAACGTGCCGGATTCGATCAGGCCGATGACCACGCTTTTGATCACGAACGCGGCAATGCCCAGACCCAGTACAAAGAACAGGATGAACGATCCAAAGCGTCCGGCTTTGGACTTCTTCGCCAGATCCCAGACGATGAAACCCATGAAAATGATCAGAATGCTGACCAGACCGGTCATCATCCACTCTTCGAGTACTGCAGGATCCATCGAACATCTCCAGCGCGGGCACGGCTAAAAGGGCGGGGCGAGTATACGTCAAGGGGGATTGGCGGGGCATTGACCTGCGTCGGTGTGCCGCAGTCATTCGTCGGCTTGGGCAGTGATCGTTTAGCTGCGCAGATGAGTCAACGGCAACTCGGTACTATTGAGCACCTGGTTCAACACAAAACTCGACCGCACACTCGTCACCCCTTCAATCCGGGTGAGGTGTCCCAGCAGCAACTTTTGATAATGGTCCATGTCCGGCACGACGACCTTGAGCTGATAGTCGGCATCCATCCCGGTCACCAAACTGCACTCCAGCACCTGCGGCAACGTACGAATCGCCGCTTCGAAGTTTTCGAAACGCTCCGGTGTATGGCGGTCCATGCCGATCAACACGTAAGCCGTCAGGCTCAAACCAAGCATCTTGCGGTCCAGGAGGGCCACCTGGCGGGAGATGTATCCGTCATCCTCCAGCTGCTTGACCCGTCTCGAGCATGGCGAGGGAGACAGGCCGATGCGTTCGGCCAGCTCCTGGTTGGAGATGCGCGCGTCACGCTGCAATTCCGCCAAAATGCTCAGGTCGTATCGGTCGAGTTTGCTCATCAATCAGGCCTTTGTCATAACTATTGCGGTGGATTATCTATCCAGGGTTAAAAATTGCGCAAGTGATGTTTATTTGAGCAATCTTCGCAATCCTCTGCCGGCGCCGCGAGCCTATTCTTATCACCAGAATCACTGCTCGGACAAACAGTCCAGTGCGGCTCGCCCAATCAGGCCAGCTGCGGTCGCCACCCCCACCGGGGATGAGCCGGCCCCCGAGCTACACACTGTCCAGAAGACGGCGTGAGGTGAGCCGACGTCATAAGCGTCGAGCACGGACGAAGTTCTCAAAGGGAGGCCGACGGGTCTCCCTTTTCTTTTGTCCGCGATTTTTCATGCCTTTAGACAGTGTCTCTCAATAAATAAGAGGCGCGACTGATAACCTGTTGCAGAACCGGCCTGTTCTTTTCCAGTCTTACGTACAGGCCCTAACCCGCAGTGAGGAAAAGCATGAAGTCGCGCATCTGGCGTTTGGCCGGCGTTGGTTTGCTGTGTGTAAGTGTCACGGTGCAATCGCTGGCCGATGAGCCGCAAAACCGTGGCCCCGATGGCGGGCCGCGCGGATCGGATGGCCACCCGGGAAACAATCAGGGCCATGGCGGCAATAACCAGCCCCGGCCGCAGCACGACTACAACAATCCGGTTCGATCACCGCCACCACCTGCGCAGTTACCTGCCAATGACCTGCCGATTCAGGGTCGGCCAGACACTGTGCGCCAGACCCAGCAACCACAGCGTGGTTACTACCAGGACGTGCCGCGACGTAACGATAACAACGCGCATTGGCAGAACAACGGTCCGCGTCCCGATGACCACCGCTGGGCCGGTCGCCCGGACGGGCACGGTAACGGCTGGGGGACAGGCCCGCAGTATCGCCCCGGTCATGTGATCGACCGCTTCCCCGAACGTGATTACCGTGTGCCGTACCGTGGACAGGATTACTTTTACTCCGGTGGCTACTGGTATCGCCCACAAGGCCCGCGCTACGTGGTGGTTCAGCCACCACGCGGGATTCGCGTCAGCTACTTGCCCGACTACGCGCGCGAAGTGTGGATCGGGGGGGCACTGTTGTTCCTGGCGGCCGGCGCTTATTACGTCTATCAGCAAAGCACTCAGGATTACGTCGTGGTCGAGCCGCCCGTACAGCCGCCGCAACCGGTCAGCAATGGTTATGACGTGGTGGCGTATCCGGCCAATGGTCAGTCGCCAGCGCAAGTCAACCAGGATGGTTACGAGTGCTATCAATACGCGGTGCAGCAAAGTGGCCTCGATCCTCGAACGGCCACCTACCAGCCGGATCCGTCGGTGGTGCAAGCCTACCGACAGGCCCAGGGCAACTGTCTGAGCAGTCGCGGTTATCAGGTTTCTTTCTGAGCCCTGCCAGCCAGTACCACTTCCCGCGGGTCGGCGTGCACCAGCACTTCGGCTCGCGGGTAGGCACCATGAATAGCATCGGCGGCTTGGTCGCTGATGGTGTGAGCGACTGACAGGGTCAAATCCCCCGGCAATTCCAGGTGCAACTGCACGAACCACTGGTTGCCGGAAATCCGCGTACGCAGGTCGTGCGCCCCCAATACTCCCGGTACGCTGCAGGCCAATTCGAGCATGTGCTGGCTGACGTCCGATGGCAGTTCTTCATCCATCAGCACCGTAAAGCTTTCCCGGGCGATCTGAGTCGCGCTCCATAGAATGTAGGCAGCGATCCCCAGTCCGAACCAAGGGTCGACCTGATGCCAGCCAAACCCGGCGAGCACCAGCGCCACCAGAATGCTGCCGTTGAGCAGGATGTCCGAGCGGTAATGCAGGGAGTCGGCACGTACCGCGTTGGAACCGGTCGCCTTGACGACCCGATGTTGCAACATCAGCAGGGCCAGGGTCAGCACCAGGGAGAACACAATCACCCCGATACTGATCCACGGCGCCCCCACCGGTTCCGGGTGTTTCAGTCGATCAATCGCCTGCAAGGCAATCAGCACCGCACTGCCACCAATGAACAACGCCTGAGCCATGCCCGCCAGCGACTCGGCCTTGCCATGGCCGTAACGGTGATCATCGTCGGCCGGGCGCAAGGCGTAATGCACCGCGACCAAATTGAGCAGCGAGGTGACGCCGTCGAGGGTCGAGTCAGTCAGCCCGGCGAGCATGCTCACGGAACCGCTCAACCACCACGCGATGGCTTTGGCGACGATCAGCGTACACGCCACCGCCACCGATGCACGGGTCGCCAGCCGCAGCAGGCGGGCGTGTTCGGAGCTTGCGATCATAGGTGCTGTCGTTCCTTCTTCTGTGCGGGTTACGCGGCGGGTTGCAGGCCGAGCATGGCCAGTTGCTGGGCGCTGCCCTTGTGCTGGATCAGGCGGGGGTCATCCAGCGGGAAGCTGCGGCCCAGTTCGGTTTCGAGAATAGTCTGCAACTTGTGGTTATCGACCTTGCCGTCGGCGCCGATGGCTTCCTTGAGTTTTTCCGGGGCCACCTGAGCGGTCTCGCCGGGTGCGTAGTAAATCGCGCCGGTGGCGAAGTCCACGGCAAACGCGATCAGGCCGGGGATGATGTAGAACAGCAGGCCCACGGCATCGAGCGCGGCGATGGCCGGGTCGATCTTGCCGTCAATCTGGCCACGACGGTCAGGGTAGAAAATCGATCCGCAAGCGGTCACCTGGGTCAGCAACGTCGCGACCAATACACCGCCAATCAAGCGAAAGGGAACACGCATATGAAATCTCCTGAGTCATCTGGAAAACGAAGGGGCGTCTATATGAATTAGGACCGTGATTAACGCCGAGCAGTTCGCCGTTATACTCGCCGCTCTGTTTTGGAGCCAGCATGATTTCTTTGCCGATTGATGAAGTTTTACCCGCGCGGCGTGACGCCTTGGCGACACGCCACTAAGGCGTGTTCATATCACGGCGAAGTTAGAGGTCTGTAACACGATTGTTGCACAGTAACATTGCTGCTGTTACTGTGCGTAAAACGTGTTACTGGACGCTGAAGTGAAAACCAGCAGGCAAGAAATTCAAGATTACTTCGAGTCGATTTTTGGGATTAAGCCCGAGATCCGGCGCTGGGCGAAGACTAAAGGTTTGCCCTTTTACCTTTTGGACGAATACGCCTTCGACGTCGTGACGCTCTTTGATCGCCAATGCCTCGTACTGCTGGCTCACGAACCCTTCGAAAATGTCGCGAAGGTCCGAAAACACATCGACGTTCTGGCAACAATGCTGGATAAGCCGATCCTCTATGCAACCGGCGCACTCAAATCATACGAGCGCAAACGGCTCATCGAATCCGGGGTTCAGTTTGTTGTGCCTGGCAATCAATTCTTCGCTCCGCAGCTTGGAATGGATCTGCGTGAGTTTTATCGCAGCAGGCAAACCGATAAAAATGCCATGAGCCCAGCAACCCAGGCATTGCTTATCGCCGCCATCATTCGGGGATGGGATGAGGATTATTTCTTTCGAGGTGTAGATCTGGATGATGGGGGCCAGTACTCCAAAATGACGATGTCCAGGGCGATGAAAGAATTTCAATCATTCGGATTGATTGAGCCGGCCTCCAATGAAAAGTCACCTCGCTGGCGCTTTGTTTCAGGTCCTAAATTCATCTGGAAAAAAGCTCTGCCGGTGATGCGGAACCCGGTGAAACGGGTGGTTTATTCTGATCGGCACCCTCAAGTACAGCGAACTGCTGGACTGTCGGCGCTCAGTAAAGTGTCCATGCTGGGGGAGCCGTCGACACCCGTTATCGCGTTTACCAAAGAAGGGTGGGACGCGGAGATCCAGCGGTCGGGCTGCAGAGAGGTTGGCCAATTCAATGACCCGGTCTTTGAAGTCGAAATCTGGAGTTACTCTCCTGATCACATTCTTGGCAGAACCTGTGTTCCCGTATCGAGGGAAAGTGTGGACCCCTTGTCTCTCTACATCAGCCTAAGGGATGACCTTGATGACAGAGTCCAGATTAGCCTTGATGAAATGATGGAGAAGATCGAATGGTAAAAGGATTGGATACCTTTCGCGGAGCCTTTGCCGGCCATGCGGATCGATATGTGCTGATCGGCGGCGTTGCAGCCAGCCTGACCCTTGAAGAAGCAGGCATCGAGTTCCGGGCGACGCGTGATCTGGACATCGTTCTTATCATTGAGGCTTTGGATGACGTGTTCAGTGCCGAATTCTGGGAGTTCATAAGGCGTGGAGGTTACACAGAACGCCAGGCACTTGATGGGCCGACAAGACGCTACAGATTCGGTAACCCCACCGATGACAGCTACCCCGTGCTTCTGGAGTTATTCTCAAGGGCTCCTGAAGGTTTGTTGTTGCCAGACGGTGCTCATCTGACCCCTGTGCCTGTAGATGGAGAAATCTCCGATCTGTCTGCAATTCTGCTCGATGAGGCTTACTACGCGTTCATCGTTACGGGTCGCAACGACACTGCGGATCTTTCCTTTATTGGCGTCGATCGACTGATCCCGCTTAAAGCACAGGCTTGGGCTAACCTCAGCCGCCCGGAGTGCAAAGAATCGAACGCTGGCCGCAAGAGCAGTAAGCACTTGAAGGACATTGTTGTTCTGTCTCGCCTTCTTTCAGTGACCCCCGCATTTGATCTGCCAGAAAGCATCGCGCAGGATCTACGGCAATTTCTGGACGTCATGCCCGTGCTGGAAGTCGACATGAAAACCATCGGGCTGCGAGGCGTTACCATGGCTGAAGTGGCGGGGCGCATACGGACCGCATTCAAAATCTAGTTTCTGAGCACCTGGCTGCATTGGGTCAGGTGCTTCGCCGTTATACTTCCCGGCTTGTCTGGGAGCCAGCATGATTTCTTTGCCGATTGATGAAGTTTTACCCGCGCTGCGTGACGCCTTGGCGACACGCCACGAAGCGGTGCTCGAAGCACCGCCCGGTGCCGGTAAAACCACCCGCGTGCCACTGGCCTTGCTCAACGAGCCCTGGTTGGCCGGGCAGACCATTCTAATGCTCGAACCGCGGCGATTGGCCGCGCGCGCGGCAGCGGAGCGACTGGCCAGTGAGCTGGGCGAGAAGGTCGGCGAAACCGTCGGCTATCGCATTCGTCTCGACAGCAAAGTCGGCCCCAACACCCGCATCGAAGTGGTCACCGAGGGGGTTCTGACTCGACGCTTGCAAGACGACCCGGCGCTCGAAGGCGTTGGCCTGCTGATTTTCGACGAATTCCATGAGCGCAGTCTCGATGCCGATCTGGCGCTGGCCCTGAGCCTGAATGGCCGCGAATTGTTTCGTGACGATCAACCGCTGAAAATCCTGTTGATGTCGGCAACGCTGGAAGGTGAACGCCTGGCCGGATTGCTCGATGACGCGCCGATCTTGCGCAGCGAAGGCCGCATGTACCCGGTGGCGATGCGCTGGGGTCGACCGTTCCAGCCGGGCGAATTCATCGAGCCGCGCGTGGTGCAAATCATCCTCGAAGCCTTGAACGATGAAGCCGGCAGCGTGTTGGTGTTCCTGCCGGGGCAGGCGGAAATTCGTCGGGTTTATCAGCAACTCGCCGATGCGCTGGGCGAGAGTACACAGGTTCTGCTCTGCCCGTTGCACGGTGAACTGGACCTGGCGGCGCAACGCGCCGCGATTGATCCGGCCCCCGCCGGCAAACGCAAAGTGGTGCTGGCGACCAACATCGCCGAGACCAGCCTGACCATCGACGGCGTGCGCGTGGTGATCGATGCCGGGTTGGCGCGGGTGCCGCGTTTCGACCCGGGCAGCGGCATGACCCGCCTCGACACTCAACGCATCTCCCGCGCCAGCGCCACACAACGTGCCGGTCGGGCGGGGCGGTTGGAACCGGGCGTGTGTTATCGGTTGTGGTCGCAGGATCAGCATGAACAACTGGCGGCGTATGCCAGTGCGGAAATTCTTTCGGCGGACCTTGCCGGATTGGCGTTGCAACTCGGCCGCTGGGGCGTAACACCGGGGCAATTGGTGTGGCTCGACGTGCCACCCGCCGCCGCTTATGCACAGGCTCAGGACTTGCTTGAACGCCTGGGCGCATTGGACGGCGAAGCGTTGACCCGCCACGGTCAGGCCATGGCCGAACTGCCGGCCCATCCGCGCATCGCGCATTTGCTGTTGCGCGGTCAGGCGCTCGGCTTGGCCGACATGGCTTGCGATGTTGCGGCCTTGCTCGGTGAGCGAGATATCTTGCGTGGTGCGGGGGCTGATGTGCACAGTCGATTGGTGCTGTTGTCCGGCGAAGAGCGCGCCGCACGCGGCGCACAGGGTGGCGTACAGCGAGCCCGGCAACTGGCGCGGCAGTATCGCGGTTACCTGCGGGGTAAAGCGTCGGAACCGGTCGGCGATCCGGATCATCCGCGTTGGCTCGGTGCACTGTTGGCGTTGGCCTACCCCGATCGAGTTGCCCAGCAACGTCGTGCGGGAGGCGCGGAATATCGCTTGGCCAACGGTCGCGCAGCGCTGTTTGCCGAAGCTGACAGTTTGATGAAGCAACCGTGGCTGGTGATCGCCGACCTTGGCAGTCGTCAGGGCCAGCGTGAGGAGCGCATTTATCTGGCGGCGGACTTCGACCCGGTGCTGTTCGATTCGGTGTTGGCCGAACAGGTGCGCTGCGTCGATCAACTGGATTGGGATGAGCGCGAAGGCATGTTGCGCGCCGAGCGCCAGCGTAAGGTCGGTGAGTTGATCCTCAGCCGCGAGCCGTTGACCGGACTCGATGAGACCGCCCGCAGTCAGGCGTTGGTGAATCTGGTGCGACGCAAAGGTCTGGAGCTGCTGGCCTGGACGCCAGAGCTGCGTCAGTGGCAAGCGCGCGTGGCGTTGCTGCGACAGTTGGACCTCAGCAATAAAGAGCAGAGTGAATGGCCGGACGTTAGCGACGCCGCCCTGCTCAAAAGCCTCGAACATTGGCTGATGCCATATCTGGGCAAAGTCTCGCGGCTCAGTCACTTCGCCAATCTGGACCTGTCGAGCATTGTCCATAACTTGCTGCCATGGCCGCTGCCGCAACGGCTCGATGAGCTGGCGCCACATCATTTGAGCGTGCCGTCCGGTTCGTCGATTCGCCTGGATTACAGCGAACAGCCGCCGATTCTGGCGGTGCGGTTGCAGGAGTTGTTCGGCCTGGCCGAGACCCCGCGCATTGCCGGGGGCCGGCAGGTGGTCAAACTGCATCTGCTGTCGCCGGCGCGGCGGCCGGTGCAGGTGACTCAGGACCTGGCGAACTTCTGGCGCAGCACGTATGCCGAGGTGAAAAAAGATCTGAAGGGTCGGTATCCGAAGCACTATTGGCCGGATGATCCGCTGGTGGCCGAGGCAACCGCGCGTATCAAACCGCGTAAAAGCTGACGCTATGATCGGGGGCCGGCCGTCGCGGTGAATTGCTCGCGGCAATAGTCGGTTCATCGACATGAAACGCAAGATCTTCGGGCTATTGCACGACGATCTGGAGGCGGAACATTGATTCAGCCCTAAGGCGCTGCCGGCAAGAGGAAGCGGGCGATCACCGGCAAGTGATCGGAGATCCGCAAGGTGTCGTCCTGCCTCACTGTCGCCTCGACCCGTTTGATTCGCGGACTGTAGAACAGGTAGTCGACAGTCCGGTCCGGGCCGTTCAAGCCCGGGTCATTCGGGTAGTGGGTCAGCCACCGCGCCCGGTCGATGCCGCTGGCTTCGTTGTTGGTCGGGATCATCGGGTATTTGTCCCACAGCACATGCAGCGCGCTGTCGGCGGAGTAGGGGGTGCGTTGCTCGTCGGGCAGGCGTCGATATTGCCCCAGCGGCAACAGGTTGAAGTTGCCACCGATCAACCACGGCGTGCCGCGGCTTTCGAACTTGTCGAGGATTTTGACCGTGGCCGTCACCTGAGATTGCAGCGTTTCGTCTGGCGGAATCATGCGGTCCAGATGGGTATTGAGCACCGCAATCTGACCGCCGTCGCTCAACGGCAGGTACGTGATCAACAAGGCATTTTTCGGTTTGAACTGGCGGGTGATGATGTTAGCCGGCACGACCGGTAATTGCAGGCGTTCGGCATGTTCGATCTGGTAGCGGCTGAGGGTAGCCAGTTGTCGGCCGACGCTGCCAAAGATGTGCGGTTCAGGCACGAAGTCGGCTTTCCAGTCGAAGGCGTGAGCGGTGCAGGGATACAGGTCCGCGAGTCGCTCCTGAAGCAGCTTGAGCTGGTTTTGGTAATCGCTGGCCTTGGCGCCTTCATCGAGCTCTTGCAGCAGCACAACGTCCGGTTGCTCGTCGCGGATCACTCGCGCCACTTCGTCGAGGCTGAAAGCCATGTCTTCGGGCGTGGGTTTTTCGTCATTGCCAGCCGCCAGGTCATTCCAGAACACATAGCGTTTTCCCGCCAGGTACTGGACGTTCCAGGTCATCACTTTCAGCGCCTGACCGGGCACCAGTGTCGGTGCCTGGGCGTTGCAACTGACCGATAAGGCTTCCTTGGCTTCGGGGCGCCAGGTCAGGTTGTAGATCAGCAAGGCAATCAGGCCGGTCACGATCAACAGGCCTAGCAGGGTGTAGCGCAGTAGACGGGTCATGGCTCGGCTTATAGCGTTACAAAAGTTGAGCCCGAGCATAACCGACAGACGGGCTTAAGCCCACGGGTAGAGCGGTCAGAGAGCCCCGTCATTTTTCTCGGGCTCCTCGTTGATCAGCATGAACAAGCGGAACAGCACCACGCTGACAAACAGTTGCAGGAAACTGTGAGCGCTGTCGATCAGCAGGGAAATTACCGGGTTCTGCGGTTCGGGATAGACCGCAAGGGTCGCGCCTTTGAGCACCCACAACGGGCCCATTACACAGAGAATACACACCAGAATGCGCAGGAAATGGCTGCGGGTCAGGCGCAGGCTTTCCTTCATTGCCGCCAGCGGTGCGAAGCCACGCAGCACCAGCAGGTACTCGCCAAACGCCAGCGTCACCATCAGCCAGATGCCCGGCAGGAAATACAGCGACAGGCCGATCAGGATCAGCAAGGTATTGAGCGCGGTGAGCAGGGCGAAGCGGGGCCACAGGTAGGCCGACCTCGACAGCAGCTCGCGGTTGCTGGGTGATTCGCCACGGCTGCGCGCATCGAGAAACAGGATCAGTGCAGCGGTGTACAGCGGATACACCAGCAAGCCGACCATCACGCTGATACCGGGAAAGCCGTCCGGCTCGGTGGAGTGATCGACCACTAATTGCAACAGCGCCTCGAAGATCACCAGCGGCAGGCACAGCCGCACGATCTGGCCCAGATTGCGCTTGGAGAAATACAGAGCGTCACGCAGTACATCGAACGAATTCATCAGTCGGTATCGCAGGTTGAAAGCAGTGGCCCACTTTAACCGATGAAGCGCTTTGAGGCGCAAAGGTAAACGTTCGGAAAAGACCATTGAAACATTCTGCAAATGATCAGAACGGCGATAACGGCTGGAGCGATGGCAGCGCATCGTTCTTTGGCACCGACGACGATTTCTTCGTCTGATACACCATTCGTCCGCAGTGCTGCGGCGCTTCGGGCCGATTATTCGCGGAACAATCCTTCAGGCTGGCATACTGGGCAACTTTTCGGGCTTGATGCCTGATCCTGCCCGCGCTCCGGCGCGCCAACGAGGATGAACGGTGAAAAAAATCGCAGTGTTCGCCGATGTCCAGAACCTCTATTACACCGTGCGTCAGGCCTATGGTTGCCATTTCAACTATGCCGCGCTGTGGGCTGATATCAGCAAACAGGGCGAGATCGTCGAGGCCTATGCCTACGCCATCGATCGCGGCGACAGCAAACAACAGCAGTTCCAGCAGATCCTGCGTAACCTCGGCTTCATTGTGAAGCTCAAGCCTTACATCCAGCGCAGCGATGGTTCGGCCAAAGGTGACTGGGACGTAGGCATCACCCTCGACATCATGGACGCCGCCGATCATGTCGACGAAGTGGTGCTGGCTTCCGGTGACGGTGATTTCGACATGCTGCTGGAGCGCATCATCACCAAGCACGGTGTGCAAGCCGTGGCCTACGGCGTGCCGGGCCTGACGGCCAACTCGCTGATCCGCGCTGCCAGTCGTTACGTGCCGATCGAAGGCGCGTTGCTGCTCAAAAACTGATTTTTACGGAGTTGAAACAGGTTTGAAACGCATAGCAGTCATCGACTTTGAAACCACCGGGATTTCTCCGAGCAGCAGCTGCCGGGCCACGGAAATTGCCGTGGTGATCCTTGAACAGGGACGCATCGTCGAGCGCTACCAAAGCCTGATGAATGCCGGCGTGCGCGTCCCGGCCTTCATTGAACAACTCACCGGCATCAGCAATGCCATGCTGCGTACCGCGCCCTCGGCGGAGCAGGTGATGAACGAAGTCAATGAATTCGTCGGTATCACACCGCTGCTGGCCCACAATGCCGCGTTCGACCAGAAGTTCTGGGACTTTGAGCTGGGGCGGATCAAACGCACACGCTTGCAGAACTTTGCCTGCTCGCTGCTACTTGCCCGCCGTTTGATGCCCGCCGCGCCAAACCACAAACTCGGCACCCTCACCACGTTCGCCAACCTGCCCCACACCGGTAAAGCTCACCGGGCCATGGCCGATGCCGAGATGGCGGCCAATCTGACGGCACATTTGGCCCAGGAGCTGCGGCAGAAGCATGGGTTGCGGGAGCTGTCGCATGATCTGCTGGTGAGCTTGCAGAAAGTGCCGGCGGCGAAGATCAATGAGCATTTGAAGCGGCATCGCGGGTTCTGACTGCATACGACAATCCCCTGTGGGAGATTCTATGGTGCAGGGGAACCCTGCAGCCTTAAGTCAGGATGGTATTCGCGCTGCTCTATCACGCTCGACAGCACAATCGATGTCTCGGTTTATCGCGATGAACTCCGTGTTTTGAAAAGTGTATCGGCGCTATAAACAGGTTTTGTAACTTATTTTAAGCTGCTGGCCTTTCTAGAATAGCTGTTCACTTGTCTTGCCTAAGAGCTGTCCCATGCCTGGCTTACGTCGTTTTCCCTTACCGTTGATTGCTGCCTTTTTCGCCTTGTACGTGATTTGGGGCTCGACTTATCTGGTGATTCGCATCGGCGTGGCGTACTGGCCGCCGTTGCTGCTCGCCGGCATTCGCTTCGTGATCGCCGGGTCGTTGATGTACGCATTCCTGCGTTGGCGCGGGGCGCCGACGCCGACCTGGGCGCAGTGGAAAGCCGCCGGGATCATCGGGATTTTGCTGCTCAGCTTTGGTAACGGCGCGGTGAGCGTGGCCGAACACATGGGTGTCGCCTCGGGTGTGGCGGCGTTGGCGGTGGCGACGGTGCCGCTGTTTACCTTGCTCTGCGGGTATTTCTGGGGCGCACGTAATACCCGTCTCGAATGGGCCGGGATTGTGCTCGGGCTAGTCGGCATTGGCATGCTCAACCTCGGCTCCAACCTGCAATCGAGCCCGCTGGGGGCCGTGTTGCTGATATTCGCGGCAGCTTCCTGGGCCTTCGGTTCAGTCTGGAGCAAACACTTACCCTTGCCCCAGGGCCCGATGGCCAGCGCTGTGGAAATGCTGGTAGGCGGCGTGGTCCTGTTGATCGGCAGTGCACTGAGTGGTGAGCATCTGGAAGCCATGCCTCCGATCGAAGGCTGGGCGGCCCTGGCCTACCTGACCTTCTTCGGCTCGATCATCGCTTTCAACGCCTACATGTACCTGTTGAAACATGTGCGTCCGGCGGCGGCCACCAGTTATGCCTACGTCAACCCGGCGGTGGCGGTGTTGCTGGGCATCGTGTTTGTCGGCGAGACCATCGGGATCGAAGAAGCGCTGGCGATGCTGGTGATCATCAGCGCCGTGGTGCTGATCGGATTGCCGCAGTGGCGCCGTGCGCCTGAACGGCCCGCCGTTGTTGTGCCGACAGAATCCCGTGTGAATTAGGGTAAACTGCGCGCCATTGCACACCCGCGCTGAATTTTCCTACGGTAATCCCATGACTTTCGCCACCCTTGGCCTGATCGAACCCTTGCTGCGCTCTCTCGAGACGCTCGGCTACCAGACCCCGACGCCGGTTCAGGCGCAAGCCATTCCGGCGGTGCTGGCCGGTCGCGACCTGATGGCCGCCGCCCAGACCGGGACTGGCAAGACCGCCGGCTTCGCGCTGCCGCTCCTGCAATTGCTGGCCATGGAAGGGCCGAAAGTGGCGTCTAACTCGGTGCGTGCACTGATCCTGGTGCCGACCCGCGAATTGGCCGAACAGGTTCACGAAGCCGTGCGGCAGTACGCCGAGAACCTGCCATTGAGCACTTACGCGGTGTACGGCGGCGTCAGCATCAATCCGCAAATGATGAAGCTGCGCAAGGGTGTTGACGTGCTGGTGGCGACGCCAGGTCGTTTGCTCGACCTGTATCGCCAGAAGGCCCTCAAGTTCAATCAGCTGCAAACCCTGATTCTGGACGAAGCCGACCGCATGCTTGATCTGGGTTTCTCCGAGGAACTGGGGAATATCTACCGCGTGCTGCCCAAGCAACGTCAGACGTTGCTGTTCTCCGCGACGTTCTCCGACGCGATCCGCTTGCTGGCCGGACAAATGCTCAACGACCCACTGAGCATCGAAGTCAGCCCGCGCAACGTTGCCGCCAGCACCGTCAAGCAATGGGTTGTGGTGGTGGACAAAAAACGCAAACCGGAACTGTTCATCCACTTGCTGCGCAAGGGCAAGTGGAAGCAGGTGCTGGTGTTTGCCAAGACCCGCAACGGCGTGGACGCTCTGGTGGAGAAACTTCAGGGCCTGGGCATCAATGCCGACGGCATCCACGGCGACAAACCGCAGGCGACCCGTCAGCGTGCGCTGGACCGTTTCAAGGCCAGTGAAGTACAGATACTGGTAGCCACCGATGTCGCGGCCCGTGGTCTGGATATCGAAGATTTGCCATTGGTGGTCAACTTCGACCTGCCGATCGTGGCTGAGGACTACATCCACCGGATCGGTCGTACTGGTCGCGCGGGTGCAACCGGGCAGGCTATTTCGCTGGTCTGCGCCGATGAAGTGAATCTGCTGTCGGCCATCGAGACGTTGACCCGTCAGGCATTGCCTCGCCAGATGGAGCATGACTTCGAGCCTGAGCACCGGGTGCCGGATACCGATGCCAGCGGTCAGGTCGTCAAAAAGCCGAAAAAACCGAAGAAGCCAAAGACCTCCAGTGGCGGTAAACGCAACCTGGGTAAATGGGTCGAGAGTGGGGATGCTTCGGCGCCGGAGCCTTCGATCAAACCTGTGCGAAAAGTGCCGGTGTTTAATACCGGGCCGCGTAAGAAGAAGCCTTGAATACACGCGGCGTCTGTTAGGCCGCCTTCTCGCGAGCAGGCTCGTTCCCCTGTGGGGGCGAGCCTCGGTCCTCAGCCCTTGCGCTTCAACCACTCCACCATCCCCAATCCCGCCGCTCGCCCACTGGCGAAACACGCGGTCAGCAGATAGCCACCCGTCGGCGCTTCCCAATCCAGCATTTCCCCCGCACAGAACACGCCAGGCAGTTGCTTGAGCATCAAACGTTCATCCATCGACTCGAACATCACGCCTCCGGCGCTGCTGATGGCCTCGTCCAGTGGGCGGGGTTTCACCAGTGTCAGTGGAAGCGCCTTGATCGCTTTGGCCAGCAGCGCCGGATCAGCGAAGCTTTCGGCCGGCGTGAGTTCACGCAGCAACGCCGCTTTCACACCGTCGATCCCGAGCTGGCTGTGCAGATGTTTAGCCATGGAGCGTGAACCGCGTGGCTTGCTCAGCGCCGCTTGAACTTTATCCACAGGCTTGCCCGGCAATAGGTCCAGGTGAAGGGTTGCCGAGGCGTGCTGATTGATGGCTTCGCGGATCGGCGCCGACAAGGCGTAGATCAAACTGCCTTCAATCCCGGTTACCGTGATCACACATTCCCCGAGCCGCGGCACGTCGTCATTGAGGCCAATGGCGATGTTTTTCAGCGGTGCGCCGGCGAATTTACTGACCATCAACTCGCTCCAGGCTTGCACCTCGAAGCCGCAATTACTCGGTTGCAGCGGCGCAAGTCCTACGCCGTATTGTTCCAGTGGCCGCATCCAGGCGCCGTCCGAGCCGAGCCGCGACCAGCTGCCGCCGCCGAGGGCCAGCAAGGTTGCGTCAGGTTTGACGGTTTCTTCGCCCCCGGGGCTGTCGATGCGCAATCCACCGCTGTGGTCCCAGCCGAGCCAGCGGTGACGGGTGTGGATAACAACGCCGCTGTCTCGCAGCCGTTTGAGCCAGGCACGCAATAGAGGGGCGGCTTTCATGTCTGTAGGAAAGACTCGCCCGGAGCTGCCGACAAAGGTTTCGATACCCAGGTCATGAATCCATTGGCACAGCGCATCGGCGCCGAAGCCACGCAGTAGGGGCGCAATCTGCGGCGCGCGTTCGGCGTAGCGTGAGAGAAATGACGGGTAGGCTTCGGAATGGGTGATGTTCATGCCACCCACGCCGGCCAGCAGGAATTTTCGTCCCACTGAAGGCATGCCGTCGTACAGGTCGACCTTGATCCCGGACTGGCTCAGCACTTCAGCCGCCATCAAACCGGCGGGGCCGCCGCCGATGATGGCAACGTGAGAAGGGGCGGCGGGCGAGAGCTGGGTCATGGCGAGAGCTGCGGCGTGGCGGGATAAGCCGCGCATTCTACCAGCACGAATCATTGTGAACGTTGCTGAAGTGACTGATCAAAAAACAACCACCTATTGGCAGGCTATACCCAGCTTGGCCTGTAGGACCTTTCACTCAGGTTATCCACAGGCAGTTCCACAGGCATTGTGGGTAAAGACCCACACCTCAATGACAGCCTGATGACTGCCAGACCCGTTGTGCACTGTGATGCAGGATTCCATGACGGCGCGCCAACGCCTTGCGGTCCTTGCTGTAGCCGCCGCCGATGACCCCGACCACCGGGATATCCCGGCCCAGGCAATGGCGCATAACACTTTCATCCCTGGCGGAGACGCCTTCGTCTGTCAGCTTCAGGTAGCCGAGCGCGTCATCTTTATGCACATCGACGCCGGCGTCGTACAACACCAGGTCAGGTTGGTAGAGCGGCAGCAAATAATTGAGCGCATCGTCCACCACCTTCAGGTAATCGGCATCGCCCATGCCTTTGGGCAGTGGAATGTCCCAGTCACTTTCGGCTTTGCGTGCAGGAAAGTTCTTCTCGCAGTGCAGGGAAACGGTCACCGCTTCCGGGGTGTTGTGCAGAATCCGTGCAGTCCCGTCGCCCTGATGCACATCGCAGTCGAAGATCAGCACCCGATTCACACGGCCGCTTTCCAGCAGGAAATGGCTGATCACCGCCAGGTCATTGAAGATGCAGAACCCGGCAGGGTGGTCGTAATGCGCGTGATGGGTGCCGCCGGCCAAGTGACAGGCCAAACCATGCTTCAGCGCCTGCTCGGCCGCCAGCAGTGAACCGCCAACCGCCCGCACGGTGCGCCGGGCCAGCGCTTCGCTCCACGGCAGGCCGAGACGCCGCTGATCTTCGCGGGACAACTCGCCGCCCATGTAACGTTCGATATACGCAGGGTCATGAGCGAGCGCGAGAATCTCTGGCGGGCAGAGGTCGGGGCGCATCAGGTCAGCGTCCCGGGTCAGTCCGCTGTCCACCAGGTGATCGCGCAGCAGGCGAAACTTGTCCATGGGAAAGCGGTGATCCGCCGGGAACTCGGGACTGTAGTCTTCGTGGTAGATCAGGGGCAGGGGCATGGCGGGTTTATCTAAGAAAGCCTGTCGGAATGAAGGACGGATCCTACCAGCGTTGTAGACTTGCGACATGGAATGGGGGGAGATGATGGAACCGATACTGGAACTCGAGAGCGCGCGATTGCTGTTGCGGCAGTGGCGCGATGAGGATTTGCCGGAGTTTGCGGCGATGTGCGCCGATTCACAGGTGATGCGATATTTTCCGGCGCCTTTAAGTCGTCTGGAAAGTGCTTCGCTGATCGGACGAATTCGTGGCCATTTTGCCGAGCATGGCTTCGGTTTCTGGGCGCTGGAGCGTAAGGACACCGGGGCATTTATCGGTTTTACCGGGCTTGCGGTGGTCGGTTTCGACGCGCGTTTTACCCCCGCCACCGAAATCGGCTGGCGCCTGGCCCGCGAGCACTGGGGCCTTGGCTACGCCAGTGAAGCGGCGTGGACCGCTCTGCGCTGCGGGTTTGACCGGTTGGGGCGCAAAGAAGTCGTGTCCTTCACCACCGAAACCAATACGCCGTCGCAGAAAGTCATGCAGGCAATCGGCATGCACCATGATTCAGCCGATGATTTCGACCACCCGATGCTCGCGACCGATCATCCCCTGCGTCACCATGCGCTGTACCGCATCACCCGTGAACAATGGCTGCAAACCTTGCATGGATAAGCCGGCACGGACGTTTACAATGGCTCCCATGGGCCCTGGCCAGAAATTGAATCGACCGTCGCAGCCAAGACTGCGCGGCATGCGTTGTGTGAGGAGCGTCTGAATGAGCCAAATGTTGGATGATCTGGTTGACCTGCTGACCCTGGAACCGATCGAAGAAAACCTGTTCCGTGGCCGCAGCCAGGACCTGGGTTTTCGTCAGCTGTTCGGCGGACAGGTGATCGGTCAGTCCCTGTCGGCGGCCAGTCAGACGGTCGAAGAAGCGCGCCATGTGCATTCGATGCACGGTTATTTCCTGCGCCCCGGCGATTCCGCGTTGCCTGTGGTGTATCAGGTTGATCGAGTGCGCGACGGTGGCAGTTTCAGCACGCGACGGGTGACGGCGATCCAGAAGGGCAACCCGATTTTCACGTGCAGTGCGTCGTTCCAGTACGACGAAGAAGGCTTCCAGCATCAGTCCGAGATGCCAACCGTGGTCGGCCCGGAAAACCTGCCGTCGGAGCTGGAGCTTGCTCAGCAGCGTGCGCACCTGATCCCCGAGCACATGCGCGAAAAACTGCTGTGCCCGAAACCGATCGAGTTCCGCCCGATCACCGAGAAAGATCCCTACAACCCGCAACCGTCCGATCCGATCAAATACGTCTGGTTTCGCGCCGACGGTGCCTTGGCCGACTCCCCGGCGCTGCATAAATACTTGCTGGCCTACGCCTCGGATTTCGGTTTGTTGACCACGTCGATGCAGCCCCATGGCAAATCGGTCTGGCAGAAAGACATGCAGGTCGCCAGCCTCGATCACGCGCTGTGGTTCCATCAGGATCTACGTGCCGATGATTGGTTGCTGTATGCGATGGACAGCCCTTGGGCGGGCAACTCGCGTGGTTTCTCCCGCGGCAGTGTGTTCAACCGCGCCGGGCAACTGGTGGCGTCGGTCACGCAGGAAGGCCTGATTCGTCACCGCAAGGATTGGGCATGAGCCTGGCCGAGGTGCGGCACTGGGTGTTCGACATGGATGGCACTCTGACGGTGGCCGTGCATGACTTCGCGGCAATCCGCGTGGCGTTGGCGATTCCTGCCGAAGACGACATCCTGACCCACCTCGCCACGCTGCCGGCCGATGAAGCCGCCGTCAAACATGCATGGTTGCTGGAACACGAACGGGACCTGGCGCTCGGTTCGAAAGCGGCACCGGGCGCGGTAGAACTGGTGCGTGAGCTGGCCGGGCGCGGTTATCGCCTGGGCATTCTCACGCGCAATGCTCGTGAACTGGCGTACGTCACGCTGGAGGCAATTGGCCTGGCCGACTGCTTTGCGGTGGACGATGTGCTAGGCCGTGATGAAGCACCGCCAAAACCGCATCCCGGTGGTTTGCTGAAGTTGGCCCAGGCCTGGAATGTCCCGGCCAGTGAGATGGTGATGGTCGGTGACTACCGCTTTGATCTGGATTGCGGCCGGGCGGCAGGGGCGCGGACGGTGTTGGTGAACCTGCCGGATAATCCCTGGCCGCAATTGACGGATTGGCATGCCGCCGATTGCGTGGCGTTGCGGCAGATGCTTTAGGCTTGAGGCGTCAGATCAGTCACGACAAAACTCACTGACCGAACAATGCCTTCTGCCCCTGCGGCGAGTTAAACATCTCATCCCCGTCATGCCCGACCCCGGGCACTTCAATCAGTTGCTGACTCAATCCTTGAGGATGCAGCCGTTTCAGATAAGCAAAGTAATTGCGCCCGCGAGCCAATCGATTGGCTCCCTGCGCTTGGGCCTCACAGCTTTTATCCATCGAGGGCTGCTTCGGGTCGCTGTCCTGCTGCCCGAGTAGGTAAACGACGTCGCGTTTGACGTAGGTTTCCTCCAGCTGCTTGGCGGTTTGCCCTTCGGCATAGGCGGGTAGATCTGCCAGCCCATATTTCCAGCGATTGAACTCCGGACAACCGGCGTGGCTGAACGCCACTGGCCGTCGTTCATCGAAGTACGCATACGAAGAGGGGTTGGCGATGACATAACGCACCTGCAGGTCGGCCGCCTTGAGCGCTGGCTGATCGTGGCCCAGCAACGCGTATCGCTGCACCATCTGAGCGCCGCCGGAGTGCCCGGCAATGACAATCTGCTTCACGTGCGCAAACTGCTTCCGATCGCCGATTCGGGCGATGATTTCGTCGAGCGCCGCGTAGGCGCTCAGGGGAAATGGAGCGGTGGATAAACCGCCCGCCATCCAGTCATTGCCCTGCCAGCGCAATACGCTGTCAGCCACGGGATGGGCCGCGATATCGGTTTCATTGAGAAACTGCGGGGCGATCACCAAGGTGGTCGCGCTTTGCCCGGCCTGCTCGGCCGCGTGTTCGGCGCTCTGGCGATAGGTGTCGGCATTGCGCAATCGACCATGGATGATGATCAGCACGCGTTCGATTTTTGTCGGCGCCGGGCCGATGCCCACCGCGATTTCACCTGCAGTCAGCAGCAGGCGTCCGGGGCTGACCTCCTTGACCGCATGCTCGGTAGCCTGGGCGCTTGCACAGGTGATCAGTAGAGCTGGAAGCCACTTATTCATTTATAGGTTTTTCGCTGCAAAGGTATCGCACTGGCCGACCTGGCCTTGCGCAAATCCGGTTTTGAACCAGCGCACCCTTTGCGCCGACGTACCATGAGTAAACGAGTCTGGCACCACACGACCCTGACCTTGCTGTTGCAAGCGGTCATCGCCGATGGCATTGGCGGCGTTCAAGGCTTCTTCGATGTCACCGGGTTCCAGCCAGTTCAGCCGTTTCTGCGCATTGTTGGCCCAGACTCCGGCCAGGCAATCGGCCTGCAGTTCCTGGCGTACCAGCAAACCGCCGTCGCCTTCCATCCGCTGACCCTGTTGGCGGGCGGTCTGAATTTTCGCGGAAACACCGAGCAAGGTCTGCACATGGTGTCCGACTTCGTGAGCGATCACGTAGGCCTGAGCGAAGTCGCCTGCGGCGGAGAAACGTTGGGACATTTCCTGGAAGAAACTCATGTCCAGGTAGACCTTCTGATCCGCCGGGCAATAGAACGGACCGGTCGCCGATGTCGCCAGGCCACAGGCCGAGTTGACGCGGTTGCTGAACAACACCAGGGTCGGGTCTTTATATTGGCGACCGGCCTGCTGGAAAATCTGCCCCCAGGTGTCTTCGGTATCGCCGAGGATCGAGCGTACGAACTCGGCGCCTTCATCATTGGCCGGCGATGCCTGGCGGGTTTGTGAGGTGGTCGGTGCCGATTGCTCGCTCATCTGCCCGGTCAGTTGCCCGAGGATTTGCAGCGGATCCTGGCCGGTGATCCAACCGATCCCGACGATCAATAAAATCGCCGTCAGGCTCAGACCCTTGCCGCCACCGAAGCGCATCCCGCCGCCGCCACCGCCAACATCATTTCCACGGGCATCGACCACGTTGTCGCTGCGTCGGCCTTTTTTCCATAGCATGTGGGAACCCTCTGATTGTCCGTGGGGATGAGTGTTGCTGCTGAGCGGAAGCGGCGCCAGTCCAGTCGTCCATCTTTTATTGCGCGCAGCAGCCTTCCCAGCAACCTGTGGAGGGTGGCCGGGAGTCTTCCAGACTCGTATTGAACACGGACAACCCATCTAATTCCTTCAGTCCACGGGTTTTTATCGAGCAGGCGACCCCTGCCTCGAGGAAATTACCGATCGAACGCATCCCGCACCGGCGCAAAATCTGGATTGACCTGGCGTTTGCGTTTGGACAAGCCGGGCGGTTATCGGACAGCGGGTTCCAGATTTCGCATTCGGTCGGTTGTCTTCTAGAATCGGACAAATTTTGTGTGGAACCTCCCATGGCCGGCAGTCAAATCGAACGTGTTTTCAGCGTGCTTGAGCGCCTCACCAGCGACCCTCGGGGCCTGCCGATGGAAACGCTGGCTGAGCAACTGGATATTCCTAAAAGCGCGACTCACCGGTTGCTCGCCGAGCTGATTCGGCTGGGTTATGTACGGCAGAATCCGGAGAACCTGCGGTATCACCTGTCGACCAAATTGGTGGCCATGGGCTTTCGTTACCTCTCAGGCAGCGGCGCCGGTATTGTTCAGTCGGTGCTTGATCGCCTCGCCCAGGAAACCGGCGAACTGGTGCGGCTTGGGGTGATTGAAGGCGAGCGGCAGATCTGGATCGCCAAATCCCAGGGCGCCCGTTCCGGTCTGCGTTACGACCCGGACATGGGCCGTGATGCGCCCTTGTTTTACACCTCGTCGGGGCATGCGTGGCTGGCGTGTATGAGCGATGCCGAGGCGCTGTCCCTGGTCGAACGGCAAGGTGGCGAGCGGCCGAAGGACCTTGGTCCGAATGCACCGCGTTCCAACATCGAATTGCTGGAGCGCCTGCGCCTGGCGCGGGAGCAGGGTTATGCCTGGGTGGAGGAAAGCTCGGCGGTGGGCACCTCGGCGATTGCGGCGGTGGTGCGACATCCCAGAGATGGTCGAGTCATCGGTGTGCTGAACATCGCCGGGCCCAGTGCTCGGATGCCGGGGGCGCGACTGCATGAGTTGGCACCGTTGTTGTTGAGGTTTACCGAGGAACTGTCGGCTGCGAGTCTGGCTTCGGAGCTGTTCAACTGATCGCTTCCCCCGTAGGAGCAGAACGCCTACAGACGCCGTGCGCTGTTCGCACACTTTTGCGGTTTACTGGTGCAAGAATCTGGAACTTGGTTCGAAATTATTTGGGTTTGTCCTTCCTGTAAGGGGTGCTTTTAAATAGTTGATGCAAAACACAAGGGATACCGAATGACCGTCAGCACTCCGCTCTGCGGCGTAAACCAACCTCTGCTTCTATCAGTTGCTCACCCGCAAGCTCAGCAATATCGATAGCCCGACCACCAGCAACTTCTTCGCCGGGCTGTGCAACACCCTGGTGATGAGCGCGCTGGTGCCCTTCTTCTGGCAAGTCCCCACCCTGGGGCATGGATTTATGATGGTGGCGCTGGGCGCCTGCGGGATGACGGCTCACTTGTTTCTGACACAAGCCTTCCGTCACGCCGCGCCTGCATTGTTGGCGCCGTTCGGTTATTGCCAGATTGTCTTTGCCGGTTTGCTGGGCTGGTTGCTGTTTTCTCACACGCCGACCCTGACCACCGTGGTCGGAATCGCGGTGATTTGTTGCAGCGGGTTGGCAGCAGTCTGGCAGCAGAGTCGTCGGTGAGAGAAGCAGGGCAGGCCCGGAATCAGGCCTGCCGATGGCCTCGCCGCGCCGCGAGCGCTGTCGGCCACGGCCAAGTCTCGAAGCGGTGCCGTACGTCAAGCAAAGTTGTAGGGAAATCGTAAACACGGGCACAAACCGCTGCCGCGCGGCTTCCTTCACTGTGCGGCGCAGCCCATAATCGCCAACCTGTGCAGTGATGGCCGTGAGCCCGCAATGACGATGACTTCAGAACTCTCCGCCGCGCCCGACGAACCGATTGTCGAGCCGCGCAAGAGTCGCAAGAATAATCCGGAAAAGACCCGCGAAAATATCCTTCAAGAGGCGATTGTCGAGTTCGTCCAGCAGGGGCTTTCCGGCGCTCGGGTCGATGCGATTGCCGAACGCATCCACACCTCAAAACGCATGATCTATTACTACTTCGGCAGTAAGGAACAGCTCTACGTCGAGGTGCTGGAGAAGCTCTACGGCGATATCCGCAGCACCGAAAACCGTCTGCATCTGTCCCAACTGACGCCGGTGGACGCGATTCGGCGGCTGGTGGAGTTCACGTTCGATCACCATGATCGCAACGTCGATTTTGTGCGGATTGTCAGCATCGAGAACATTCACAACGCTGAATACGTGAAGCGCTCCGATGCGATCAAGGCGATGAACAGCACCATCCTCGATTCACTGAGCGAGATTTTGCGTCGCGGTGCTGTGGAAGGCGTATTCCGCGCAGGGCTCGAGCCGTTGGATGTGCATCTGCTGATCAGCTCGTTCTGCTTCTATCGCGTGTCGAACCGCCATACTTTCGGTGAGATCTTTCAGGTCGACTTGCCGGACGAAAGCATCAAGCAGCGTCATCGAGAGATGATTTGCGAGTCGGTTTTGCGGTATCTGCAAGCCTGAATCCGTTCAGCCATTCATGCTCTGAAAATGCTCTGAAAATGCTCGAGCATTCGCTGCGCATCCGGTACCACGCCACTGAACAACTCAAATGCCTTCATCGCCTGAAACACGGCCATGTTGCCGCCATCCCGCGTTCGGCAATCCAACACGCGGGCGTTGCACAGGCAATTCATCGAGCAACGGGATGATCGTCTGCCTGCACGGAAAGGTGAAGTTCAGCCGCTCGGCGGCCATCAACAGGTCCCGATCGATCAGGCGATAGAGGTAACGCACACCCTGAGCGTCGCCCAGGGTTTCGTGGCCGTAAGTCGCCGGCTCCGGGGTGCCGATCAGGTTCAGATTCGGGCCGTCGACGATAGGGGGCATCGGAGTCTCTTCAGCTATTATTTTGGTTCTTCACGGAATACCGCCGACCACTGACGGTCAGTTTGACGCTGCGGGTGGTGCGGGCAAACAACATCGAGCGGCTCACGGCTTCGGCCGCCAGACAAAACAGTTCGATGCTGCCCCGCTGAAGATCGCTGAATTGTCGCCGCATGATTGATTGCACCGGGGATCAAATGAAGTGTGTGAATCAGTATTTATCAGAGGCCTGCACACAGATACAGTGAGTTCGTGATGAGCAGCGGCAAGCACTAAACCTTTCTTAACCAGTAAGCAGGAGAACCAGCATGCCTTTCGTCAGTGTACGTATTACCCGCGATGGTGTGACCCGGGAGCAGAAGGCCCAGGTTATCGCTGAAATCACCGACACCTTGAAGCGCGTCCTTGGTAAGCCTCCGGAGCTGACCCACATTGTGATCGAGGAAGTCGACACGGATAACTGGGGGTATGCGGGCATCACCACCACCGAGTATCGAAAAAACCAGTCGGGTTGATTGCCTGACAAGCCAAGACAGCCGTCCTCGGGACGGCTTTTTTGTAGGCACGAGGAAAGGATTGCTTACCATTTTGCGGTGTTATCCGCCGGCTCGAGCCGAGCCTTGGCGCTAGTCTCAACAGTCGCTGTGATGATTCAACACCGCGCCGGTTATCGGATTTTCCAGGGAATGTCGAGTCTTCGGACTCATTAACCTAACGGATGGGTTAGCATGAGATTATTCAGCTACAAAGGGTTTTCAATGGTGATCATGTTGCGCGATGAGCACTGCCCGCCGCATGCACATGTGGATGCCGGAACCTGGAGTGCGCGCTTCAAATTCAGCTTCTGGCACAACAGTGTCGAGCTGTGGGACGTGGTTCCTCATTCTCGCAGGCCACCTGTGGCGGTGCTGGAGGGGTTGCGTCACGCGCTCGGACAACCCGCTCATTTGCGCCGCGCTCGGTGTATCTGGTGGGACAAGTTGCACACGGTCTGCCTCGATCATCAGATATGGGACTGGCAAACCAGTGAAGTCGTGGTGGTAAAAAGGGTCGCCAGTACGACCTGCATGATTGGCTCGGCGTGCTATGAGCCCGAGACGAACAAGACCCTACTGGCGCTGATGGGCGTTCCGGAGGGCGTGGAGATCGAACTATGAAAACGATAACAGCAAAAATGTTGGTGGATCGGCCCGTCACCGAAGCCGTGCTGGATGAAGCCATCCAGCGTGGCCAAGTGCGCCACAAAGGCGGTCTGCGGGCGACTTCGGTGACCTTTGTGGAACCGTGTCTGGCGGTCAATTTCATTGATGGCAGTGGCGTGCTGTTGCCCGTGCAGCACTATCCGGAGTTCGATGATTTCGACGTCGAGGATTTCGCAGACCTGAAAGTCGGCTTTTCCGGGACAGCCCTTTGCCACGAGGGCAAGGATCTGCAGGTCTCCATCGCCGGGATGGTTTCGGCCAGCAAGCCGCTGATGGATATGGCCGCGTCGGTCATCGCCTCGCGTAATGGTCGCCAAGGCAGCGCCGCCAAGGCAGAGGCTGCGCGGGCGAATGGCCGTAAGGGCGGGCGGCCGCGCAAGACTGATATCACCCTTTAAACAGGCACAAAAAAGCCGTCGTGATGACGGCTGATTTGTTTCTGCCAAGGGCAATCAACGACGGGTCAACAACACCCCGGATTCCATGTGATGGGTCCACGGGAACTGGTCGAACATTGCGCATCGGGTGATGCGATGGGTGTCGTGCAACTGGGCGATGTTGGCCGCCAGGGTTTCCGGGTTGCAGGAGATGTAGAGGATGTTGTCGAAGCGACGGGTCAGCTCGCAGGTGTCCGGATCCATGCCGGCGCGAGGCGGATCGACGAAGACGCTACCGAACGCGTAACTCTTCAGATCGATACCGTGCAGACGACGGAACGGACGAACTTCGTTCAGGGCTTCGGTCAGCTCCTCGGCGGACAAACGCACCAGGGTGACGTTATCCACAGCGTTTTCGCTGAGGTTGCTCAACGCGGCGTTGACCGACGCCTTGCTGATTTCGGTGGCCAGCACTTTGCGCACGCGTGTCGCGAGCGGCAAGGTGAAGTTGCCGTTACCGCAATACAGCTCCAGCAAATCGTCGGTGCGATCGCCGAGTGAGTCGTAAGCCCAGTTGAGCATCTTCTGGTTCACGGTGCCGTTGGGCTGGGTGAACGCGCCTTCCGGCTGGCGATAGCTGAAGGTGCGACCGCCGACGTCCATCTGCTCGACCACGTAATCGTGACCGATCACTTCGCGCTTGCCCTTGGAGCGGCCGATGATGCTGACGTTCAGGTCAGCGGCCAGTTTCGACGCCGCCGCGTGCCAGTGCTCGTCCAGCGGGCGGTGATAGCACAGCGTGATCATCGCATCACCGGCCAGGGTAGTCAGGAACTCCACCTGGAACAGCTTGTGGCTCAGGGCCGCACTGGCTTGCCACGCTGTCTTCAACTGCGGCATCAACTCGTTGATGCGCAGGCTCGCGATCGGAAACTCTTCGATCAGGATCGGCGTGCGCTTGTCTTCCTGGGAAAACATCGCGTAGTGACGCTCGCCGGCTTCGCGCCACAGGCGGAATTCGGCGCGCAGGCGGAAGTTTTTCAGCGGCGAGTCGAACACCGCAGGTTCTGGCGCACCGAACGGGGCCAACAGGTCACGCAGGCGTGTGACCTTCTCTTCGAGCTGAACGGCGTAAGCCTGGGAATCAAAAGTCATGCGTTGAACCAACCCAACTTGATCACGAACAGAATCGACAGAATCACCAGCGCCGGGTTCAGCTCACGGGCGCGACCGGACAGCAACTTGATCGCAGTCCAGGAGATGAAACCGAAAGCGATGCCGTTGGCGATGGAATAAGTGAACGGCATGGCCAGAGCGGTGACCACGACGGGCGCGGCGACAGTGATGTCGTCCCAGTCTATTTCGGCCAGGCCGGATGTCATCAGTACCGCGACGAACAGCAGTGCAGGCGCGGTAGCAAAGGCTGGAATGCTGGCCGCCAATGGCGAGAAAAACAGCGCCAACAGGAACAGAATCGCCACGACAACGGCGGTCAGGCCGGTGCGGCCGCCAGCACTTACGCCGGCTGCGGATTCGATGTAACTGGTGGTGGTCGAGGTGCCCAGCAAGGAACCTGCCATGGCCGCGGTACTGTCGGCGATCAGGGCACGGCCCATTTTCGGCATGTGGCCGTCCTTGCCCATCAGGCCCGCGCGCTTGGCGACGCCGATCAGGGTGCCGGAGTTGTCGAACAGATCGACGAACAGGAAGGCGAAGATCACGCTGACCAGCCCGATGTCCAGGGCGCCCTTGATGTCCAGTTGCAGGAAGGTCGGGGCCAACGACGGTGGCATTGACATCACGCCGCCGAACGGGGTGACGCCCATTACGATCGACGCGATGGTCACTGCCAGAATGCCGATCAGTACCGCGCCGCGCACTTTCAGGGCTTCAAGCGCCACGATCAGGGCAAAGCCGAGGGTCGCGAGAATCGGGGCCGGTTGTTTCAAATCCCCGAGGCCGACCATGGTTGCCGGGTTGCTCACCACGATGCCCGCGTTATGCAGGGCGATCAGGGCCAGGAACAGGCCGATACCGGCGGCAATCGCCGAACGCAGCGGCAACGGGATACTGTTGATGATCCATTCGCGGATGCGGAAGATCGACAGCAAGAAGAACAGCACTGCCGAAATGAATACCGCTCCCAGCGCGACTTGCCAGGTGTGGCCCATGTGCAGGACCACGGTGTAGGTAAAGAAGGCGTTCAAGCCCATGCCCGGCGCGAGAGCGATCGGGTAGTTGGCGATCAGGCCCATCACCGCGGAGCCGATGGCGGCGGCCAGACAGGTGGCGACGAACACCGCGCCCTTGTCCATGCCGGTCTCACCGAGGATGCTCGGGTTGACGAACAGAATGTAGGCCATGGCCAAAAAGGTCGTGATGCCCGCCAGTATCTCGGTCCGCACGTTGGTGTTGTGTGCCTTGAGTTGAAACAGCCTTTCCAGCATGTCTGCTCCCCGTGGCGCGCCATGCGCCGTGAATGTATCGACCTCAACAGCAAAGCACAGACCGCTGCCGGCGCCTGGTAATTTTCTGTGGGTCGGAAAAAGCCGCGCATCATACCAGCAGCGTGGGGCTATGGCTGCTTATGGCTGCGATCGTCGTCGATGTTTTGCGCAAACGCCAAGTGCGCCATACTGCGCGCTGGTTTTGGGGGTGCTTATGTATTGCATGAATAAACGTCTGATTGCCGTATTCGCAATGGCGATCGCCATGCTCCTGGGGGCACACACCGCCTCGGCTGCATCGGCGGCACCGTTGAGTCAGATGAAGGTACTCAAGGTCGAGTCGCCGGTCTGCGGTTTTGAGGACATTTCGCAGGGGCAAGAGAAAACCCGCTGCGATCACAGTGGACCGAACATCAAGGTCTACGTGCTGGAAGTCGGTTACGGTCGTGGCGCGCATGTCGGGCTGGACGGTTTTGAGGTGAATGGCACCCGGACCCCGGTCTGTGCTTTTGATAACGGCAATCTGACCGAATGCACCGTCGGGAAAAAAACCATCGGCTATCTGTATGTCTTCGATTTAGCGGGTAAACAGGAAGGCACGTTCACCTTCAGTAACACGTCGATCAACGCGCCAGGCAATACACTGTCGACGCAGCTTTACATCAGGTAACGGCGGGCTCGAACAAGGGGCAGGAAAGCTGACTACGCTTTAAAGATCATTCAGTGGACTGCGCCCATGACCTTTAGAGCTCTGATTACCCTCGCCGAGGGCATCGATGACCTGCAATCAGTAACCCTGATCGATGTGCTGCGCCGTGCCAAGGTTGAAGTGGTGGTGGCCAGCATCGAGGGCCGGCGCATGCTCACCTGCGCGCGCGGCACCCGAGTGACGTCCGATGCGATGTTAGTGGACGTGCTGGCACAGCCGTTCGACCTGATCGTCCTGCCCGGTGGTGCCGTGGGGGCACAACATCTGGCGGCGCATCAGCCCCTGCAACAATTGATCAAGGATCAGGCGGCGGCCGGACGCCTGTTCGCTGGCATCGCCGAGGCTCCGGCGCTGGCGCTGCAAGCCTTTGGCGTATTGCGTCAGCGGCGCATGACCTGCCTGCCATCGGCCAGCCATCAACTGTCGGGCTGCAACTTCGTCGATCAACCGGTGGTGGTTGACGGCAACTGCATCACTGCGCAGGGTTCAGGGGCGACATTGCAATTGGCCCTGACGCTGGTGGAACAACTCTACGGCAAAGCCACGCGAGCGGCGGTGGCGGGGGAGTTGGTGGTCTAGAGAGTGCCCCGGACAAACTGCTTCAGGCCTTCACTTCCTCCACCGGCACATGCATGCGGTCGCGGTTAGCCAGGGTCGGGAACAGCTTGATCCACGTCCCGGTCACCACCAATGTGCCAATACCGCCCATGACCACGGCCGGCACAGTGCCGAACCAATGGGCGGTCAAGCCGGATTCAAACTCGCCCAACTGGTTCGAAGCGCCAATGAATAAACCGTTCACGGCACTGACCCGGCCGCGCATTTCATCCGGGGTTTCCAGTTGCACGAAGGAGGCGCGGATCACCATGCTGATCATGTCCGCCGCGCCCAACACCACCAACACCGCCAGGGAAAACCAGAACGAGGTCGACAGACCGAACGCAATGGTAGCGACACCGAACACACCCACAGCGGTGAACATGATCCGTCCGACTTTGCGCTCCACGGCAAATCTCGCCAGGTACAGCGACATCAGCAGCGCACCGACTGCCGGCGCTGAACGCAGCAGGCCCAGGCCCCAAGGGCCGGTCAGTAGGATGTCCTTGGCGAACACTGGCAGCAACGCCGTTGCACCACCGAGCAATACCGCAAACAAATCCAGAGAAATCGCCCCGAGAATGTCCGCACGACTACGAATGAAGCGGATGCCCGCCAGCAGCGAATCCAGGGTTGCCTTGCCTTTGTTCAGCGGTGTCTGCCGTGCAGGCAGGTTGAGCATCAGCAGGCAGGCGATGAGGTAGAGGATCACCGTCGGGCCATAGACCCAGACGCTGCCGAAGGCGTAGAGCAACCCACCGAGGGCCGGGGCCACGATAGTCGCCGATTGCTGTGCGGACTGGGCGGTGGCGACCGCGCGGGGGAACAGCGCGCGGGGCACGATGCTTGGCAACAAGGCCTGAGTGGTCGGCATTTCGAAGGCGCGGGCGGCACCGAGCAGGAACGCGAGGATGAAGATCATCTCCCGGGTGACATGGTCGGTCGCGCTACCGATGGCCAGCGACAGGGCGATCAGCGCTTGCAGGGACTGACAGATTGCCGCGACCTTGCGCCGGTCATAACGGTCCGCGACATGCCCGGTGTGCAGCATGAACAGTACTCGCGGGGTGAATTCCACCAGACCGACCAGGCCCAGGTCGAGCACATTACCGGTCAGTTGGTAGAGGTTCCAGCCAATGGCTACCGTGAGCATCTGGAAACCGCTGGCGGTAAATACCCGAGCCAGCCAGAACGCGATAAAAGGGCGGTGATGACGTAACAGCAAGGGTGCTTGGTTGGGCATCTGAGGGCCGGTCTTGAGCGAGGGAAGGGTCGAGACTATCACCAAGCTGTAACCAAAAGTTGCAGGTCTGGGAAATTCCGTTAGCTAGACACCGATATGCTTGGCCCGCATCGATGAGGCAACCTGTCACGCGGCAAAAGACCACACCGTCCATCGTCAAAAATGGGACTACTCTTTTAACGTTGCTTGATCCAGATCAAGACCGCTCGTGGAACTGATCCGGCGGCCAGATGGCCAGACTCCCTACGTTGTGATGTTTGTAAAAAAAGAACGAATGCAAATTCGCCACACTCCATATCCGTGGGGGCAGTGGGTGTAGGCCACAAGCCTTCAGCCGGTATTACCTGACAGAGGAAGACTTATGTTCGGTTTGGAGGCACTTGATCTTGCCCGGATTCAGTTCGCGTTCACCATTTCGTTTCACATTCTATTTCCCGCCATCACCATTGGCCTGGCGAGTTACCTGGCGGTGCTCGAAGGTCTGTGGCTGAAAACCCATAACGACATCTACCGCGATCTGTACCACTTCTGGTCGAAGATTTTTGCCGTCAACTTCGGCATGGGCGTGGTCTCCGGGTTGGTCATGGCCTATCAGTTCGGCACCAACTGGAGCCGATTTTCGGACTTCGCCGGCTCCGTGACCGGGCCACTGCTGACGTATGAAGTACTCACCGCTTTCTTCCTCGAAGCCGGTTTCCTCGGTGTCATGCTGTTCGGCTGGAACAAGGTCGGGCGCAATTTGCACTTCTTCGCCACGGTCATGGTCGCCATCGGCACGCTGATCTCAACCTTCTGGATTCTTGCTTCCAACAGTTGGATGCAAACACCGCAGGGTTATGAAATCGTCAATGGCCAGGTGATCCCGGTGGACTGGCTGGCGGTGATCTTCAACCCGTCGTTCCCTTACCGTCTGTTACACATGTCGACGGCGGCGTTTGTCGCGACTGCTTTCTTCGTCGGTTCCTCGGCGGCCTGGCATTTGCTGCGCGGCAAGGACAACCCGGCAATTCGCACCATGCTCTCGATGGCCATGTGGATGGCCTTGATCGTGGCGCCGATTCAAGCGGTCATCGGTGACTTCCACGGTCTCAATACGTTGAAGCATCAACCGGCGAAAATCGCCGCGATTGAAGGCCATTGGGAAAACCATGGCGATGAGCCGACTCCGCTGATCCTGTTCGGCTGGCCGGACATGAAAGAAGAGCGGACCAAATTCGCGGTAGAAATCCCGTATCTGGGCAGCCTGATTCTCACGCACTCGCTGGACAAACAGGTCCCGGCGCTCAAGGACTTCCCGCCTGAAGACCGACCGAATTCGACCATCGTGTTCTGGTCGTTCCGGATCATGGTCGGGCTCGGTTTCCTGATGATCTTCACCGGTTTGTGGAGTCTGTGGCTGCGTAAACGCGACAAGCTCTATACCTCGCGGCCGTTCCTGTACCTGGCGTTGTGGATGGGGCCGTCCGGTCTGGTTGCGATCCTCGCCGGTTGGTTCACCACTGAAATCGGCCGTCAACCGTGGGTGATTTACGGCCTGATGCGCACGGCAGACGCGTCCTCCAATCACAGCTTCATGCAGATGAGCATCACGTTGATCATGTTCGTCGTGGTCTATTTCGCGCTGTTCGGTGCCGGTCTGGGTTACATGATGCGCCTGGTGCGCAAAGGGCCAAAGATCGACGAAGGCAAGGAAACCAATGAGGGCGGTCCCGGCCAGAAACGCACACCGGCCCGTCCGCTGTCCGCTGCCGATGACAACGGTGACGGCGACCATCGCCCCAGCCTGACCAAGGAGATTTGACTCATGGGTATTGATCTTCCGCTGATCTGGGCCGTGATCATCATCTTCGGCATCATGATGTACGTGGTCATGGACGGTTTCGATTTGGGGATCGGGATTCTCTTCCCGTTCATTCCGGGCAAGACCGATCGTGACGTCATGATGAACACCGTCGCGCCGGTCTGGGACGGTAACGAAACCTGGCTGGTACTGGGTGGCGCAGCGTTGTTCGGGGCCTTCCCGCTGGCCTATTCGGTGGTGCTCTCGGCGCTGTACCTGCCGCTGATCTTTATGTTGATCGGGCTGATTTTTCGCGGTGTGGCGTTCGAGTTCCGCTTCAAGGCCCGGGACGACAAGCGCCATCTCTGGGACAAAGCGTTCATCGGTGGCTCGGTCGCAGCCACCTTTTTCCAGGGCGTGGCATTGGGTGCGTTCATTGATGGGTTACCGGTAGTCAATCGCCAATTTGCCGGTGGCTCACTGGACTGGTTGACGCCGTTCACCCTGTTCTGCGGCGTGGCGCTGGTCGTGGCTTATGCGCTGCTCGGTTGCACCTGGCTGATCATGAAGACCGAAGGCAAGTTGCAAGCGCAGATGCATGACCTGGCTCGACCACTGGCTTTCGTGGTGTTGGCCGTGATCGGTATCGTCAGCATCTGGACCCCGCTGGCCCACGCCGAGATTGCCGCTCGCTGGTTCACCCTGCCAAACCTGTTCTGGTTCCTGCCGGTGCCGATTCTGGTGCTGGTGACCATGTACGGTCTGATCCGCGCGGTGGCTCGCAATGCGCACTACACGCCATTCCTGCTGACCCTGGTGCTGATCTTCCTCGGCTATAGCGGTTTGGGCATCAGCCTGTGGCCGAATATCGTGCCGCCGTCGATCTCGATCTGGGACGCCGCCGCACCGCCGCAAAGTCAGGGCTTCATGCTGGTGGGTACGCTGTTCATCATCCCGTTCATCCTGGGTTACACCTTCTGGAGCTACTACGTGTTCCGCGGCAAGGTCACCCACGAAGATGGCTATCACTAGAGCACGCGACAGTGGCGCAGGGCTGAGACCTGCGCCATTTCTTCAGAGGAGATTGCGATGATGGCGGGTAAACATTCCTTGCAGGAAATCGAAGCAGCAGAGAAAAAGCCGCTCTGGCAGCGACTCGGCTGGCTGGCGATGATCTGGACCGGCAGCGTTGTGGCGCTGTTTATCGTGGCCAGTCTGATGCGCATGTTCATGAATGCCGCGGGTTTGACCACCCACTGATTTTTTGCCCGTTATTTGCGGGCTTTAAGGATCACGAATTTAGGTGTGGCCGCCACTTGCTCGACGCCGCGGAACAACCGCGCGAGCTTGCTGTGATAACCCAGATGACGGTTGCCGACGATGTACAACGCGCCGCCGACGACCAGCGCCTCTCGGGCCTGCTGGAACATGCGCCAGGCCAGGAAATCGCCGACGACTTGTTGTTGGTGAAACGGTGGGTTGCACAGTACGACGTCCAGAGACTGAGGTTCCTGACCCGCCAAACCATCGCCGGCACGTACGACCACTTCCCGATCACCCAGCGCCGCGCGCCAGTTTTCGGCTGCCGATTGCACGGCCATAAACGATTCGTCCACGAGCGTGTAGTTGGCCTCGGGGTTTTGCAGGGCGCTGGCGATGGCCAAAACCCCGTTGCCACAACCAAGGTCGGCAACCCGCGCCGAGCCGAGGTTTTTTGGCAGGTGCGGCAAAAACGCTCGCGTGCCGATATCCAGCCCTTCACGGCAGAACACATTGGCGTGATTCAACAGTTCGATTTCAGGGGCGTCGAGTCGGTAACGGGTCGGGTAGGGAGACACAACAGGTGTTTTGACCTCAGCGGTCGCGATCAATAGCCGAGCCTTCTTCACCGCCAACGAAGCTTGCACCGGGCCGATATAGCGTTCCAGTAGATCGCCCGCGGCGCGGGGCAAATGCTTGATCATCGCGCCAGCAATCACCTGAGCCCCCGGGGCCAGTTGGCCCTGCAAGCGGATCAATTGTTCTTCCAGCAAGGCGAGGGTTTTCGGGATCCGAATCAGTACCCGGTCAAAGGGGCCTGAAATGGGGTCGCTGGCGGGTACGCTCGGTACCGCATCAAACGGCAGACCGTTGCGGATCAGATTTTTTTCCAGTCCCTGTAAGGCCAGGAACGAGTCGCCGCTGCTGGTCACTTGAACCTTGCCCGCCAGGCTGGCGGCCAATGCGCCAAAGCTGTCGTTGAGCACCAAAACCCGAGTGTCGGCCGAGGATTGTTGGTCCGCGAGATGGGTGAGCAAGTATTCGTCTGCGGCATCAAACGCCTGCAGCGGTTCGTTCTGCTGCTCGGGCTGGCGGATCAGGTCGAGTCGGGCGAAGGGTGTTTCGAGCAAGGGCATGAGGCGGGGCTCTGGGTAATCAACGGGGTCATCAACAGGTGTCCCGCGGCCCAAGGGCGTTGTAGCGGGCAGGACCGTCCGAGTATACTGCGTCATGAAGGTTCACACGTCATCACTCAGAAGGGACCGCAAATGGTACGTTTTTTTCTTTTGGATTACTTGCAGGTTTTTTCGGTCAACGCGTCAGGCTGCTGTTTAGAAACCCGTCCTTGGTTGCTGCGATGACGGCCGAAATCTTGTTATTGACCCCCAGTTTCAGAATCGCACTTTGCACATGAAAATTGATCGTGCGTGCACTGAGATTAAGGATTCTGGCACTCTCATTCGCAGTCTTGCCATCCGCTGCCAGTTTTAATACATCGATCTCGCGGGGGGACAAATGCAGCGCCGGCGGCTTGGTCGATTTCCTGGGCAGTGTCTGTGTGATCAACGCATGCAGATGGCGCCCGATGAACACTGAGAAACCGAGACTTGCATACAGCTCAAACGCAGTGATCGGGCAATGGCTTCTGGCGAGGCTCAGAATGCTGCAAACACCACTGTCCTCATCATGGACCGATTGCGACCAGCCGTGCTGCAATCCTTGTTTCTCAAGCGCGTCCCACAACCACGGGGTCTTGGAAAAAAGTTCTTCGCTCCAAAGCACAGGCAACCTGGAGTGATTGCAGTGAGCGACTACTGGATCTATCGCGCTGAAATTATTGTGTTCATATTCAATGTTCCAGTCCGTAGGGTAGTTGTTGAGCTGGACGGTATTAAAGTGGCCGGTTTCTGTTGGGTATGTTGTTGAAATGGCGAAAAATTTAAAGCCTATATTTTTCGCGAAATCCAGTGCAATCCGGTACGCAGTCTCAAGCTCCGTTGCTCGTGATAATTGGTTGAGTTGTGATTCCTTCCACCTCTCCGTCGTGTGTCTCCAGGTGTGATATTACTTGCGGTTCATTTTGGATCCAAAAATCTGGCACGAGCCGAGTGTAGGATGTTTCCTTCGATTGTGTGAGACTTTTTGGTTCTGTTTTCGATTTTCAAACAAGTATCTGGCTCTAACGTCAGGGAGAGTTGGCGTAGATAAAAAAGTGACGGGTTTACTATGATCAGACGTGGAGTTGGATGTTAACTGAGGGGTTGATGTTAAGTCGTATGATGAAGTTAATGTGAATGAGGCCCTGGCTAAAGCCACTACAAATCACCGGTGTTTAATCACTCCGCTTTGCGGGACACTGTGGTTATCTGTTGAATGGAGCACCCCATGACTGCCAGTGCAGAAAAATTCACTCGCCAGACCTTGCTCGACGTCCAGTCGCTGACCCCCAGTCTATTCACGCTGCGGACTACCCGGGATCCGGGCTTTCGTTTTCGTGCAGGGCAATTCGCTCGGCTGGGCGTTACCAAGGCTGACGGCAGCACCGTATGGCGCGCCTATTCCATGGTGTCGTCGCCCTATGACGAGTTCCTCGAATTCTTTTCCATTGTGGTGCCAGGGGGGGAGTTCACCAGTGAACTGAGTCGCCTGGGAGTCGGCGATACGCTGCTGGTCGAGCGTCAGGCCTTTGGTTACCTGACGCTGGATCGCTTTGTCGACGGCGGTGATCTGTGGTTGTTATCCACAGGCACCGGCCTGGCGCCGTTTCTGTCAATCCTGCAGGACTTCGAGGTCTGGGAGAAATTCGAGCGAATCATCTTGGTTTACAGTGTGCGCGAAGCCCGGGAACTGGCTTATCAGGACCTCGTCAGCGGGTTGGCCCAGCGCGACTATTTAGCGGAGTTTGCGCACAAGCTGCAGTTCATTACCACGGTCACGCGCGAGCAGCATCATGGCGCTCTGAGCGGTCGGATCACTGAGCTGATCGAAAATGGCGAGCTGGAGCGGGCGGCAGGCCTGGCGCTGACGGCCGAGCACTCAAGGGTCATGCTCTGCGGCAATCCGCAGATGATCGACGACACGCGCAAATTGCTCAAGCAGCGCCACATGAACTTGAGCCTCAGTCGCCGACCCGGGCAAGTGGCGGTGGAAAACTACTGGTAAAAAAAACGGCGCCTCAAGGGCGCCGATTCTTGTTGTACTAAACCATTCAGGGCTGATTGTTCTGAGCCTTGAGTAGATCGCGGATCTCTCCCAGCAACTCTTCTTCTTTGGTCGGAACCGGCGGCAGCGTTGGCGCAACGGCCTCTTCGCGTTTCAGGCGGTTGATGGCTTTGACGCCCATGAAGATCGCGAAAGCGACGATGATGAAGTCAATCAGGCTCTGGATGAATTTGCCGTACGCCAGCACTACCGCCGGGATATCGCCGTTGGCTGCTTTGAGCGTGACGGCCAGGTCACTGAAGTCCACCCCCCCGATGAGCAGGCCAATGGGTGGCATCACCACGTCGCCGACAAACGATGAAACGATCTTGCCGAAGGCGGCGCCGATGATGATACCGACGGCCATGTCGACCACGTTACCTTTGACCGCGAAGGCCTTGAACTCACTGATCACGCCCATAGGTTATTCCCTTGTTACAGATGAGGTTGGTGAACGCAGTGTAAATCAGCAAAACGGGTCTTGCTCGAAACATCTTCTTGCCATGCTCGTTGTTATCAACACATTTTTACCGGTAAAAAGTTTGCCAAGTGCCATCATTCGCGCGCGTTGTACGCATTAACTAGCTGATGGTCCACATAAAACTCTAAATCATCGCGTTACCTTCTTTCTATTTATGTTCTGCGGCTTTGACCTCTAGCCTCTGATCAGCGCACTTGGATTGCGCTTTAAAAACAGAGGAAACTGAAATGAATTTGAACCTTGGCCTCGGGACTTTTTCCCATCGGCGCACCCTTGGCGTTTTGACCGCCAGCCTGCTGTCCTTCTCCGTCAACGCCGCCACCCTGACTCGCGATAACGGTGCCGCGGTGGGCGACAACCAGAACTCGCAAACCGCTGGCGCGACCGGTCCGGTGTTGCTGCAAGACGTGCAATTGATTCAGAAGCTCCAGCGCTTTGACCGTGAACGCATTCCTGAGCGAGTGGTGCATGCCCGCGGCACGGGGGCCCATGGCACCTTTAGCGTGACTGACGACCTCAGTGATCTGACCAAGGCGAAGGTGTTCGCTGCTGGCCAGAACACTCCGGTGTTCGTACGCTTTTCGGCGGTGGTCCACGGCAACCATTCGCCGGAAACCCTGCGTGACCCTCGCGGGTTTGCCACCAAGTTCTACACCGCGGACGGCAATTGGGACCTGGTGGGCAACAATTTCCCGACTTTCTTCATCCGTGACGCCATCAAGTTTCCGGACATGGTCCATGCCTTCAAGCCTGACCCGCGTACCAATCTCGACGATGATGCCCGTCGTTTCGATTTCTTCTCGCATGTTCCGGAAGCGACTCGCACGCTGACCGAGTTGTACTCTAACGCCGGGACACCGGCCAGTTATCGGAAAATGGATGGTAATGGTGTTCACGCCTATAAGTTTATTAACACCAAGGGTGAAGTCCACTACGTAAAGTTCCACTGGAAAAGCTTGCAGGGAATTAGTTATCTCGATCCGGAAGCGGTGACCAAGGTTCAAGGTAAAGACTACAGTCATTTGACGAGTGATTTGGTTGCTCATATTAACAAAGGTGATTTTCCGAAGTGGGACTTGTACGTTCAGGTTTTAAATCCTCAAGACTTGTACAAGTTTGATTTCGATCCTTTGGATGCAACCAAGATTTGGCCCGGTGTTCCAGAGCGAAAAGTTGGACAAATGGTCTTGAACCGTAATCCTGCGAATGTCTTCCAGGAAACGGAACAAGTTGCTATGGCACCGGCCAATCTTGTACCCGGTATTGAACCTTCGGAAGACCGATTGTTGCAGGGCCGAGTGTTCTCTTATGCCGATACGCAACTGTATCGCCTGGGGGCTAATGCGATGCAATTGCCAATCAATGCTCCAAAGATTGCGGTAAACAACGGCAATCAGGACGGCGCAATGAATAGCGGCCACAGCAGCACTGGGGTGAATTATCAGCCGAGTCGTTTGCTGCCTCGTGAAGAACTGCAAACCGCGCGCTACAACCAATCGGCCCTGTCGGGCAGCACGCAGCAGGCGAAGATCCAGCGTGAACAAAACTTCAAGCAAGCCGGCGATCTTTATCGCTCCTTCAGCAAGAAAGAACGCAAGGACCTGATCGAGAGCTTCGGTGGTTCGCTGGCCACCACCGATGATGAGAGCAAACACATCATGCTGTCCTTCCTCTATAAGGCGGACCCTGAGTACGGGACCGGGGTGACCAAGGTTGCCAAGGGTGATCTGAGTCGGGTCAAGGCGCTGGCGGCCAAACTCGTCGACTGATTTTTTCAACCTCAAGCGGGGCCTCATGCGAGGTCCCGTCTGGTCAGGGAGCCTGTCATGCGTTTCTATCTGTCTTTTTTTCTGGTGTGTCTGCCGTTTGGCGTGTTTGCCGGGTCTGCCGCGCAAGTCACGGAAGATCCTGCAGCACTGAAAGCCCAATTGCAGGACTACTACTTCGATGCAGCACGTCGTGGCGATGTGCCGATGCTCGAGACCTTCATCGAGGCTGGTTACTCCCTCGATACTCGCGATAACAAAGGTTACACCGCACTGATACTGGCGGCTTATCACGGGCAGAGTGTGGCAGTGGACCGATTGCTCGCTGCCGGAGCAGACGCTTGTGCTTCGGACCTGCGGGGCAACACGGCGTTAATGGGCGCGATTTTCAAGGGTGAAATGCAGGTTGCGCGTACCTTGTTGGCGGCCAATTGCAGCCCCGATCAACGCAATGGTGCCGGGCAGACCGCAGCGATGTACGCCGGATTGTTCAAGCGCGTCGAGTTGCTCGACGCGCTCAAAGCCAAGGGGGCGGACCTTTACGCCGAGGATCCGCTGGGCAACAGCGCCGCGCGTCTGGCCAGCGGTGAAATCCGCATCGCGGCGCCACGCTGAGCTATCATCGCGGTTTTTGCCGGGAGTTCAGATGGCCAAGGCCAAGCGCATGTATGGCTGCACCGAGTGCGGCTCAACCTTCCCCAAGTGGGCTGGCCAGTGCGGTGAGTGCGGGGCCTGGAACACCCTGACCGAAACCATGGTGGAGAGCGGTGGTGCCGCAGCCCCCAGCGGTCGTACCGGTTGGACCGGTCAACAGGCGCAGATCAAGACCCTGGCCGAAGTCAGCGTCGAACAAATCCCGCGTTTTTCCACCGCGTCCAGCGAGCTCGACCGGGTGCTGGGCGGTGGTCTGGTAGACGGCTCGGTGGTGCTGATCGGCGGTGATCCGGGCATCGGCAAATCGACTATTCTGCTGCAAACCTTGTGCAACCTCGCCAAAGTCATGCCGGCGCTGTACGTCACCGGCGAGGAGTCCCAGCAGCAAGTGGCCATGCGCGCCCGTCGTCTCGGCTTGCCGCAGGATCAACTGCGGGTGATGACCGAAACCTGCATTGAAACCATTATCGCCACCGCCCGGCAGGAAAAACCCAAGGTGATGGTGATCGACTCGATTCAGACGATCTTCACCGAGCAACTGCAATCGGCACCGGGCGGCGTGTCCCAGGTCAGGGAAAGCGCAGCGTTGTTGGTGCGTTATGCGAAGCAGAGTGGCACGGCTATTTTCCTGGTCGGTCACGTGACGAAAGAAGGTGCATTGGCCGGGCCGCGAGTGCTGGAGCACATGGTCGACACCGTGCTGTATTTCGAAGGCGAATCCGATGGGCGTTTGCGTTTGCTTCGGGCGGTGAAGAACCGTTTCGGCGCCGTCAATGAACTGGGCGTATTCGGGATGACCGACAAGGGGCTGAAAGAAGTCTCCAACCCTTCGGCGATTTTTCTCACCCGTGCGCAGGAAGAAGTGCCAGGCAGTGTGGTCATGGCGACATGGGAAGGGACGCGGCCGATGCTGGTGGAAGTCCAGGCGCTGGTGGACGACAGTCACCTGGCCAATCCACGTCGGGTAACGCTGGGGCTGGACCAGAATCGACTGGCGATGTTGTTGGCGGTGCTGCACCGTCACGGCGGCATTCCGACCCACGATCAGGATGTGTTTCTCAATGTGGTTGGCGGGGTGAAGGTGCTGGAAACGGCCTCCGATCTGGCGCTGATGGCGGCGGTCATGTCCAGTTTGCGCAACCGGCCACTGCCCCACGATCTGTTGGTGTTCGGCGAGGTCGGGCTTTCCGGCGAAGTACGCCCGGTGCCGAGCGGCCAGGAACGCTTGAAAGAAGCTGCCAAGCACGGCTTCAAACGCGCCATCGTGCCTAAGGGCAATGCGCCTAAAGAAGCACCGCCGGGGTTGCAGATTATTGCCGTAACGCGTTTGGAGCAGGCATTGGACGCGTTGTTCGAGTAACCGTTAAACAGGAAAGAAACCCTGGAGCGAGCTTTCTCGCCCCAGCATTGGAATGGGGGTTGGCCTTCAGACTTCGATCAGGGCGCCCAATTCGCGCTCCAGTTCCTCTGGATCGCCAAGGTTGAGTTCAACCAATCGACGCAAGCGTTCGATGGATTCCAGGCTGATATGTCGGCAGACGAACCCGAGCTGACCATGATCATCGTGGGTCAGTTGCACATCCATCTTGATGGCCACGTCCTCGTTGAGATGAATATCGACCAGGAAATGCCACTCCCGATTACCCAGCCACGGTTCGGGCTTTTCGATCAACAGTCCCTTCAGTGACAGGTCGATCAACTTCACCGGCCAGATAAATTCCCCCTGACTCAGCTCGGTTCGGGCATCGAACGCAATACGTTTGAAGCGGCGGCGATCGGTAGGGTGCTCGCTCATGGCGCAATCCTCGTAGATGTTTGCTGACTATAGACCCGCATTGTCAAAGGCTGCCAGCAAGGTGTTAGCTCACCCATGTCGGGGATGGCCATTGCGGGCGTTAGAGCTGAACTCGGGATGACGGTCTTTCTTGTCCGCTCTGGCGGGAATCATAAAATGAAAAATAATAATAGCCTGCTACGCCTTGTGGATTGGGGTCGCCGCCGTGCCCATCGATCTGGTTGCGTATCGTTACTACAGTCTGTTCATCGCTAACAACGTGATGCAACTCGACCCGCGACGGGCCACTGGTCGGTCCGGTCCTGGCGGTGCAGATGGGTTACCTGCCCGGTGCTGTTCAGGTGGTGGTCAAGGCCCTGGCCGAAAGCCCGTGGGGCATTTACATGCGCTACATCCGCCCGGGTCGCATCGGCGAAATCTCCGTTATCGGTGTGTTGCTGCTGCTCGGCACCATCGTGGCGTTGGCGATCGGCATCCTGATCACCATGCCCGACTTGAAAATGCCGGCGCTGACCCCGTTCATCGACCGCTGGGGCTTTGCGATTCCCCCGGAAGCCTTGCAAGCGGTGGCCAAGGACATCACGCAGATGCCGCACGTGATCTTCAATGCCTACACCCACGCCACGCTGACGGCGCTGTTGCTGTTCGTGGTATTCAGTATCCTGTTCTATGCGCTCAAGGTCGGCATCGCCGCCTGGGGCACTAAAGAACGTACGGATAAAGAAGCGCCATTCCAGGCTCTGCCGGATGCGTAATCGAGGATTGCAGCCTGTTCAATGACCTGAGTCGCCTCGGTAAATACCTCGGTCAGGCTGCGCGCCTGATGGTCGGCATGCCCGACGACGACAATGACGTCGAGCATATGCAAACCAAGCACCCGGACAAACCGGTGATGACCTACGAGATGTTCTTCCGGGAACGCCAGGAGGCTCGTTACGGAAGCAAGGGTGGGCCGAAGTGCTGTTGATCTACTAGCGGCGAGTTTTCAGATGTAATGTGGAGCGGGCTTCCATAGGACTGCTCCCATTTTTTTGTATTAGAAGGAGATCCCGTTTGTCCCCTCCCATTCCTGTCACGATCCTCAGTGGCTTTCTCGGCGCGGGAAAAACCACGCTGTTACGCCACCTGCTCAAAGCCGAACACGGCCTGAAAATCGCAGTAATCGAGAACGAATTCAGCGATGCCGGTATCGACACCCAGCTGTTGGGCGACGAACCGGTGCAAGTGATGACGCTGTCCAACGGCTGTGTTTGCTGCACCATCCACACCGATCTGACAAAGGCTTTGTACCTGCTGCTCGAACGCCTGGACAGCGGCGAAATCGCCTTCGATCGTCTGGTGATCGAATGCACTGGCCTGGCCGACCCGGCACCGGTGGCGCAAACGTTCTTCATCGATGAAGAGCTGCGCGAGCGCTACATCCTTGACGGCATCATTACCCTGGTCGATGCGGCGCACGCTGACACTCACCTGACTCAAACCATCGCCCAGGCGCAGATCGGTTTCGCCGACCGCTTACTGGTGAGCAAGCGCGATCTGGTGGACGAGACGGCCTTTACCGCCCTGAGCGAGCGCCTGACCCGCATCAACCGTCGCGCACCGATCCGTGTGGTCGAGCACGGCAAGATCGATCTGGCTGAATTGCTCGACGTGCGCGGTTTCAATCTCAATGCCGACCTTGGCGGCGGCGTCAGCCTGCGTCCAGTGAGCAAAGCGCCGTCCATCGACCGTATTTCCAGCCTGGTGCTGCGCACCGATAAGCCGCTGGATATCGACAAACTGAGCGAGTTCATGAACGAACTGCTGGAGGACCATGGCAAGCAACTGCTGCGCTACAAAGGCGTGTTGAACATCCTTGGCGAGCCGCGGCGCATGGTGTTTCAGGGTGTGTTGAAGTTGTATGGATTCGATTGGGACACGGCGTGGGCCGACGATGAAAACCGCGAAAGCGTGATCGTGTTTATTGCCGATGATTTGCCGGAAGAGAAAATCCGCGAGGGGTTTGCGCGGGTGGCGGCGGACTGAAAGGTGCATTTCCCGCCATTTGCGCCATTTGTAAATGAAACTCCCTCGCTGCCGATCAAGGCCCGCAGGTGAGGTGGTAATCCCCCTTGAAAAAAACGCGGACCCAAAAAAACCGGCCATCACTGGCCGGTTTTTCATTGCTGCGGTTCTGCGGGCTGATTAGGCGCCGTATACCGGCAGCTTCTTGCAGATGGCCTTGACCTTCTCACGAACGGCGTCGATCACCGCTTCGTTGTTCAGATCCGCCAGGATGTCGCAGATCCAGCCGGCCAGTTCTTTGCACTCAGCTTCTTTGAAGCCACGAGTGGTCACAGCCGGTGTACCGAAGCGCAGACCGGAGGTGACGAACGGGGAGCGTGGATCGTTTGGCACGGAGTTCTTGTTCACGGTAATGAACGCTTTGCCCAGTGCGGCGTCGGCGTCTTTACCGGAGATTTCCTGCTTGATCAGCGACAGCAGGAACAGGTGGTTTTCAGTACCGCCCGAGACCACGTCAAAACCGCGCTCGATGAATATGTCGGCCATGGCCTTGGCGTTTTTCACCACTTGTTGCTGGTAGGTCTTGAACTCAGGTTGCAGCGCTTCCTTGAAACAGATCGCTTTAGCGGCGATCACGTGTTCCAGCGGGCCACCCTGGGCGCCCGGGAATACTGCGGAGTTCAGTTTTTTCTCGATGTCGGCATTGGCGCGAGCCAGGATCAGGCCGCCACGTGGGCCGCGCAGGGTCTTGTGCGTGGTGGTGGTTACGACGTCAGCGAAAGGCACCGGGTTCGGGTAGACGCCCGCGGCGACCAGACCCGCCACGTGGGCCATGTCGACGAACAGGTAGGCGCCAACCTTGTCAGCGATTTCGCGGAAGCGCGGGAAGTCCAGAATCTGCGAGTAGGCAGAGAAACCGGCCACGATCATTTTTGGCTTGTGCTCAACGGCCAGACGCTCGACTTCGTCGTAGTCGATCAGGCCGTTGCCGTCGATACCGTACTGAACGGCGTTGTATAGCTTGCCGGAGGAGGAAACGCTGGCACCGTGGGTCAGGTGACCACCGTGGGCCAGGCTCATGCCCAGGATGGTGTCGCCCGCTTGCAGCAGCGCCAGATACACGGCGCTGTTGGCCTGCGAACCGGCGTGCGGCTGAACGTTGGCGTAATCAGCGCCGAACAGTTCTTTTGCACGGTCGATGGCCAGTTGCTCGACCACGTCGACAAACTCGCAACCACCGTAGTAACGCTTGCCCGGGTAACCTTCGGCGTACTTGTTGGTCAGTACCGAGCCTTGAGCTTCCATCACCGCAGGGCTGGTGTAGTTTTCCGAAGCGATCAGCTCAATGTGCTCTTCCTGGCGCTGAGCTTCTTGCTCCATGGCGGCAAAGAGATCGGCGTCGTACTTGGCAATAGTCAAATCACGGCTGAACATGGCGGTCCTCAAGGATCGGGGCAGAAAAGGGGGCCATTCTAACCCAATGGGTTTTAGATGGCATATGAAAGGGCATCATGTCTTAGACAAGTGGGCTTCATGAAGGGATCAGCTAGTCGAACATGAACAACGCATCATTGCTGAACTGCGCCTCAAAACGACTCGCCGGCATCGGACGGCCGAACAGATACCCCTGAACCTCGTCGCAACCATGCTCGCGCAGGAAGTCGAGTTGCTCTTGGGTTTCCACGCCCTCGGCGATAACCGCCAGATTGAGGCTGTGGGCCATGGCGATGATCGCGCGGGCAATCTGCGCATCCTGCTCGCCCGACGGCAGGCCATCGACGAAGGTGCGGTCGATTTTCAGCACGTCGATAGGGAACTGCTTGAGGTAGTTGAGCGATGAGTAACCGGTGCCGAAGTCGTCGACCGCAATGCTCAAGCCCAGTTTTTTCAACCCGGCGAGAATCTGCATCGCTTCGCTGACTTCGCGCATCAGGATACTTTCGGTCAGCTCCAGCTCTAGACACGCCGGCGGCAGGCCGGTGTCCTTGAGAATGTTAGCGATCCGCGTGCCGAGCTGGCCATCGGAAAACTGCCGCGCCGAAATGTTCACCGAGACTTTCGGCACGCGCACCTTGGCCTGATGCCAGTTCTTGAGCTGCCGGCAGGCCTCGCTGATCACCCAGTCCCCGACATCCACCACCAGACCGAGCTCTTCGAGCACCGGAATGAACTCTCCCGGCGGCACCAGACCGCGTCGCGGATGGCGCCAGCGCAGCAAGGCTTCGGTACCGGTCAGGCGTTTGCCATCGCCGCTGAACTGCGGTTGGTAGTAGAGGACGAATTCGTTCTGCTCCAGAGCGTGGCGCAAGTCGCTTTCCAGCTCCAGACGCTCCAGGGCGCTGGCGTTCATATCGGCCTGATAGAACTGGAAGTTGTTCTTGCCACGCTCTTTGGCGTGATACATCGCGGTGTCGGCATTTTTCATCAGTTGGCTGAGTTCGTTACCGTCCTGGGGGCTCAGGGCGATGCCGATACTGGCGGTGACGAAGAATTCGCGGCCTTCAAGCACGAACGGTTTCACCAGGCTGGCGAGAATTTGTTCGGCCACATGAATCGCCCGGTTCAACGCAATCTCACGGTTGGCCCGTGGTTGTAACAGCAAGGTGAATTCATCGCCGCCCATGCGCGCCACAGTATCGTCATCATCGACACAACCGAGCAGGCGCGTGGCCATTTCTTTGAGCATGCGATCGCCGGCGGCGTGGCCCAGGGAGTCGTTGATCGGTTTGAAGCGGTCCAGGTCGAGGAACATCAGCACCACCCAGGACTTCTGCCGTTCGGCGGATTGCAGCGCCGTGTGCAGGCGATCCTGGAACAGCGTGCGGTTGGGCAAGTGGGTCAGGGCATCGTAATAGGCGAGGCGGTGAATCCGCTGCTCACTGGCCTTGCGTTCGCTGATGTCGCTGAAGAAGCACACGTAGCTGGCCAGATCGCCTTCGTCGTCCAGCACCGCCGTGATCCCGACCCAGGCCGGGTAATGCTCGCCATTGCGTCGTTTGAGCCAGACTTCGCCTTCCCACGTACTGTGCTGATGCAATTGCTTGAGCACATAACGCAGATGGGCTTCCTGCTGCTCGTCGACGGTCAGCATGTTCGGCAACTGGTCGAGCACCTGCTCCACCGCATAACCGCTGACACGGCTGAAGGCTTCGTTGGCCTGGACGATGTAGCCGGCCGGGTCGGTGATCAGGATCGCAGAAGTCGAGTGCTCAAATACTGTTGCCGCCATGCGCAGGTCTTTTTCGGCCCGGCGTTGCTGGCTGATGTCACGACCGACGCCCAGCACGCCTTCGAATGCACCGTGTTCGTCCCAGACCAGCACCAGCCGCAGTTCGATAGGAATCTTGCGCCCGTCGCCCCGCAGGCAGTCGAACAAAAACAGTTGGGTCTGCACCTGACTGCGCAATAGCGCCAGTTGGTCGGGTTTGTTCAGCGCTTTGCTGACCCGGTCCATCAAGTGGTAGATGCCGGTCAACTGTTTCGGGTTGGCGATGGTCGATTGCCAGCCGTTCTGGAAAACCCAGTCGACGTCGTAGCCCAGCACGGCTTGCACCGACGGGCTTACGTAGTTGAGCACCATCTTGCTGTCGGTTGAGAAAATCACGTCGCTGATGCTTTCGGCGAGCATCCGGTAACGCTGCTCGCTGTCGCGCAGAGACTCACTGGCTTCGATCTGTTCGGTGATGTCCTTGGCCACGCCGATGATTCGCGTGACCTGATCGTGCTTGTCCCGCGCCAGCGCCTGTTCGCGGATGTCGAAGCGCCGCCATTTACCGTTCCGGTGGCGGAAGCGCAGTTGGCATTGCATCAATTGTCTGTAACCGGTCTGGCGCTGGGTTTGGCGCGAGCGGTTGTAGAAGTCGGCATCTTCGGGGTGCAGCAGAATCTCCCAGAAATACTCGCCCATCTGATGCAGTTCGGTACGGTTATAACCGAGTGTCTGCCCCAGGTGATGGTTGCTGAAAATCATTCGCTGGCTGATCACATCTTGCACGTACAGATGATCCGGCACGGTGCGTACCACGTCGGACCAGAATCCTTCGCGCTCCAATAGCGACAGTTCGACAAGCTTGCGACTGGTGATGTCGGTGATGCTAAGGATCACCGCTTTATAGTCGTCCTGGTCTTCCGGCAGGCGCAGGACCAGCCACAAATGCTGGTCGCGGCCATTGGCATCTTGCAGTTTGATTTCCAGCTCAAGCTGTTTCTGCTGGTTGAGCACCGCGTCGAGCACTTGATTGCCGATGGCGATGCCGTCCTGAGGGTTACCGTCGATCAACAGTTTCCAGGCTTGATCGCACGTGTTGACGTTGAGCAGTTGCAGGGCGACCCGGTTGACTTCGGTAATGTGCAATTCCTGCAGCAGGTGCTGGCGTTGTTGCGGTGTATCGAGCCAGGCCCGCAGGTGTTCGCTGCTGTGCAACTGAGCCTTGTCGAAGACGCTTTTGAGCCCGGACACGTCGAGTACACACAGGGCGACGCCGGTGCCTTCGAAAATATCCTGATAGCGTCGACGGCCTTCGTGCACCTGACGTTGGCGGCGGCGCAAGTTCAGCAGAGCAATGAACGGCAGCAGCGAGAAGGCCAGGCCCAGAAGGCATTTGCCGATGAACGCCGGCAGCAGCTGTTCAATCACCCGTTGCCGATCGAACAGCCCGCGCAGTTGCCAATCGCTGCTGCTCAGGGGCACGGTCAGCACGCTGTTGGCCAGTTCATCCGGTGTCATCACCGCCGGAGTGGCCGAGTGCAACCCATCGTCGCGGCTGATGATTTGGTGATTGACGCGGTTTTCCACCAGCCACAGCGGGCGAATACCGGTTTCGTTTTGTTTGGTCAGTGACGAAAAAAATGTCGGCCTCAGGCGCAGAGCCCAATAGCCGCGGGTGCTACCGCTGGCTTGATGCAGCAGCAGATGCACCACGGAGCCGTCATTGGCGTTGCTGAAATAATGGGCCTGGGCGTGACTGCGCCGAACCAGTTCGCTCAGGTACTCGGCGTCGTCGCTGTTTTCGGCACTGTCATTGAGGACTTTCCCGGAAGGGCTGAGCAGCACGAGGCTTCGCAGGTCGGGCAAGGTTTTTTGCAATTTGCGCAACAGCGCCTGCTGTTCGTCGGCGCTTTGCGGTTGTTCGACGATAGGTAGCAGGTTGAGGGCAATCTGGGCGTTGAGCGCCATGTTCAGGCTGATCTGCGAGGCCAGGTCAGCGGTGTAGTCGATGGTGTACTGACGCTGGTTTTTCTGGGTTTCGCGCAGTTGCTCCAGCAACTGCCAGAACAGCAGCGCGAGCAACAACAGGACGAGCGTTGCCAGTGCCCCCTTCAAGGAGCCGCGCAGGGGTGAGCGGGTCGCAGAATTGAGTGCGTTCCCGGAAGAGGGGGGGGAGACATTAGACAAACTGTAATCCTGCGGTTTGGCTGGACTGGCGCGACGTGCACTATAAGTCGGACGCTCGAAGGGCGGCTAGCATGCCTTGAGTTGTGGCAAAGTGCCAGTCCCGCTCGGCTGGACTGCCATCCGTCAATCAGGTAGCTTTGCCGGTTACGCGGGAGCGTTCCAGCTCCTAGAATCAGGCTTTTTCAGCGCGCACGCATTGATACCCATCAATCGGCCGACGCGCACGGCCTGGCCGGGCATCGCCCGCGCTCCAATCATTCATCGTTCACTGACCCTAGGTTCTCCATGGCTCAATACGTATTCACCATGCATCGGCTGGGTAAAGTTGTTCCGCCGAAGCGGGAAATCCTGAAAAACATTTCGTTGTCGTTCTTCCCGGGCGCCAAGATTGGTGTACTCGGCCTTAACGGTTCGGGTAAGTCCACGCTGTTGAAAATCATGGCGGGCGTCGACACCGAGTTCGACGGCGAAGCCCGTCCGATGCCGGACCTGAACATCGGCTACCTGCCTCAAGAACCGATCCTGGACCCGACCAAGACCGTGCGTGAAGTGGTTGAGGAAGCGGTCAGTGTGATCAAAAACGCCCAGGCTCGCCTGGACGAGGTCTATGCGGCTTACGCTGATGAAGATGCCGACTTCGACAAACTGGCCGCCGAACAGGCCAAGCTCGAAGCCATCCTGCAGGCCAGCGACGGTCACAACCTGGATCGCCAACTGGAAGTCGCCGCCGATGCGCTGCGTCTGCCGGCCTGGGATGCCAAGGTCGAATTCCTGTCCGGTGGTGAGAAGCGTCGTGTGGCGCTGTGCCGCCTGCTGCTGTCTGCTCCGGACATGCTTTTGCTCGACGAACCGACCAACCACCTGGACGCCGACTCTGTCGCCTGGCTGGAGCACTTCCTGCACGATTTCCCGGGCACCGTGGTCGCGATCACGCACGACCGTTACTTCCTGGACAACGTGGCTGGCTGGATCCTCGAACTCGACCGCGGCGCCGGTATCCCTTACGAGGGCAACTATTCGGGCTGGCTCGAAGCCAAGTCCGATCGTCTGGCTGCCGAATCCAAGCAGCAGTCGGCCCACGAAAAAGCCATGAAGGAAGAACTGGAATGGGTGCGCAAAGGCGCCAAGGCCCGCCAGTCCAAATCCAAGGCTCGTCTGCAACGCTTCGAAGAAATGCAATCGCAGGAATTCCAGAAGCGCAGCGAAACCAACGAGATCTACATCCCGGCGGGTCCACGCCTGGGCGACAAGGTCATCGAATTCAAGAACGTTTCCAAGGGTTACGGCGATCGCGTGCTGATCGACAACCTGTCGTTCTCTATGCCTAAAGGCGCCATCGTTGGCGTGATCGGCGGTAACGGCGCGGGTAAATCAACTCTGTTCCGCATGCTGATGGGCAAGGAAACGCCGGATTCGGGCAGCATCGAAGTCGGCGAAACCGTGCAACTGGCGTGCGTCGATCAGAGCCGCGACGACCTGGACGGCAGCAAGACGGTGTTCCAGCAAATTTCCGACGGTTCGGATCAGATCCGCATCGGCAACTACGAGATCCCGTCGCGCACCTACGTCGGCCGCTTCAACTTCAAGGGGGGCGATCAGCAGAAGTTCGTCAAGGACCTGTCCGGTGGTGAGCGCGGTCGCTTGCACCTGGCGCTGACCTTGAAAGAGGGCGGCAACGTCCTGCTGCTCGACGAACCGTCCAACGACCTCGATGTTGAAACCCTGCGTTCCCTGGAAGAAGCCCTGCTGGACTTCCCGGGCGCTGCCATTGTGATCTCTCACGATCGGTGGTTCCTTGACCGCGTCGCGACTCACATCCTGGCGTACGAAGATGACTCGCAAGCGGTGTTCTTCGAAGGCAACTACACCGAATACGAAGCCGATCGCCGCAAGCGCCTTGGCGAAGCCGCGACTCAGCCGCATCGTGTACGGCACAAGAAACTGGCCTGATTTCAGGTTGGTTGCATGAAAGAGCGGAGCCTTCGGGCTCCGTTTTTTTATGTTCTTTTACCGCGCATTGCTCTTGCTTGAATGACCACTGCCGGTGCAAAAATCCCACTTAATTTATATCCAGCGCACCATTTATTTTCATAAGTGCGACATTTTGCGCTGTCGTGGTGCGCAAGCAGTTTGCTAAAGTCCGGCTCAATCTCTTCCTACGACAATAAATTTGCCGAGACTTTCCCATGATCGAATCCGTTGAATCCTTCCTTGCGCGTCTGAAGAAACGCGACTCTGACCAGCCGGAATTCCATCAGGCCGTGGAAGAAGTCCTGCGTAGCCTGTGGCCATTTCTTGAGGCCAATCCGCACTATCTGACTTCGGGCATTCTGGAGCGGATTTGCGAGCCGGAGCGGGCGATCGTTTTTAGGGTTTCCTGGGTCGACGATCAAGGAAAAGTGCAGGTCAATCGCGGATTCCGCATCCAGATGAACAGCGCTATTGGTCCGTACAAGGGCGGGCTGCGTTTCCATCCTTCGGTGAACCTTGGCGTGTTGAAGTTCCTTGCCTTCGAGCAGACCTTCAAAAACGCGCTGACTTCGTTGCCGATGGGCGGTGGCAAGGGGGGGGCGGATTTCGATCCAAAAGGCAAAAGCGACGCTGAAGTCATGCGGTTCTGCCAGGCTTTCATGAGCGAGTTGTACCGTCACATCGGTGCAGACGTTGACGTGCCGGCCGGGGATATCGGCGTCGGTGCCCGCGAGATCGGTTTCCTGTTCGGCCAATACAAGCGCCTGAGCAACCAGTTCACCAGCGTGTTGACCGGCAAGGGCCCGAGCTATGGCGGCAGCCTGATCCGTCCGGAAGCCACCGGTTTCGGCTGTGTGTACTTCGCTGAAGAAATGCTCAAGCGCGGCGGAGACACTGTCGAAGGCAAACGCGTGGCCATTTCGGGCTCCGGCAACGTTGCGCAATACGCGGCGCGCAAGGTCATGGACTTGGGCGGCAAAGTGATTTCGTTGTCCGACTCTGAAGGCACGCTGTACTGCGAAAGCGGTTTGACCGAAGAACAGTGGCTGGCGGTGCTGGAGCTGAAAAACGTCCAGCGCGGGCGCATCAGTGAACTGGCCGGCCGTTTTGGTCTGGAGTTCAAGGCCGGCCAACACCCTTGGGCGCTGAGTTGCGAGATCGCGCTGCCATGCGCGACACAAAACGAACTGGACGCCGAGGCTGCCCACACGTTATTGCGCAACGGCTGTATCTGTGTGGCGGAAGGGGCGAACATGCCGACCACCCTTGACGCCGTAGACCTGTTTATCGAAGCGGGGATTCTGTTCGCGCCGGGCAAGGCTTCCAATGCCGGTGGTGTCGCTGTGAGCGGGCTGGAGATGTCACAGAACGCCATGCGCCTGCAGTGGAACGGTGGTGAAGTGGACAGCAAACTCCACGCGATCATGCAGTCAATCCACCACGCTTGCGTGCATTACGGCGAAGAGAATGGCCGGATCAACTACGTCAAAGGCGCGAACATCGCCGGCTTCGTCAAAGTTGCCGACGCGATGCTCGCCCAAGGCGTGATTTAAACCGGTTCGATACGGATGATCTCGATCAGATGATCGCCAGCCGGACGTTGCCACAGCACCTCGTCGCCGAGTAGCGCGCCGAGTAGCGCCCGGCCCAGCGGTGAACCCCAGTTGATCAGGCCCGCCGACGCGTCGGCCTGATCTTCGCCGACCAGTTGCACGGTTTGCTCTGTGTTGTGTTCGTCGGCGAAGGTGACACGGCTGCCGATCTGCACCTTTTGTGTTGAGTTGGCGACGGTCACGACCTGAGCGCTTTGCAGGCGCTGGTTGAAATACCGCAAATCGCGTTCAAGGTCCGCCAGGCGCTGCTTGTCGGCGTGCTCACCTTTGGCCGATTGCTCGCTGTGCAAATGTTGCAATTCAGCGACTTTCACCTGCAACTGGGACAGCCCCGTGGACGTGACGTAATTGGGCTGCGCACTGATTTGCCGTTCGACGGGCTGATCGGCCTGCGCGGCGGCGTTATCTTCATTGACGAAGGCACGACTCATGGTTTTCTCCCGATATAGGGTTTGGGCCATGGTCGCAGGCTTTTAGTGTCGGCGGATGTCTGTCAGCGACTTATTGCGAGCGATAGGCTCGTGCGGCGTCCTGATCCTTTTGCTGCTGCCAGGCTTTGTCCCGGTCGTTCCAATGATGGCTTCGATAGTCCTCGCGGTCCTGGTTTTGGAGCATGGCCTGGCACTGACGGAAGCCATCGCTCCAGCCCTCGGCGTACGGCTTGTCCTTGAGGTAACGCGGAACGTTTTTGCGAAATTCACCGGTCATCGCCCCGGCAGCCTGACGACCACTGATGCAACCATCATCGAAGCCATCGGCGAATGCCGGTGGATAACCCTTGGCGATCAAATCCTCGTGGGTCGTCTGGCAACCCGTGATCAACATCAGCAAACCCATCACACCCACGTAACGCCACATCTCAGACTCCCAGGCCGTCAACGGCTTATAGGGGAAGTCTAGGAGTGGATTCGTGAGCGGGATGTGAAAGAAAGATCAAAGGATCAATAGTGATACCACTTCACCTCAAGCATCACTTCATTCTCGGGGGAAGCCAGGTGGCTGAATTCGCGCTGGGCACTCAGGCGCAAACCCAGGTTGCGCGACAATTCCCACTGCTGATTCAGACTCACGCTACGGCGCACTTCGCCGTTGGTGAAAAAGTCGCCCTTGGCTTCCAGGCTGAAGTTGCCCAGCGGGTTTTTCCACAGTAAACCGCTGTTGAAACCCGCCGCCGGGGCGATGAAACCGGCAAAGTCGTTGTTATGTTCAATGCGCACGGTGCCCAAAGCAAAGCCGAGCATGTCGTCGCCCAGTTGCCAGGTGCCGCCGCCACCGCCATTGACGTGGCTGACCAGGGTTTCGTCGTCATGCTTGCCCGGTACGCGCTCCAGGCCGCCGGTGACTTGCCACGAGAGTGGTTGCAGCAATTCATTGCGCGGAGTCAGGGAGCGGATGGTCGCCAGGTCCAATTGCTGCAACTGCCAGTGATTGCCTTCGTACTGGCGCAGTTTCATTTGCAGGATTTCAATCTGCGCGCCGAGGGGAAAGCTCTCGGCGTTGTCATTGAGGTCGTGATAAGCCATGCGCAAGCCATACTCGCCAAACGCCTTGTCGCCTCGAGTGCCGATACCGGCCTGCCAGGTGCGCGATTCATGGCCATCCTCAGGCAGGCCGGGTTGCGGGATGTCCAGCTCCGGTGCCGAGTTCTGGTTGATCGCCCGCAGCAGTTCGAAACTGCGCTGCGCCCGTTGCGGATCCCGCTCCTGGCCGTTGGCGCGGTAGCGCTCCAGGCGATAGGCGGCGTCGATGATCAACGCCTGACGATCCTTGGGTTTCGCCTTGAACGCCGGTTCTTGCAGTTGATTCTGGTCGGCGCTGACTTTCAGCACCCACGTCTGTTCTTCATTGCTCAACAGCTCGGCGCGGCTCAGCAGTTCACGCTCGCGGGACGGTCGATACTGAATGGACTCCACCAGTCCGGCTTCTTTCACCGCTTTGACGGTGTCCGTAGGAATCGCGGTCAGCGGGAACTGTTCGGTCAATCGCAGGCTCGGGCGGGCCACTTGCAGCAATTCCAGCAGACGATAAGAGCAGTTTTCGTCGAAGAAAAAATAGTCGAACTGGATCTGCTTGAGCTCCCAGACGTGCTCGACCATGCGCTCGGTTTCTGCCTGGGTCAGATTGAGGCGGTACTCCCACAAATCGCGGTTCTCGAGGCTGCGGTACTCCGAGAGTTTTTCCTGATAAGGCACCAGCGCAAACAGACCGGGATAGCCGCCCATCAAGCCTTTCCAGGCATACAGAATGCTGTTGTCCGAGCCTTCGATGTAGGCACCGAAGTTAATCGCATAACTGAGCAGGGCGGTTTGATCGCTCTGCACATTGGCCTGGTCGATGCGCAGCAGCGTGTGGCCGAACATCGATGACGGGCTATTCAGATACGCTGCCGGGAAAATCATCACCGCACTGTGGGGCGAAACATCCTTGAACCATTGCCTGAATTCAGCGCAGGCAAGCGTCGGCAGATCGGCCAGGTTGAGCTGCGTCTTCAGCCAGCGGGTGCGGGCGGGATAGACGCATTGCGCATGCTTTTCACCGGCACTGGCCGGGGCGTACAGCGCTTGCACCGTCGCCGCCAGTTCACGGTCAGGATGTTCATTGCCGTCGGCGGCGAGGAAGAATTGCTTGTCGCTGACATAGCTGCGCCAGCCGCCGAGTTTGGCCGTTTCGTAGTGGCCCAGGGAAATCCAGAAGGGGTCATTGGCCAATTGCTGCAAACGTTGATTGTCGATTTGAGGCGTGGCGGACAGCGGGGCGCAGACACAGAGCGCCAGCCAGGCAAGGCGTTTGAGCATAGTGGGCAACTTAAGTCGAAAGAAACAAAGACCCCAAAAGGGCCAGGTTCATAAAATAAAACCCGCCCCGAAAAGGAGCGGGCGGGTCGAGCTTAAGCTTGAGTGGCGTACTTGGCCAGACGCGGATCGCTCTTCAGAACGGCCAGGGTGTTGGTATGCACGTCGTCAGCGGTCACGTCAGCCTTGCTGAAGATCTGCTGGAAGTGCTCATGAGTGATGGCGGCGAAATGCGCACGGTCTTCCGGCGCCACGCCCAGTACCACAGCGTAAGTGGTCAGCGCTTCGCCCTGACCTTTAGCCATGTCTTCAGACAGCTCGTTCATCATGCCATTCATGGCAATCCAGGATTTGCCGCCATAGGTCAGCGATGCATTGGTCGAGCAACCGTTGGTACCCGAGGTCATACCGAAGGTTGCGTTGCCGGAAGTGCCGTTGGTGGTGGATGCCAGGAAGTGAGCCGGGGTGCCACGCTGACCTTCAAACAGCATGTTGCCCCAACCGCAATCCGGGCCGCCTGGCGCCTGAGCCATGGCGTTGATGGATACAGCGGTGAAGAGAGTACCGAGAAGAATCCGTTTCATAGCTTTGTTCTCTTTATGTGCATACCAATGGACAGGGGTCTGGCCCGATCTGGCGCCAGTGGGCCGGTTATTGTTCCAGCCGCGCAGTTTGGAGTTTAGGCACGTTCCGAGGGTTCCGTAATTTTTTGCGAAATATTTCGTTGAAACAATGATTTGGCCCCGGCCCACCTAGGGAAGTCACTTTGTCTATGCTTTGGCTAGAGGCGCGCCTTGCAAGTGAGGTATGGGCAGCGCCAGAATGCCGCTATCTGCCCCGCCTGATGTAAGGAAGCCCGATGCCTGATCCTGTTGCTGCCAGCTTGCGTCTAGCGCCCGAAGCGCTGACCCGTCCGTTTTCCGCTGAACAGTTCAGCTTCTCTACCACCAATGATTTGGAGTCCTTCCGCGGTGTGCTTGGCCAGGAACGTGCGGTCGAAGCCTTGCAGTTCGGTGTGGCTATGCCACGCCCCGGTTACAACGTATTCGTCATGGGCGAGCCCGGCACCGGCCGGTTTTCGTTCGTCAAACGCTACCTGAAAGCCGAAGGCAAACGCCAGCAGACCCCGGCGGACTGGGTCTACGTCAACAATTTCGATGACCCTCGCGAACCTCGTGCACTGGAGTTGCCGTCAGGCACCGCCGGTGCCTTTATCGATGACATCAACGGCTTGATCGACAACCTGCTGGCGACTTTTCCTGCCGTGTTCGAGCACCCGTCCTACCAGCAGAAGAAAAGCGCCATCGACCGCGCCTTCAACCAGCGTTACGACAAGGCGCTGGATGTGATCGAGCGCCTGGCGCTGGAAAAGGACGTTGCGCTGTACCGCGACAGCACCAATATCGCCTTCACACCCATGAGCGAAGGCAAGGCCGTGGATGAGGCCGAATTTGCCCAGTTGCCGGAAGCTGATCGCGAGCGTTTTCACGACGACATTTCATGGCTGGAAGAGCGGTTGAACGAAGAGCTCGCCAGCCTGCCGCAGTGGAAGCGTGAGTCGAGCAATCTACTGCGCCAGCTCAACGAAGAAACCATCACCCTGGCCTTGCAACCCTTGCTCGCGCCGTTGTCGGAAAAGTACGCGGAAAATGCCGGCGTTTGCGGTTACCTGCAAGCGATGCAGGTGTATCTGCTCAAGACCGTGGTCGAGCAACTGGTGGACGACAGCAAGACGGACGCCATCGCCCGCAAGCTGCTCGAAGAGCAATACGCGCCGAGCCTGGTGGTCGGTCATCCGTTCAGCGGCGGTGCGCCAGTGGTCTTTGAACCGCACCCGACGTACGAAAACCTGTTCGGCCGCATCGAGTACACCACCGATCAGGGCGCGCTCTACACCACGCATCGGCAGTTGCGCCCGGGTGCGCTGCACCGCGCCAACGGCGGCTTCTTGATTCTTGAAGCAGAAAAAATGCTCAGCGAGCCATTCGTGTGGGATGCGCTCAAACGCGCGTTGCAATCGCGCAAACTGAAAATGGAATCGCCGCTGGGCGAGATGGGCCGTTTCGCCACCGTGACCCTGACACCGCAACACATTCCGCTGCAGGTCAAAGTCGTCATCATTGGCGCCAGGCAGCTCTACTACACGCTGCAGGACCTCGATCCGGACTTCCAGGAGATGTTCCGCGTCCTGGTGGACTTCGATGAAGACATCCCGATGGTCGACGAAAGCCTGGAGCAGTTCGCCCAATTGCTCAAGACCCGCACTTCCGAAGAAGGCATGGCGCCGCTGACCGCTGATGCGGTGGCGCGTCTGGCGACTTACAGTGCTCGCCTGGCTGAGCATCAGGGGCGTTTGTCGGCGCGGATCGGTGATCTGTTCCAGCTGGTCAGCGAGGCGGATTTCATTCGCCAACTGGCCGGTGACGAAATGACCGACGCCGGGCACATCGAACGTGCGCTCAAGGCCAAGGCCACGCGTACCGGGCGCGTCTCGGCGCGGATTCTCGATGACATGCTGGCCGGGATCATCCTGATCGACACAGACGGCGCTGCGGTGGGCAAATGCAACGGGCTGACAGTGCTGGAGGTCGGCGATTCGGCGTTCGGTGTGCCGGCACGGATTTCCGCCACGGTGTATCCGGGCGGTAGCGGCATCGTCGATATCGAGCGCGAGGTCAACCTCGGTCAGCCCATTCACTCCAAAGGCGTGATGATCCTCACGGGGTATCTGGGCAGTCGATACGCTCAGGAATTCCCGCTGGCGATTTCCGCGAGTATCGCCCTGGAGCAGTCCTACGGTTACGTCGATGGTGATAGTGCATCGCTGGGCGAGGCTTGCACCTTGATTTCGGCACTGTCGAAAACCCCACTCAAGCAGTGCTTTGCGATCACCGGCTCAATCAACCAGTTCGGTGAAGTGCAGGCGGTGGGCGGGGTCAACGAGAAGATCGAAGGCTTCTTCCGACTCTGCGAAGCGCGCGGGTTGACCGGTGAGCAGGGAGCAATCATTCCCCACGCCAACGTTGCCACGCTGATGCTCGACGAAAAAGTGCTGACGGCGGTGCGCGCGGGGCAGTTCCACGTCTACGCCGTGCGCCAGGCTGATGAAGCCCTGAGCCTGTTGGTCGGCGAGCCGGCCGGTGCGCCGGACGCCGATGGCCAGTTCCCTGAAGGCAGCGTTAACGCGCGGGTGGTGGAGCGCTTGCGGGTCATCGCAGAAATGATCAGCGAAGAAGACCTCAAGGAAGCCGAGAAAGAAGCTGCGCAGGAAGCCTTGGCTGAGGCCAAGCCGGCCTAAAACGGTGATCGTTCCCGCGCAGCGCGTGGGAACGATCAGTGCCATCAGTCTGGCGTCAATATTCACACAATGACCATTCGGCGCCTTCTGGTCTTACTTGACGTGCTAGTCAAACTTTTCTTCTATTCTCAGCTCAAGGATATCGACAGTAATCACTGGATCGAGACAGCCCTCCCGTGGGGGCTGAATACCGGATCTACCGAGGGTCGCCGCCATGTCGCGCAACCTCTGCCTCACCCGTCAATGCCTGGGCCTTGTGACCCGTATCGAGTGTGCCATCCGCCCATTGGCGGGGGATACGGGCATGTGGACCTTACTCTTCGCCGCTGGAATGGCTGGCGAACAACCTTCTGCCATCAAAGCCCAGGGCCCGTTTCATGGCCCCTTTGTGGCTGAGTCGATTCTCGACACCATTGTTGAGAGTCTCACCCTGCACGGTTATGAGCTGGCCGATGATCCGCAAATCTGGTGCTTGCACCTGCAAGCTCAACTGCGGGAAATCAATGGTGGCCGCTGCCGCAACCCTGATGGTTTCGAGTTTCGGCCCGAGCACTGACCGCGTTTTATCGTTATGCCCAACCGCCTGTCTGTTGCGAAACAGACGGGCGGTGTCGTTTATGGCTTGTACTTTGATGCGCCGAGGCCTATGCCTGTAAGGATCTAGGCTCGCCATTGCGTGAGGTGTGTTCATGAACCTGAAAGAGTTGAATGCTTATGCCATCGCCGGGAAGGTTGATGAGCTCAACCTGATTTCAATGGAAGGCGGGATATACCTGTTGGAGGCACGGATGCATGGCGCGGCGTATCCGCTGAGTGATAAAAACGACCAGATGTTTCATCTTCGTTCGGTCGAACATGCCCGTGACGTGCTGCATGCCTTTCCCAAATTACCGTTCAACCTTGTACACGTTTCGGTACACGACGAGATGTGTGGACTCGTTGCCAGTTCCGAGGGGAGCCTGAAAGTACCGATTGCGTGGCAGCACTGACGGCTCTCATCAATGCAATGACATCTGTGCTAGTCTGCTGGCCCTTTTTGGTTCCGGGCGCTCCGGGACGCGCTGTGCACGCACGGCAAGTTCCAGGGCCGTCCGCACAGCGGAGCAGTGTCATGTCCGAAGTAAATCTGTCCACCGACGAAACCCGCGTCAGCTACGGTATTGGCCGTCAGTTGGGCGATCAACTGCGCGATAACCCGCCGCCGGGCGTTAGCCTGGATGCGATCCTGGCTGGTCTGACCGACGCTTTCGCCGGCAAGGAAAGCCGTGTGGGTCAGGAAGAAATGTCCGCGAGCTTCAAGGTCATTCGCGAAATCATGCAAGCTGAAGCCGCTGCCAAAGCTGAAGCCGCGTCTGGCGAAGGCTTGGCATTCCTGGCTGAAAACGCCAAGCGTGATGGCATCACCACCCTGGCGTCCGGCCTGCAATTCGAAGTGCTGACTCAGGGCGAAGGCGCCAAGCCATCCCGTGAAGATCAAGTGCGCACTCACTACCACGGCACCCTGATCGACGGCACTGTGTTCGACAGCTCCTACGATCGTGGTCAGCCTGCAGAATTCCCGGTTGGCGGCGTGATCGCTGGCTGGACCGAAGCCCTGCAACTGATGAACGCCGGCAGCAAATGGCGTCTGTACGTGCCGAGCGAACTGGCTTACGGCGCTCAAGGCGTTGGCAGCATTCCGCCGCACAGCGTACTGGTATTTGACGTCGAACTGCTCGACGTTCTGTAAGACCGTAACCCTGTAGGAGTTCTGCCCCTACAGGGTTTCTCATACCTCGATTTTGTGATGCAGTTCGCTTGTCGGGCGCAATGCCCGGGCATAGCAGAACAGAAACAGATTGCGCACCAGTTCCTTGAGCACCACCGGCTCGGTAGAGTTCAAGCCGTTGACGTCCAGATCACCCTGATCCTGCAGTTCGTTCAAGGCTTCTTCCTCAAGCACCGCACAGACTTCCCCGGTTTCCCGATGCAGGATCCTGAGGTAAGGGTGTGGGCGGTCCAGCCAGGCATCGATCAAATAAGTCATGGGTCTCATCTCCATTGATTGGTTTCGATGAGAATAATTCTTATTCGTGAGATAGCAAGGACCTATTGGCGGATTGTGTTTTTTTAAGGGTAAAGGTTGCGTAAGGTCAAAACGGATGGCGTTTGGCTATTGCGAGGGATTGCTGGGCGAAACGGGGGAGGGTGAGACACCATCCCACGCAGGACGCGGGATGGAATACAGCATGTTCAGACTTTTCTGACGAACTCGGATTTGAGCTTCATCGGGCCGATGCCGTCGATCTTGCAGTCGATGTCGTGATCACCATCGCACAGGCGGATGTTCTTGACCTTGGTGCCGACTTTGACCACCAACGACGTGCCCTTGACCTTGAGGTCCTTGATCACGGTGATGGTGTCGCCGTCCTGCAGGACATTGCCGACCGAATCCTTCTTCACTGCGTCATCGGACACTGCTTCGGCTTCGCCGCTGGCGGACCACTCGTGGGCGCACTCAGGGCAGATCAACTGGGCGCCGTCTTCGTAGGTGTATTCGGAATTGCATTTTGGGCAGGGTGGCAACGTGCTCACTAAAGCTCCTTGGATTCAGGATCGCTAAAAAGCGCACATTATATAGGGTTTTAGGCGCAGGAGGGGTGGCAGCGAAAGATCGCAGCCCCGTAGGCGCTGCCGCAGTCTGCGATCTTTTGATCTTGCTGTGAAAATCAGTGCGTACGGGCGACCGCAAATTCGCTCAATTCGACCAGTGCATCGCGGTATTCGCTGGCAGGCAGCGCGTCGAGGCACTTGATCGCGCGGGCGACATAGTCGCGGGCCAGTTGCGCGGTGTAATCCAGCGAGCCAGAGGCTTCCACGGCTTCGCGGATGCTTTCCAGGTCTTCGATGCCACCTTTCTGGATCGCCTTGCGCACCAGTGCAGCCTGTTCCGGCGTGCCTTCGCGCATGGTGTAGATCAGCGGCAGGGTCGGTTTGCCTTCAGCCAGATCGTCACCGACGTTCTTGCCCAAGGTTTCGGCGTCGCCTTTGTAGTCCAGCAGGTCGTCGACCAATTGGAACGCCACGCCCAGATGATCGCCGAATGTCCGCAGGGCTTCTGACTGTTCCGGTGTCGCTTCGCAGAGCGCTGCAGCACTGTGGGTCGACGCTTCGAAGAGCATCGCGGTCTTGCCGCGAATGACTTCCATGTAGGTTTCTTCGGTGGTGCTGGCGTCACGAACCTTGGACAGCTGCAACACTTCGCCTTCGGCGATGATACGCGTGGCTTGCGAAAGGATTTTCATCACCGGCATGGAGCCCAGTTCGACCATCATTTCGAAGGACCGCGAATACAGGAAGTCGCCCACCAGCACGCTAGGGGCGTTGCCCCACATGGCGTTGGCGGTCGAGCGGCCACGGCGCATGCCAGACATGTCGACCACGTCGTCATGCAGCAGAGTCGCGGTGTGCAGAAACTCGATGGTCGCGGCCAGCAGGCGCAGGTCATCGCCTTCGCGACCCAGCGCCTTGCCACACAGCAACACTAATAGAGGGCGCAGGCGTTTACCGCCAGCCGAGGTAATGTAATCGCCGATTTTCGATACCAGCGGCACTCGGGAAGTCAGCTGCTTCTTGATGATGCCGTCGACGGCGCTAAAATCGTCCGCCACCGCGCGGTAGAAAGCTTGGGGTTGCATCAGCGACTGTTGCTCCAGAAGGGTTGCGCGGCATGCTAGGACCCACGTCGGCGGGTGTCAAGGTACGATGGACGGCCTCTTGCATCGCCCCGGCAGCTTGCGTACAATCGCGCACCCTGAACTTCCTGGGCAGCACCTGCCTTACGCAATTGCAAACAGGCCTTCCAGCCTTATGCAGCCATGCCAGCCAATACCTCTTCTTATAAAGAGCTGGGTGAGCAGGATTATCGGAGAAATACCATGTCGTACGCAGTAATTGTTACTGGTGGCAAGCAATACAAGGTCGCCCCAGGTGAATACCTGAAGATCGAAAAACTGGAAATCGCTACCGGCGAATCCGTGACTTTTGATCGCGTTCTGTTGGTCGCCAATGGCGATGACGTGAACATCGGTGCTCCAGTTGTTGCTGGCGCTACCGTTGTGGCTGAAGTGATCTCCCAAGGTCGTCACGATAAAGTCCGCATCATCAAGTTCCGTCGTCGTAAGCACCACATGAAGCGTATGGGCCACCGCCAGTGGTACACCGAGATCAAAATCACCGGTATTCAGGCTTAATTTCAGCCTAATTCCTCACTAGGAGAATTGACTCATGGCACACAAAAAAGCTGGTGGTAGTACCCGTAACGGTCGCGACTCAGAAGCCAAACGCCTTGGCGTGAAGATGTATGGCGGCCAGGTTATCATTCCGGGCAACATCATCGTGCGTCAGCGCGGCACCCAATTCCACGCCGGTTACGGTGTTGGCATGGGTAAAGATCACACTCTGTTCGCTAAAATCGACGGCGTGATCAAGTTTGAAGTAAAAGGCGCTTTCAATCGCCGTTACGTGAGCATTGTCCCGAAGACTGCAGTCGTCGCGGCATAATTACGTAGTTGCTGGAAAAGCCCTGTCTCGCGACGGGGCTTTTTCGTTTGTGGGGTGAGTCTCTTGCAAAGCTGTTTGTGATGGGCGAAAGCAGCTGGATTTTCGGTCGTTGCTTGAGGTCACTGCGCTCATTTTTGCAAGAGTCTTATGTCTTAGTGTTTTTCGGCTCGTCCGTATGACGAGAGGCGTTTTGTTATGAAGTTTGTTGATGAAGTATCGATTCGAGTAAAGGCCGGTGACGGCGGCAACGGTTGCATGAGCTTCCGTCGCGAAAAATTCATTGAAAACGGTGGTCCGAACGGCGGTGATGGTGGTGATGGCGGCTCGGTCTACATGATCGCCGACGAAAACCTTAACACCCTGGTGGACTACCGTTACACCCGGCACTTTGATGCCGAGCGTGGTTCCAACGGCGGCAGCACTGACTGCACCGGCAAGAAAGGTGAGGAGTTGGTGTTGCATGTTCCGGTCGGCACGACCGTTATCGACTCCGCTACTCAGGAAGTCATCGGCGACCTGACCAAGGCTGGCCAGAAACTGCTGGTGGCTCACGGCGGCTGGCACGGTCTGGGTAACACCCGTTTCAAATCCAGTACCAACCGTGCTCCGCGTCAGACTACTCCGGGTAAGCCGGGTGAGGCGCGTGATCTGAAGCTGGAAATGAAGGTGTTGGCTGACGTCGGTCTGCTGGGTTTGCCGAACGCTGGCAAAAGTACCTTCATTCGTTCGGTGTCGGCCGCCAAGCCGAAAGTCGCCGACTACCCGTTCACCACGCTGGTGCCGAACCTGGGTGTGGTCAGTGTCGATCGCTGGAAAAGCTTCGTGGTTGCGGATATTCCGGGCCTGATCGAAGGTGCTTCCGATGGTGCGGGCCTGGGGATTCGCTTCCTCAAGCACTTGTCGCGTACGCGTCTGCTGCTGCACCTCGTGGACATGGCGCCGCTCGATGACGCCAGCGCTCCGGATGCGGCGGAAGTGATCGTCAGCGAGCTGACCAAGTTCAGCCCGTCCCTGGCCGAGCGTGATCGCTGGTTGGTGCTGAATAAGTGCGACCAAATCCTCGAAGAAGAGCACGACGATCGCGTCAAGGAAATCGTTGATCGCCTGGAATGGACCGGTCCGGTCTACGTGATCTCGGCCATCTCCAAGCTGGGCACCGAGCGTCTTTGCCACGACATCATGCGTTACATGGAAGACCGAGCTGATCGCTTGGCTAACGACCCGGTGTACAAAGAAGAGTTGGCCGAGCTCGATCAGCACATCGAAGACGAAGCCCGTGCTCAGTTGCAGGCCCTGGATGACCAGCGTGCACTGCGCCGTAGCGGCGTGAAGTCGGTCCACGACATCGGCGACGATGATTGGGACGAAGACGATGTGGATGATGAAGACGGTCCGGAAATCATTTACGTGCGTGACTGATTCGTTGCAGTAAACTTAAGCGCCGCTCAATCGAGCGGCGTTTTGGTATCTGGAAATCGATCGTTGGTCACGAATAGCCACGATTAACGTCACGGGCAGTGCCAGGTCGCGCTGTCCTCAAGCTAAGGTTGAAGATGATGCGGAGCAAGGTGACAGGTGCGCGGCGTTGGGTCGTGAAGATCGGCAGCGCTTTGCTGACGGCGGACGGCAAGGGCCTGGATCGCGTGGCAATGAGTGTTTGGGTCGAGCAGATGGTGGCTTTGCATAAGGCTGGCGTCGAACTGGTGTTGGTGTCTTCCGGGGCGGTGGCGGCCGGCATGAGCCGCTTGGGCTGGACCGTGCGACCCAGTGCGATGCACGAGTTGCAGGCTGCCGCCGCCATCGGTCAGATGGGGTTGGTGCAGGCCTGGGAGTCGAGCTTTGCCGAGCATGGCCGGCATACCGCGCAGATTCTCCTGACCCACGACGACTTGTCCGACCGCAAACGCTACCTGAATGCCCGCAGCACCTTGCGCGCGTTGGTTGAGCTGAAAGTTATTCCGGTGATCAACGAAAACGACACTGTGGTCACTGATGAAATTCGTTTCGGCGACAACGACACGCTTGCGGCGCTGGTGGCCAACCTGGTCGAGGCTGATCTGTTGGTGATCCTTACGGATCGCGATGGCATGTTCGACGCCGATCCGCGTAACAACCCTGATGCCAACCTGATTTACGAAGCGCGCGCCGATGATCCGGCGCTAGATGCGGTGGCGGGCAGTACGGGGGGTGCGCTGGGTCGTGGCGGCATGCAGACCAAATTGCGTGCTGCGCGGCTGGCGGCTCGTTCCGGTGCGCATACCATCATCGTTGGTGGGCGTATTGAGCGCGTGCTGGATCGCCTCAAGGCGGGCGAGCGCATCGGCACCTTGTTGTCACCTGAGCGCGGCATGTTGGCAGCGCGCAAGCAATGGCTGGCCGGGCATCTGCAAACCCGCGGTACGCTCGTGCTGGATGCTGGTGCGGTGACGGCGCTGTCCCACGGCAACAAAAGTTTGCTGCCGGTGGGCGTCAAGCTGGTCCAGGGCAGCTTTCGTCGTGGCGAGATGGTGGTTTGCGTGGCGCCCGACGGTCGTGAAATCGCCCGGGGCCTGGCCAACTACAGTGCGCTGGAAGCACAAAAAATCATCGGTCAGTCGTCTGAGGCGATTGTCGGTCTGTTGGGTTACATGGCGGAGCCGGAACTGGTTCATCGCGATAACCTGATCCTGGTCTGAGGGAGTACTTGAATGCGCATGGCAAAAGGATTGTTGGGTGTGCTGTTGGCGATGCCGCTGCTGGCCTCGGCCGAGGAGATTGGTCAGGTGTCGACGGTGTTCAAGTTTGTTGGCCCAAACGACCGCATCGTCGTCGAAGCGTTTGATGATCCAAAGGTTGAGGGTGTGACTTGCTACCTGTCGCGAGCCAAGACGGGTGGCGTGAAGGGTGGTTTGGGATTGGCTGAAGATCGCGCGGAGGCTTCTATCGCTTGTCGTCAGGTTGGGCCGATCCGCTTCAAAGGCGAGTTGAAGGAGGGTGACGAGGTGTTCAAGGAGCGCACGTCGCTGGTGTTCAAGACCATGCAGGTGGTGCGCTTCCTCGACAAGAAGCGCAATACGCTGGTGTACCTGGTCTATAGCGATCGTGTGATCGAAGGCAGTCCGCAGAATGCGGTGACGGCGATTCCGATTTTGCCGTGGGCGCAGGCTCAGTAATCCAAAGAAGATCAAAAGTAGGGGAAGGGGCAGCCCCTTCCCATTTTTTTTGCGTCGGATTTACTAAATCGCAGGCAATAAAAAACCGACCCTGAGGTCGGTTTTTTAACAAGCTTATCGCTTATGCGGCAACAGCAAGGTTCAGAGCCTTGACGTGACCGTTCAGGCGGCTCTTATGACGAGCAGCCTTGTTCTTGTGGATGATGCCTTTATCGGCCATACGGTCGATAACTGGCACGGCCAGAACGTAAGCAGCTTGAGCTTTTTCAGCGTCTTTTGCGTCGATGGCTTTAACTACATTCTTGATGTAGGTACGAACCATGGAACGCAGGCTGGCGTTGTGGCTGCGACGCTTCTCAGCCTGTTTTGCACGTTTTTTGGCGGAAGGTGTGTTGGCCACCGTCGAGCTCCTCGAAAGACTTTTTAGGAAATAGCAAACAAAATAGGCCGCGAATCATGCCGATGAGTTGATGTCTTGTCAAGGGCGGTTGAGACGTTCCGCTAAGTGGTAGGTATAAAGAGGCGGGATATTTATTTCCGGCGCTTGACCTGTAAACTCGCGAGCTTTGGCTCTGTGCTGCTGCGGCGCGGAGTATCGCATAAGTAGGCGCGTTGTTCGCCTGCTGTTTATCGACAGGCACAAACTCTTTCAATGAATCTGCTCAAATCGTTGGCCGCCGTCAGCTCTATCACGATGCTTTCCCGGATTTTGGGGTTCGTTCGTGACACTCTCATTGCGCGCACATTTGGCGCCGGGATGGCGACTGACGCCTTCTTTATCGCCTTCAAATTGCCCAATCTGCTGCGGCGGATCTTCGCTGAAGGGGCATTTTCCCAAGCGTTCGTGCCGATTCTTGCTGAATATAAAAACCAGAAGGGCGAGGAGGCGACGCGAACCTTCATTGCCTACGTCGCGGGCTTGCTGACGCTGGTACTGGCGTTGGTTACCGCGCTGGGCATGGTCGCGGCGCCGTGGGTTATCTGGGCCACCGCGCCGGGTTTCGCCGATACGCCGGAAAAATTCGAGCTGACGGCCAGTCTGTTGCGGGTGACGTTTCCTTATATATTGCTGATCTCCCTGTCTTCATTGGCCGGGGCGATCCTCAACACGTATAACCGCTTCTCGGTGCCGGCCTTCGTGCCGACCCTGCTCAACGTCAGCATGATCATCTTTTCGGTGTTCCTGACGCCATACTTCGATCCGCCGGTCATGGCGCTGGGCTGGGCAGTACTGGTGGGTGGTCTGGCGCAATTGCTCTATCAGCTGCCGCACTTGAAAAAGATCGGCCTGCTGGTGTTGCCACGACTGAATCTGCGTGACAGCGGCGTCTGGCGGGTCATGAAAAAAATGCTGCCGGCGATTCTCGGCGTCTCCGTGAGCCAGATTTCGCTGATCATCAACACCATTTTCGCCTCGTTCCTGGTCGCCGGTTCCGTGTCGTGGATGTACTACGCGGATCGTTTGATGGAATTACCGTCCGGTGTGCTGGGCGTGGCACTGGGCACGATTCTTCTGCCGACCCTGGCCAAGACCTACGCCAGCAAGGATCGCCAGGAATACTCGCGAATCCTCGATTGGGGTCTGCGCTTGTGCTTCATGCTGGTGTTGCCGTGCTCCCTGGCGCTGGGGATTCTCGCCGAGCCGCTGACGGTTTCTTTATTCCAGTACGGCCAGTTCAGCGCGTTTGACGCCTCCATGACCCAGCGGGCGCTGATCGCTTATTCGGTCGGTTTGCTCGGGATTATCGTGATAAAAGTGTTGGCGCCGGGCTTTTATGCGCAACAAAACATTCGCACGCCGGTAAAAGTCGCGATTTTTACCCTGATCGTTACCCAGTTGCTCAACCTGGTGTTGATCGGCCCGCTGGCCCACGCCGGTCTGGCGCTGGCCATCAGTATCGGTGCGTGCATCAACGCCAGCCTGCTGTTCTATCAGTTGCGCAAGCAGCAGATGTACGAGCCGCAACCGGGTTGGGCGAAGTTCGGCTTCAAACTAGTGATTGCAGTGTTGGTGATGTCTGCTGTGTTACTGGTCGGAATGCATTTCATGCCAGCCTGGGATCAGGGGCATATGCTGGAGCGATTCCTGCGTTTGGGCGCATTGGTTGTTGCCGGCGTGGTGGCTTATTTCGGCATGTTGCTGTTGATGGGCTTCCGTTTGCGAGACTTCAATCGCAAAGCGCTGAGCTGAGGTCATGGCCTCGATAAACACGGGCGAATCGGCGGTTTTGTCGGCTCGATCACTTTGGGTTACGGTGTTGCCTGTCGTCGGCCGCCGGGTGTGGTTATAATCGACCACTTTATGAGCAAGAAGCGCGTTATGCAGCTGGTTCGAGGCCTCCACAACCTGCGCCCCCAGCATCGGGGCTGTGTCGCCACTATTGGCAACTTTGACGGTGTTCACCGTGGCCACCAGGCTATCCTGGCGAGGCTCCGTGAGCGTGCGCTCGAGTTGGGCGTGCCCAGCTGCGTGGTGATTTTTGAGCCCCAGCCGCGAGAGTTCTTCGCGCCGGACACGGCGCCGGCCCGTCTGGCCCGGCTGCGGGACAAACTGCAGCTGCTGGCCGAGGAAGGTGTCGACCGGGTCCTTTGCCTGGCCTTCAACCAGCGCTTGAGCAAGCTCAGCGCCGCCGAATTCGTCGACACCATTTTGGTGGACGGCCTCGGTGTACAACATCTTGAGGTCGGTGACGATTTCCGTTTCGGCTGCGACCGGGTAGGGGATTTCGATTTCCTGCAACAGGCCGGCGCCCTGCAAGGCTTTACCGTCGAAGCGGCGCAAACCGTCGAGCTGGACGGTATTCGCGTCAGCAGCACCCAGGTCCGCAATGCCCTGGCCGCTGCCGATTTTACCCTGGCCGAGCGACTGCTCGGTCGTCCGTTCCGGATTGCCGGGCGGGTCCTGCATGGGCAGAAGCTGGCGCGCCAACTGGGTACGCCCACGGCCAACATACAACTCAAGCGTCGTCGCGTGCCGCTGACCGGGGTTTACCTGGTCAACGTCGACATTGATGGCAAGACCTGGCCAGGCGTCGCCAATATCGGCGTGCGGCCAACGGTCCAAGGGGATGGCAAAGCCCATCTCGAAGTGCATCTTTTAGATTTTGCCGGCGATCTGTATGACCGGCGTTTGACGGTGGTTTTCCACCACAAGCTGCGTGAAGAGCAGCGTTTCGCCTCTCTGGAGGCGCTTAAGACGGCGATCAATGCGGATGTTGCCGCCGCCCGTGCCCTGTCGCACCTAGCGCCAATCGCTAATGAAGAGCCTTAAATGACCGACTATAAAGCCACGCTAAACCTTCCGGACACCGCCTTCCCAATGAAGGCCGGCCTGCCTCAGCGCGAACCGCAGATTCTGCAGCGCTGGGACAGCATTGGCCTGTACGGTAAGTTGCGCGAGATTGGCAAGGACCGTCCGAAGTTCGTACTTCACGATGGTCCGCCGTACGCCAACGGCACGATTCATATCGGTCATGCGTTGAACAAAATTCTCAAGGACATGATCATCCGCTCGAAAACCCTGTCGGGTTTCGACGCGCCTTATATTCCGGGCTGGGACTGCCATGGTCTGCCGATCGAGCACAAAGTCGAAGTGACCCATGGTAAAAACCTGGGCGCGGACAAGACCCGCGAACTGTGCCGTGCCTACGCCACCGAGCAGATCGAAGGCCAGAAATCCGAATTCATCCGTCTGGGCGTGTTGGGCGATTTTGCCAACCCGTACAAGACCATGGATTTCAAAAACGAGGCCGGTGAAATCCGTGCCTTGGCTGAAATCGTCAAGGGCGGTTTCGTGTTCAAGGGCCTGAAGCCTGTGAACTGGTGCTTTGACTGCGGTTCGGCTTTGGCTGAAGCAGAAGTCGAGTACGAGAACAAAAAATCCTCGACCATCGACGTGGCGTTCCCGATTGCCGACGAAGCCAAGCTGGCTGCCGCTTTCGGTCTGCCGTCGCTGGGCAAACCCGCCTCGATCGTGATCTGGACCACCACCCCGTGGACCATCCCGGCCAACCAGGCGTTGAACGTTCACCCGGAATTCAACTACGCCCTGGTCGATGTTGGCGACAAACTGCTGGTGCTGGCTGAAGAGCTGGTCGAGTCGTGCCTGGTCCGTTACAGCCTGGAAGGTTCGGTCATTGCGACCACCACCGGTAAAGAACTGGAACTGATCAACTTCCGTCACCCGTTCTACGACCGTCTGTCGCCGGTTTACCTGGCCGAGTACGTCGAACTGGGCGCTGGCACTGGCGTGGTTCACTCCTCTCCGGCCTATGGCGTGGACGACTTCGTGACCTGCAAGAAGTACGGCATGGTCAACGACGACATCCTCAACCCGGTACAGAGCAACGGCGTTTACGCAACGTCGCTGGAGTTCTTCGGCGGCCAGTTCATCTGGAAGGCCAACCCGGCCATCGTCGACAAGTTGACCGAAGTGGGTGCGCTGCTGCACACCAGCATCATCGAACACAGCTACATGCACTGCTGGCGTCACAAGACCCCGCTGATCTACCGCGCCACTGCGCAATGGTTCATCGGCATGGACAAAGAACCTGTGACCGGCGACACCCTGCGCAAGCGGGCGATCAAAGCCATCGAAGAGACCAAGTTCGTTCCGACCTGGGGCCAGGCGCGCCTGCACTCGATGATCGCCAACCGTCCGGACTGGTGCATCTCCCGCCAGCGTAACTGGGGCGTGCCGATCCCGTTTTTCCTGAACAAGGAAAGCGGCGAACTGCACCCACGTACTGCCGAATTGATGGAAGAAGTCGCCCAGCGCGTCGAAGTCGAAGGCATCGAAGCCTGGTTCAAGATGGACGCCGCCGAGCTGCTCGGTGACGAAGCGCCACAGTACGACAAGATCAGCGACACCCTGGACGTCTGGTTCGATTCCGGCACCACGCACTGGCACGTTCTGCGCGGTTCGCACCCGATGGGCCACGAAACCGGTCCACGTGCCGATCTGTACCTGGAAGGTTCTGACCAACACCGTGGCTGGTTCCACTCGTCGTTGCTGACCGGTTGCGCCATCGACAACCACGCGCCGTACCGCGAGTTGCTGACTCACGGCTTCACCGTCGATGAGTCCGGTCGCAAGATGTCCAAATCCCTGGGCAACGTGATCGCGCCGCAAAAGGTCAACGACACGCTGGGCGCCGACATCATGCGTCTGTGGGTTGCTTCCACCGATTACTCGGGTGAAATGGCGGTTTCCGAGCAGATCCTGCAGCGCAGTGCGGACGCTTATCGGCGTATCCGTAACACTGCACGCTTCCTGCTCTCCAACCTGACCGGCTTCAACCCGGCCACCGACATCCTGCCGGCCGAAGAAATGCTGGCGTTAGACCGTTGGGCCGTGGACCGCACCCTGCTGCTGCAACGCGAGTTGCAAGAGCACTACGGTGAATACCGCTTCTGGAACGTCTACTCCAAGATCCACAACTTCTGCGTGCAGGAGCTGGGCGGTTTCTACCTCGACATCATCAAGGACCGTCAGTACACCACTGGCGCCAACAGCAAGGCCCGTCGTTCGGCGCAAACCGCGCTGTACCACATCAGCGAAGCGCTGGTGCGCTGGATCGCGCCGATCCTGGCATTCACCGCTGACGAACTGTGGGAATACCTGCCGGGCGAGCGTAACGAATCGGTAATGCTCAACACCTGGTACGAAGGCCTGACCGAATTGCCGGACAACGTCGAACTGGGCCGCGCCTACTGGGATCGGATCATGGCGGTGAAGGTCGCGGTCAACAAAGAAATGGAAATCCAGCGCGCGGCCAAGGCCGTCGGTGGCAACCTGCAGGCCGAAGTGACACTGTTTGCCGAAGAGGCGCTGAGCGCCGACCTGGCCAAGCTGAGCAACGAACTGCGCTTTGTACTGATCACCTCGACCGCTACCGTTGCACCGTTCGTTCAGGCGCCGGCCGATGCCGTGGTCACCGAAGTCAGCGGTTTGAAACTGCAAGTGGTCAAGTCGAGCCACGCCAAGTGCGCCCGTTGCTGGCACTGCCGCGAAGACGTCGGCGTGAACCCGGAGCATCCGCAAATCTGCGGTCGTTGCGTCGACAACATCAGCGGCGCTGGCGAGGTTCGTTACTATGCCTAATGCGGCTGGCCGTTTCGGACGGCTGAGCTGGCTCTGGTTGAGTTTGCTGGTCCTGGTCATCGACCAGGCCAGCAAGTTCTACTTCGAAGGCAAGCTCGAGATGTTCCAGCAGATCGTGGTGATCCCCGATCTGTTCAGCTGGACCCTGGCCTATAACACGGGCGCGGCATTCAGCTTCCTGGCCGACAGCTCCGGCTGGCAGCGCTGGTTGTTTGCCCTGATCGCGGTCGTGGTCAGTGCGGTGCTGGTGGTATGGCTCAAGCGTCTGGGGCGCAACGAAACCTGGCTGGCCGTCGCTTTGGCCTTGGTGCTGGGCGGCGCGCTGGGCAATCTGTATGACCGCATTGCCCTGGGCCATGTGATCGATTTCATTCTGGTGCATTGGCAGAACCGCTGGTATTTCCCGGCGTTCAACGTTGCCGACAGTGCAATCACTGTCGGTGCCGTAATGCTTGCGCTGGATATGTTCAAAAGCAAAAAAACCGGAGAAGCCGTTCATGACTGAACAGGTATTGGCTGAGCAACGCATCCGCCAGAACACAGAAGTCACTTTGCACTTTGCACTGCGCCTGGAGAACGGCGACACCGTCGACAGCACTTTCGACAAAGCCCCGGCGACCTTCAAGGTCGGTGATGGCAACCTGCTGCCAGGTTTCGAAGCAGCGCTGTTCGGCTTCAAGGCTGGCGACAAGCGTACGCTGACGATTCAGCCGGAAAACGCTTTTGGCCAACCCAACCCGCAGAACGTACAGGTCATCCCGCGCTCGCAGTTCAAGGACATGGAACTGTCGCCTGGCTTGCTGGTGATCTTCAACGATGCGGCCAATACTGAGTTGCCCGGCGTGGTGAAGGTATTCGATGACGAGCAAGTGACCATCGACTTCAACCACCCGTTGGCCGGCAAGACATTGACCTTTGACGTCGAAATCATCAACGTCAAATCGCTGTAACCACTTCGCCCGACTCTGGTCGGGCGAGGTCGGCATTCTTTCTGCGCGCAAGACACGAGGCACAGCATGCAAATCAAACTCGCCAACCCCCGTGGCTTCTGCGCCGGTGTGGACCGGGCGATTGAAATCGTCAATCGCGCCCTGGAAGTCTTCGGGCCACCGATCTACGTGCGCCACGAAGTGGTCCACAACAAATTCGTCGTCGAAGACCTGCGTGCTCGCGGGGCGATTTTCGTCGAAGAACTGGATCAGGTGCCGGACGACGTCATCGTGATCTTCAGTGCCCACGGTGTTTCCCAGTCCGTGCGCACCGAAGCTGCCGGTCGTGGCCTGAAGGTGTTCGACGCTACCTGTCCCCTGGTGACCAAGGTACACATCGAAGTGGCACGTTACAGCCGCGACGGCCGTGAATGTATTCTCATCGGCCACGCCGGTCACCCGGAAGTCGAAGGCACCATGGGCCAGTACGATGGCCGCAATGGTGGCGCGATCTATTTGGTCGAAGACGAGAAAGACGTCGCCGCCTTGCAGGTGAGCAACCCGGGAAAACTGGCGTTCGTGACCCAGACCACCTTGTCCATGGACGATACCAGTCGCGTCATCGACGCCCTGCGTACGCGCTTCCCGGCGATCGGTGGCCCGCGCAAGGACGACATCTGCTACGCCACGCAAAATCGTCAGGATGCGGTCAAGCAACTGGCCGACGAGTGCGACGTGGTACTGGTGGTCGGCAGCCCGAACAGCTCCAACTCCAACCGGCTGCGTGAACTGGCCGAGCGCATGGCCACCCCGGCCTACCTGATCGACGGCGCCGAAGACCTGAAAAAGAGCTGGTTCGAGGGTGTCGAGCGAATCGGCATCACCGCTGGCGCCTCCGCACCGGAAGTCCTGGTGCGTGGCGTGATCCAGCAGTTGCAGGCGTGGGGCGCTACCGGCGCCGATGAACTGGCCGGTCGCGAGGAGAACATCACCTTCTCTATGCCTAAAGAACTGCGCGTCCGCTCCCTGCTTTAACGCGTTTACCCCCTGGACACAGCGCCTGCTCAGCCTTATGGCTGCGCAGGCTGACACGGCCGGTCGCGGCCAGCACCACCTGGAGCTGAGTGACCGGTTCGCGAGTTGCGCAAATGTGCAATGTCCCCGCTTGAAAGGCCCGTCCGGGCATCTGTGGTTCGCCGATACTGTTGAAACGTATGTATTGCCTGACCGGCCAATTGCCGACAATCGGCACCCGAGTGCTACTCGCGCGCTCAATCAGCAGCGGATTGCTGTTGTCCTCCGCTCCGCGACCACTGATATCCAGAATGATCCGCCAGCCCTGCCCCCAGTCACCGTTGATGGCGTGAATCAGGACACTTTGGTTGCGTGTGATGGCAACGGTTCTGGCGTTGCGTATACCGCTGATAAGCGACTGTGCCACCTGCTCGCGATGGTTCGACTCAGTCAGTGCGGCAAACGCCGGACTGACCAACAGCAGAACAATCCCGACAATTGTCAGTCCCATGAGCAGTTCGATCAGGCTGAATCCTCGCTGATGCATGTCATCTCCCTCCCTGGAGTGCGGCGGCCCGCGCGATCCCTGCGCGAGTAATGGCAAACAACCGAACCCTGCCGGTCGAATGTTCTAGCGTGTAGAAGCAGGTATAGCCGACGGCAACGGAAGGCACCGATGGATCATCGTACAAAAGGTTTCACGCTGATCGAGTTGCTGAGCGCGCTCGCGGTGTTTCTGGTCCTGATCACGCTGGCCGTACCTGCGTTTACCCGTTCGGTGCAAATCACCAAGGCCGATACCGAAATCGGCGATCTGCAACATGGTTTGAATTTCGCCCGACTTGAGGCGATCGACCGGGGCTTCACCACTCGGCTTCGCCCGATGATGGAGGGAGGCGTCTGGACCGGGGAGGTCTCGGTTTATGACGGTACTGGCAAATTGGCCAATGTATTGCGGGTTGTTCCAGCGATGAGCAGCGGGGCGACTCTGACGCTAACCTCAGGAGTGACCGCCATTGATTTCAACAACCTTGGCGGGTTGTCGGCACCGTCCACGGCGGTGGTAATCAGCTACGTACGGGGAGCGCAAATCAGAACGCTGAATGTGTGTTTGAACGGACGAATTCTATTGGGTGGACGTTGCGGATGAGGGGATGGAGCACACATGCACAGGACGGCATGACGCTGATTGAAGTCTTGGTCGCGTTGTTGATTTTGAGCGTGGGGCTGTTGGGGGCTGCGGCGATTCAGCTTAATGCGCTGAAGTACACGGACAGTGCGCGGATGACCAGCCAGGCCAGTTTTATCGCCTACGACATGATGGACCGCATTCGCGCCAACTCCGGTGCCGACTACACCGTGACGTCACCGACCTCAGGCAATCTGAGTGTCGTCCGGGATCAGGACCTCTACGACTTCACCCGCAACATTGTCGATTTCGGCGGCGCCACGGCCACCGGAAGCATTACGTTCAATCAGTGGGTGTACACCATCACTATCACCTGGGATGACTCGCGGGCTGCGAACATCGCCAATTCGCGGCGCAGTTTCGTCCTCTCCAGTCGTGCCACCGTCGATCCGGTTTCGACGCCATGAACCAGGCCAACAGGGGTTTCGGCCTGATCGAGTTACTGATCGCCCTGGCATTGAGTTTGGTCGTGATCCTGGGCGTAGCGCAGATTTTCATCGCGGCCAAGAACACCTATGTCAGCCAGAGCACCGCTGCCGCCATGCAGGAGGATGCGCGTTTCGTGCTGAGCAAGATGATTCAGGAAATCCGCATGATCGGCATGTTCGGATGCCTTGGGGCGGTCACCGATTCAAGCTCGGCGGGTGACTTCAATGCCAGCCAGACAACGCCCATCAGTTGGGACAGCGCCAACCTCAAACTGACCCTGGTGACAGCGGATGTCGGCGGCAGTGGTGGGGTACCGAGCTGGACAGTGGTTTCCGATTGTCGGAACAATGCAACGGCCTACACCGGTGTCCGAGTTCCGGGGTCGGGAGAGCTGGCGTTTCCGATCCGACGCTTGATCTACAGCTTCAGCAACAATCAACTGAAGATGGGGGTCGGCACCGGCACGCCGGCTCAGGCGGTGCTGGTGAACAACGTCAGTGCCTTCACCGTGAGCTTCGGCCTCGCCAGTTCCGCCACTGATGTGGCCGCCTCCAGTTACAGCAACAACCCCTCTGATCCGGCGCGCATTCGTAGTGTTCGCCTGACGTTGACCCTCGCCGACCCGAACGACCGGGTACGCAATCAAACCTTCAACGTGGTTGCCGCTCTGCGCAACCGCTTGCCATGAGGGGAGGGCCGATGAGTATTTCTCCCGTGACCCCTTACGCCCAGCGGGGCATGGCGCTGCTGGTCAGCCTGGTGTTTCTTCTGTTGTTGACGCTGATCGGCCTTTCATCGATGCAAAACGCCACCTTGCAGGAAAAAATGGCCGCCAGCGTGACCTTGCGCAATCAGTCGTTCCAGGGCGCCGAATCAGCGTTGCGCGTGGGTGAAAGCGCGGTGCAACTGGAGGCCTATTCTCGGCCGGTCTGCAGCGGCACTACCCAATGCGCGCCACCCGTCGAGTCGTCGACAATCACCGGCGCCGGCTTCAATTCCACCTCGGGGGTGACCTGGATCGCCTCCGGCAGCGGTTTTTACGGGGTGCAGAACATCGGCACCACGCTGGGCGCCGTGAATGTGCCGAGCAACACCTCGACAACGCTGTACCGGGTCACCGCAGTCGGCATCGTGGGCAACTCGCGCAGTGTGGTGGAGAGTATCTATGCGAAGTACTGAGCGGCATGTCGGGCTGTGGCGGCTGATTTGCGGCGTGTTGTTGGGTTTATATCTCTCCGCGCCCGCGTATGCCTTCACACCGTCGGATTCACCGCTGTTGAGCGCTGCTGCCGTTGCGCCGAACGTGATGTTGCTGATCGATGATTCGGGCAGCATGAACAGCATCATCTACGCGACAGGCTTCGACCCGGCAGTGCACCGAACCCCGGCCCGGCAATGCAATGCACTGCTGGGGCGGTGTCTGGGGTTCTCCAACATCACCGGTGACACGATCGTCCTCTCAAGCTTGCCGACGTCCGGCTGCTCCAAAGGTTATTACGCGTTCTACAACAACAGCGTCGCGCCTCAGTGCCTCAAACTGCCCGATCCTGTAGGCAGCGGAAATACCCGATATTCTGCGGACTACCTTTCATACCTTGTGGGGCTGGCCAACGGTAGCAACCGTGATTTCACCACCGGTGCAATCCCCAACGATTACCGAATGAACGTTGCGCGCAAGGCGGCCACCGATCTGGTGACCAGTAACCGCGGGCTGCGTATTGGCCTGGCGACGTTCAACCCGGTCAACAGCCACAACGCGGGCAATGGTGGCTATATCGCCCGTTCCATTAGCGATCTGGCGGATCAGGCCAACTACAGCGCCCTGACGACCTCGATCAACGGCTTGAGTGCGATCGCCAACACGCCGCTGGCGCAAACCTATTACGAAGTCACTCGGTACATGCGCGGCATGGCACCGTTCTACAACTCGACGCCCGTCATCTACACGAGCCCGATCCAGTACCGCTGCCAGAAAAACTATGGTGTGGTGATTACCGACGGCTCGCCCACCTATGACCGGACCTTCCCGGCCGGCGATCCTCTGGGCGGTACCCGACTGCCCAATTGGGACGGTGTAAACAACGACGGCCCTGGTGGCGATGATGAGGGCGATACGCTTTACCTGGATGACATTGCCAAGTTCGCCTTCGACATCGACATGCGCACGATCGGCACCGATTCTGCGAGCAAAAGCTGGGACGCAGCGGATTTCCCAAAGCAGAACATGAACACCTACACCGTCGGTTTCGCCACTGCGAACCCGATGTTGTCGGATGCGGCGACGTACGGGCAGGGCAAGTATTATCAGGTGACCGACAGTGCAGGCCTCAACCGTGCACTCTCGTCCGCCCTGAGCGATATCACCTCCAAGGCCGGCTCCGGCGGCAGTGGTGTTGCCCACGGGACCACTCTGGCCAGCGGTTCGAGTTATTTTCAGACCCGTTACGATCCCAAGGATTGGCGTGGCACGATCAAGTCCTACGGATATACCGCCGCTGGTGTGGTCAACACCGCCTCGGTGTTATGGACAACCGATACCGCCATCGTGCCCGGTGCCACGGCGCCGACCTATCAATCCTGGAACACACTGACCAATGCGGCCGTGACGCTGGCCTACGCCAGTTTTTCCCCTGCGCAGCAAACATCCCTCAACCAGAGTTTGCCCATCGGTATCACCGGCAGCGATCTGGTGGAGTGGAGCAAGGGCCGCAACAAGGCCGGCCTGAAAGTGCGCAGTGTGCTGCTTGGCGACATCATCAATTCGCCGTTGGCCCTGGCATCACCCACGGATAAAACCGCGTCCGATCTGTCAGGCGACACCACTTACAGCGCCTATCTGGCAACCAAAGCGGCAAGCATGAACGCCAGCCTCGTGGTGAACGCCAACGACGGCTTTGTAAACGTCATCAACACGTCAAACGGCACGCGGCGATACGCTTATATGCCGTCCAGCGTGTTGCCGTCATTGCGCTATATCGCCGACACCACTTACATAAACGGGGAGAGCCACACGTTTTTGGTGGACGGCCAGGTGGGGGTGTTCGATGCCCAACTCAACCGCGCCTGGAAATCCCTTGCGTTGGGCGGGACAGGGGCGGGGGGGCGAACCTTCTATGCGCTGCAACTGTTCGACGCATCGGCCGGCAACGTAACCAAGGCGTTGTGGGAGATCAGCGCGCCGGCCCTCGCAAACACGGCAAATGTTTTCAATGATCTGGGTTATGCCTACGCACGACCGGAAGTGGCACGCTTGGCCGACGGTCGATGGGCCGCATTCATCTCCAATGGTTATGGCAGCAACTCCGGGGTGGCCGCGTTGTACGTGGTCGACATACGCGACGGCACGCTGATCAAGAAGATAGTGGTCGACGGCGCCGAAACTACCAACGGTCTGTCGTCGGTGAAGCTCAGGGTCAACTCGCAGAATGTAGTGCAGGCCGCCTATGGCGGCGACCTTAAAGGGCGTCTATGGAAGTTTGATTTGAGCGCCACGGCCCCTGAGTCATGGGATTTGGCGTTTTCCCGCAAACCGCTGTTTACCACCGCCGGTGGCGTCACTCAGCCGATCACCGCGCAACCATTGCTGGCGGACAATCCGCGGGGAGGGACGGAAGTGTTTTTCGGCACCGGTAAATTCAACGAGACGGCCGACAAGACCAACAAAGCGCTTCAGGCGTTCTATGCCGTGTGGGATGCGGAAGGTGGCTCCGGGCAAATTACAACGTCCGGTTTGCAGGCGCAGGCGGTGACCGGTGTGTTTTCCGGCAGCAGTGGGCAATTCATCACCACCAGTCAGAACGACGTGACCTATCCGGCAAAGAAGGGCTGGTATCTGCCATTGGTTTACAACAACGTGTTGACCGGCGAGCGGGTGATCAATCAGGCCCGTCTGGTGGCCGGCCGGATCGTATTCACCACGGCCAGCGTGGACACCACCGACCCTTGTGCCAGTTTCGGTACCGGTAAATTGGTCGAATTGGATGCGTTCAGCGGTAAGATGCTCAACTACGCGGTGCTCGACACCAATGGCGAGGGTGAGGTCGACAGCGAAGACACGGTTTCCAGCGGGGTGATTTTCACCGGTGGCATCCCGACCCTGAATTCCATCAGCAATGATGCGACCCGTAAAGACGTCGGCGACTCTAGCGGCGGCGTGACCACGCTGAAGGAAAAGTCCGGCAGCGGCGGCAGCCGTCGCATCATGTGGCGACAAATACAGTAAGTGAGAGTAGAGGCATGCGCAGATCCAACCGAGGTTTTACCCTGATCGAAATCATGATCGTGATTGCGATCATCGGCATCGTCATCACCATTGGCTACCCGAGCCTCGCCGAGTATGTGAATAAGGGCCGGCGCACTGAAGTCGCCGGTCTGCTCTCTGAACAAGCGCAGATCCTTGAACGCTACTATTCGAAGAGTAATGTCTACACCGATGCCACCGGGCTGAGCGCCGGTAATGACTTCTACACCATCACCCCGACCCTGACTGACCAGACTTTCCTGCTGACGGCGGTGCGCAAGGCCGGCAAGGCCATGGCGGCAGACAAGTGCGGTGATTTCACCATCACCAACATTGGCGTCAGAAGCATGGTCAATGCGACAGCCACGACCAAGGATTGCTGGGGTCGCTGAGTTCCTTTCGGGCACCTTTTGTGCCCTCTGTCTATTTAACGGTTGGATCAGAACATGACCAGGCAACAGCAAGTGGTGATTGTCGGCGGCGGGGTGATTGGCCTGCTGACAGCGTTCAATCTCGCGTCCGAGGTGCAAAGTGTTGTGCTGCTGGATCGTTCGAGCGTCGGTCAGGAGTCGTCCTGGGCCGGCGGCGGCATCGTCTCGCCGCTCTACCCGTGGCGCTACAGCCCGGCAGTCACCGCGTTGGCGCATTGGTCCCAGGATTTTTATCCACAGCTGGGTGAGCGGTTGTTTTCAGCCACCGGTGTCGATCCTGAGGTGCATACCACCGGGTTGTACTGGCTGGACCTGGATGACGAGGCCGAGGCGCTGGCCTGGGCCGAGCGGGAAAACCGTCCGTTGCGGGCGGTGGATATCTCGGCGGCTCACGACGCGGTGCCTGTGTTGGGGAGCGGTTTTTCCCGGGCTATCTACATGGCCGATGTGGCCAATGTGCGTAATCCACGGCTGGTGAAGTCCCTCAAGGCTGCGTTGCTGGCGCTGCCGAACGTGACGATTCATGAGCAGTGTGAAGTCAGCGGGTTTATCCGTGAAGGCGCTACGGTAGTCGGGGTGCAGACCTCGGCGGGGGCGATTCATGGCGATCAAGTGGTTCTGACCGCAGGTGCCTGGAGCGGTGATTTACTCAAGAGCCTGGATCTGGACCTGCCGGTCGAGCCGGTGAAAGGACAGATGATTCTCTACAAATGCGCAGCGGATTTCCTGCCGAGCATGGTTCTGGCCAAGGGGCGTTATGCGATTCCTCGGCGCGACGGGCACATTTTGATCGGCAGTACGCTGGAGCATCAAGGCTTCGACAAGACGCCGACCGAATCTGCTCTGGAGAGCCTGAAGGCGTCGGCGGTGGAGTTGATTCCTGCCCTGGCGGATGCCGACGTTGTGGGGCACTGGGCCGGGTTGCGACCGGGCTCGCCGGAAGGCATTCCCTACATCGGTCGGGTGCCAGGGTTCGAAGGGCTTTGGCTTAATTGCGGGCATTACCGTAATGGCTTGGTGCTGGCGCCAGCGTCGTGTCAGTTGTTTGCGGATGTGATGCTGGGGCGTGAGCCGATCATTGATCCGGCGCCATATGCACCGACTGGACGGATCTGAGACTCAATCGAGCCCCAGTTTCTTGAGCCTGTAGCGCATCGATCTGAATGAAAGATTCAACCGCTGAGCCGCCGCCGTGCGGTTCCAGCGGGTTTCTTCCAGGGCCTGGAGGATAAGGTTGCGTTCGACGTTTTCCAGGTAGTCTTCCAGGTTGTCGATCTGCGTCAGGTCCGGTACACCGCCTTCCGGGTTGCAGTTGCCTTCGGCCAGTCGCAGGTCGCTGGCTTCAATTTGTGTGTTCTCGCACAGCGTGTGCGCCCGTTCGAGCACGTTCTCCAGTTCCCGCACATTGCCGGGGAAGCGATAGCTTTTCAGCGCGTCGAGCGCTTGGGGGTGGAGTTTTGCTGCGGGTTGACCGGTGCTGATGGCCAGGCGTTTGAGCACATGGCTGGCGAGGGGTTCGATGTCGTCACGGCGTTCGCGCAAGGGCGGCACCCGTAGTTCGATCACGTTCAACCGGTAGTACAAATCCTGGCGAAAGCGTTCGGCGGCGACTTCGGCGTCGAGGTCTTTGTGGGTGGCGCAAAGGATACGCACATCGACCACGGTTTCCTGCTGTTCGCCGACACCGCGAACGGCTTTTTCTTGTATTGCCCGTAGCAGTTTGACCTGCATCGCCAGCGGTAAATCAGCCACTTCGTCGAGGAACAGGGTGCCGCCATGGGCAGCCTGGAACAGTCCGGGTTTGTCTTCGATGGCACCGCTGAAGCTGCCTTTGCGATGACCGAAAAATTCGCTCTCCATTAACTCTGACGGAATCGCCCCGCAATTGACCGGGATAAGTGGTTGGCTGGCGCGCGGTCCTTGCTCATGTATCAATCGCGCGACCAGTTCCTTGCCGCTGCCGGATTCGCCGCTGATGTACACCGGCGCTTGGCTGCGGGCCAGTTTGTCGATGTGTTTGCGCAAGGCGCGCATGGGCGGTGAATCACCCAGCAGCCGGCGATCGATGGCGATGCCTGTACCGCCCGGCGCTGGCAATCGAAGCGCGCTACTGACCAGATCACGCAGCCGAGTGAGGTCCACCGGTTTGGTCAGGAAGTCGAAGGCACCGGCCTTGAGGGCGTTGATCGCCGTTTCCAGGCTGCCATAAGCGGTGATCATTGCCACCGGTACGTTTGGCTGGTGTTGCTGGATGTGTTGCACCAGCTCAAGACCGGTGCCGTCCGGCAAGCGCATGTCGGTGAGGCACAAGTCGAACGTCTCTCGCGAGAGCAGGGCCTGGGCTTCGTTGAGGTTGCGGGCACTGAAGGTGTCGAGTTTCATCCGTCCCAGGGTGATTTCCAGGAGTTCGCGTATATCCGGTTCGTCGTCGACGATCAGGACTTTCTGCCGTGGGCATATGTTCAACTTTGTTTCCGTCCGTGAGCAAAAGTGATGCGAAAGCAGCCGCCTTGGCGTGGTTTGAAGTCTAGGCGGGCCTGGTTGCTTTCGCACAGCTCACGGGACAGATAAAGCCCCAGGCCGGTGCCTTGGGTGCTAGTCGTGAAGAACGGTTCGAACAAATGCACGTGATGCTCCGGTGCCACGCCGGGGCCATCGTCCACGATCTCAAGGGTTGGCAGTTGGCTGTCCGGGTCGACGAACAACTCGAACCAGACCTGTGCCAAGTCGTGATTCAAGGCGCTATGGCGCCAGGCGTTACGCAACAGATTGTCGAGAATCTGGTGCAGTTGGTCTGGGTCCATCAGGGTTGTGACGTTTCCTGAGCCGATGCGCAGATGAATCTGCTGATGCTCGGTCGCCCCCTCTCGGGTTTCGTTGACGAACTGCTCCAGCCACGGCTTCAGATCAAGCCGTTGCGCTACGGTTTGCTGGCGGCGGGACAGTTGCAGGACGTTTTCGATTACCCGATTCATTCGCTGAGAGTGGTCTTGAATAATCTGTGTCAGACGTCGATCCGCGCGGTTCAGTTCCTCTGACTCGTGCAATAGCTGCGCGGCATGACTAACGGCGCCGAGTGGATTGCGGATTTCATGGGCGATACCGGCGGTCAGGCGACCGAGGGCGGCGAGCTTTAATTGCTGGGCTTGTTGAGCGATTTGCGCGAGGTCTTCGAGAAAGACCAGGGTCTGGGGGTGTGGGCTTTGGTCCAGGGCAATGAAGCTCGGTTGCAGCTCCAGACCACTACTGGCGACTTTCAAGCTCTGGGGGCGCAGCGTCGGATTGTTGAGCCACAGTTGCAGGCGTTCGACCAGGTTGGGTAAGTCATCGTCGATCAGTTGTCCTGCAAGATTTTCCCTGCCTAACAGGCACAAGGCGCTGTGGTTGGCCAGTTGAACCCGCCACTTGTCGTCGAGTACCAGGATGCCGGTACGCATGCGTTGCAGGATCAGTGCGTTGAGGGCTTCGAGGCCGACGACTTCGCCGGCCCGTTGTTCGGCGAGGGTTTCGCTCACGTCCAGGCGGCGGATCAGCCCTTGCACCAGCAATGCCGCAGCAAAACACAAGGCGCCGAGCGTGCCGACTTGCAGGTAATCGTTGGGGGTGGCGGGATGGCTGACACTCAGGAGGGCGCTCAGCCCGACGATGCCGAGCGCGCCAACGGCGGCAATCAGCAGGCCGATGCGCCCTCGTAACAAGGTGTTGCTGATGGCTACCGATACGATCAGTAAGTTGCCGATGGCGCTGGCCACACCGCCGGCGGCGTAGAACAGACCGCACAGCAGCAGGACGTCGGTCAGCGCCAGGCTGAACAGTTGCGCCGGGCGTCGGGTGTTATCGAAGAACACCACCAGCAGGATATTCAGCACCAGGTATAACCAACTGCCATTGCGAAGCAGGTCGTCATTGGCGGACGTCAGCAGTTGGTTGTCCATATTGCTGGAGATCAACAGCACCAGGGTGATGCCGATGCTCAAACGGTAAAGGTGATAGAGGCGCAGCAGTCGCTGGGCCTGTTTGCTGCCGGGACTGGAGGTCTCAGCGATCACTGGAACCCGGGCCTTGCTCAAGATGAGCCTGGCTGCAATACCACTGTTGTTGAAGGCTCAGCGCGCGGTCGCGTGGCAGGTGTACGCCGCAATGGACGCAGCGGACCATGGGGGCCGCTTCCAGTTCGGCAGAGGACTTGGGCACAGAAGCCTGGCCCTTGAACTTGCGCCAGAACCATACCGCAGCGGCAATCAGGGCGATCCAGAACAGTAAACGAAGCATGATGAGCTGCTATTTGACGAGTGAGGAGCCAGTTTAGCCAAGGACATGACCAGCGCACAGAGTAATAATCGAGCCCATAAAAAAGGAGCCTCGAAAGGCTCCTTTTTGTACAACTCGATGTGTCAGTCAAACACGCCGAAGGTCATGTAGCTGAACCACGAGCGGTCGCTGTTATTGGCTTCGGACTCGTATTCCTCAGCTTCGATCACGTCGCCATTTTCATCTCTAGGTTTGAGATCGTTCGGAATCGCGTCTTTGGCGTCCTGGAATTGCTTCTGGACGTCCTGGTTGGCGCGGGTTTCGCCCGGCGGCAGCGGTGGACGGGATTCGATCAGGCCCAGGGTCGCCTTGCTCAACCACGAACGGTTGTCGGCTTCGGCCACCGAAGGCTTGAACTGACCGTCGACCAGGCTTGGATGGTTCGGGTAGTTGAGCTTCAGCGTTTCGAGGCTGGTGGCGGCCAGATCGTCCAGGTGCAGACGCTGGTAGGCCTCTGTCATCACCGCCAGGCCGTCACCGACCGAAGGGGTTTCCTGGAAGTTTTCCACCACATAGCGACCACGGTTCGCAGCGGCGACATAGGCCTGACGGGTCAGGTAGTAGTCGGCAACGTGAATCTCGTAGGCCGCCAGCAGGTTGCGCAAGTAGATCATGCGCTGCTTGGCGTCCGGCGAGTAGCGGCTGTTGGGGAAGCGGCTGGTCAGCTGGGCGAACTCGTTGTAGGAGTCGCGAGCAGCACCCGGGTCACGCTTGGTCATGTCCAACGGCAGGAAACGCGACAACAGGCCGACGTCCTGGTCGAAAGAAGTCAGACCCTTGAGGTAATACGCGTAATCCACGTTCGGGTGCTGCGGGTGCAGGCGAATGAAGCGCTCGGCGGCGGACTTCGCAGCTTCAGGCTCGGTGTTCTTGTAGTTGGCGTAGATGAGCTCGAGTTGAGCCTGATCGGCGTAGCGACCGAACGGATAACGCGACTCCAGCGCCTTCAGCTTGGCTGTGGCGGCGGTGTAGCTATTGTTGTCCAGATCGTGCTGAGCCTGCTGGTACAGCTCGACTTCGCTCAGGTTTTCGTCTACGACTTCCTTCGATGAGCAAGCAGCGGTCAATGCGAGGATGGCGATCAGCAGCAGGTGTTTCACTTGCATGGCGGCTTGCGTCCCTATGACGGCCGCTGTCTTGGGCGGGGCCGTCCTGTTATGATGAGCGCCCCGTTGAATAGCCTCGGGGCAAAAGACGCCGTATTTAACCACAAGCGCGCAGCCGAAACCAAAGGCTGTGCCGACGCCTAGTCTGAGCATGTCCGATAAAATTGAACTTCGCGCAGAGGTGCCGTCCGAATTGGGCGGCCAACGCCTCGATCAAGTCGCTGCACAATTATTCGCTGAGCACTCGCGCTCGCGCCTTTCCGCCTGGATCAAAGACGGCCGCCTGACTGTGGATGGGGCGGTTATCCGCCCGCGAGACATTGTTCATGGTGGTGCCATTCTTGAACTCACTGCCGAGCAGGAAGCTCAGGGCGAATGGATCGCTCAAGACATTGAGCTGGACATCGTCTATGAAGATGACGACATCCTGGTGATCAACAAACCCGCGGGTCTGGTGGTGCATCCTGCTGCCGGTCATGCTGATGGCACCTTGCTCAACGCCTTGCTGCACCACGTGCCGGACATCATCAATGTGCCCCGCGCCGGTATCGTGCATCGTCTGGACAAGGACACCACCGGTCTGATGGTGGTGGCCAAGACCATTCAGGCGCAGACACAGCTTGTCACGCAATTGCAGAGCCGCAGCGTAAGCCGGATCTACGAGTGCATCGTGATCGGTGTGGTGACTGCCGGCGGCAAGATCAACGCACCGATCGGTCGTCACGGTCAGCAACGCCAGCGCATGGCCGTGATGGAAGGTGGCAAGCAGGCCGTCAGCCATTACCGCGTGCTCGAGCGTTTCCGTTCCCATACGCACGTGCGGGTGAAGCTGGAAACCGGTCGTACGCACCAGATTCGTGTGCATATGGCTCACATCAACTTCCCGTTGGTCGGAGATCCTGCCTACGGCGGTCGTTTCCGCATTCCGCCGGCAGCCAGTGTGACCATGATCGAATCGTTGAAGGCGTTCCCGCGTCAGGCGCTGCATGCGCGGTTCCTGGAACTGGATCACCCGACCACCGGTAAACGCATGAGCTGGGAATCGCCACTGCCGGACGATTTCGTCTGGTTGCTGACGCTACTCAAGCAAGACCGCGAGGCGTTCATCGGATGAGTGACTGGCTGATTCCCGACTGGCCTGCGCCTGCCGGGGTGAAAGCCTGCGTTACCACCCGTGCGGGCGGCGTCAGTCTGGCGCCGTTCGACAGCCTCAACCTCGGCGATCATGTCGACGACAGCCCCAAAGCTGTTGCCGAAAACCGTCGTCGCCTCACCGATCACTTCTCTATTCAACCGGCCTGGTTAAAGCAGGTTCACGGCATCGCCGTGGCCCACGCAGACCCAGGTCTTACGGCCACTGCCGATGCCAGCTGGACGGCAACGGCCGGTATCGCCTGCGCGGCGATGACCGCGGATTGCCTGCCGGCATTGTTTTGCGACCGTGCCGGCACTCGCGTAGCGGCGGCCCATGCCGGTTGGCGCGGGTTGGCGGCGGGTGTGCTGGAAGCGACCCTCGACAGTCTGGCCGTGCCGCCAGAAAACGTGCTGGTCTGGCTCGGTCCGGCCATCGGTCCGCAAGCCTTTGAAGTTGGCCCTGAAGTGCGCGGAACTTTCGTCGAGCAATTGCCCGACACCGCTAAAGCCTTCGTGCCGAGTCAAAATGCTGGCAAATTCATGGCTGACATTTACGAGCTGGCGCGTTTGCGTCTGGCCGCTCGCGGTGTCATCGCTGTTTATGGCGGCGGTTTTTGCACCGTGACCGATCCTCGCTTCTTCTCTTACCGCCGCAGTTCACGCACCGGTCGGTTTGCCTCCCTCATTTGGCTCGAACGCTAGACTTCGCTGATCTGCATCAACGTCGCGACGCTTGAAACTCCCACAATCGACCGCATCTATAACGGTATCTGGCAGGTTTCTTCATTCAGGATGTTTTATAGGTCCGACCTGCTCAAAAGGAAGGTGACCCATGCGTATAGACCGTTTAACCAGCAAGTTGCAGTTGGCCTTGTCCGACGCCCAATCCCTGGCCGTCGGCCTCGATCATCCGGGCATTGAACCGGCGCACTTGATGCAAGCCATGCTTGAACAGCAGGGTGGTTCGATCAAACCCCTGTTGATGCAGGTTGGCTTCGACGTCAACAGCCTGCGTAAAGAGCTGACCAAAGAGCTCGACCAACTACCAAAAATTCAGAACCCGACCGGCGACGTCAACATGTCGCAGGATTTGGCTCGCCTGCTCAACCAGGCCGACCGTCTGGCCCAGCAGAAGGGCGACCAGTTCATCTCCAGCGAACTGGTGTTGCTCGCCGCCATGGACGAGAACAGCAAGCTCGGCAAATTGTTGCTCGGCCAGGGCGTTAGCAAGAAAGCCTTGGAAAACGCGATCAACAACCTGCGTGGTGGTGAGGCCGTCAATGACGCCAACCACGAAGAGTCGCGTCAGGCGCTGGATAAATACACCGTCGATCTGACCAAGCGTGCCGAAGAAGGCAAGCTCGATCCGGTGATCGGCCGTGACGACGAAATTCGTCGGACCATTCAGGTCCTGCAGCGCCGTACCAAGAACAACCCGGTGCTGATCGGTGAGCCCGGCGTGGGTAAAACCGCCATCGCCGAAGGCCTGGCCCAGCGCATCATCAACGGTGAAGTGCCGGATGGACTGAAAGGCAAACGCCTGCTGTCCCTGGACATGGGTTCGCTGATTGCCGGTGCCAAGTACCGTGGCGAGTTCGAAGAGCGCCTCAAATCCCTGCTCAACGAACTGTCGAAGCAAGAAGGGCAGATCATTCTGTTCATCGATGAATTGCACACTATGGTTGGCGCCGGTAAAGGCGAAGGCTCGATGGACGCGGGTAACATGCTCAAGCCTGCGTTGGCCCGTGGTGAACTGCACTGCGTCGGCGCGACCACGCTCAACGAGTACCGCCAATATATAGAGAAAGATGCGGCCCTCGAACGGCGTTTCCAGAAAGTGCTGGTGGACGAGCCGAGTGAAGAAGACACCATTGCGATTTTGCGTGGCCTGAAAGAGCGCTACGAGGTTCACCACAAAGTGGCGATCACTGACGGCGCGATCATCGCTGCGGCCAAACTCAGTCATCGCTATATCACGGACCGTCAGTTGCCGGACAAGGCCATCGACCTGATCGACGAAGCGGCTAGCCGCATCCGGATGGAGATCGACTCCAAGCCGGAAGTGCTCGATCGTCTGGAGCGTCGTCTGATTCAGCTGAAGGTGGAGTCCCAGGCGCTGAAGAAAGAAAGCGATGAAGCCGCGATAAAGCGTCTGGAAAAACTCCAGGAAGAAATCGTCCGGCTCGAACGTGAGTACTCGGACCTGGAGGAAATCTGGAACGCGGAAAAAGCCGAAGTTCAGGGTTCTGCGCAGATCCAGCAGAAAATCGAACAGTCCCGTCAGGAACTGGAAGCGGCCCGCCGCAAAGGCGACTTGAACCGCATGGCCGAGTTGCAGTACGGGATCATCCCGGACCTGGAGCGCAGCCTGCAAATGGTCGACCAGCATGGCAAAACTGAAAACCAGTTGCTGCGCAGTAAGGTGACTGAAGAAGAGATCGCTGAAGTCGTTTCGAAGTGGACCGGCATTCCAGTGTCGAAAATGCTCGAGGGCGAGCGCGATAAGCTGATGAAGATGGAAAGCCTGTTGCACCAACGTGTGATCGGCCAGGACGAAGCGGTGATTGCTGTTTCCAATGCCGTGCGGCGGTCCCGCGCCGGTTTGTCCGATCCGAATCGCCCGAGCGGTTCCTTCATGTTCCTCGGCCCGACCGGTGTCGGTAAAACCGAGCTATGTAAGGCGCTGGCCGAGTTCCTCTTTGATACGGAAGAGGCGATGGTGCGGATCGACATGTCCGAGTTCATGGAGAAACATTCCGTGGCTCGTCTGATCGGCGCGCCACCAGGCTACGTAGGCTATGAGGAGGGCGGTTACCTGACCGAGGCGGTGCGTCGCAAGCCTTATTCGGTGATCCTTCTGGATGAGGTCGAGAAGGCCCACCCGGATGTCTTCAACATCTTGCTGCAAGTGCTGGAAGATGGCCGACTGACCGACAGTCATGGCCGCACGGTGGATTTCAAAAATACCGTGATCGTCATGACCTCCAACCTCGGTTCGGTGCAGATCCAGGAATTGGTCGGTGATCGTGAGGCGCAGCGTGCGGCGGTGATGGATGCGATTTCCACGCACTTCCGGCCGGAGTTCATCAACCGGGTCGATGAAGTGGTGATCTTCGAGCCGTTGGCTCGGGATCAGATCGCGGGCATTACCGAGATCCAGTTGGGTCGCCTGCGCAGTCGCCTGACCGAACGCGAGCTGAAGCTTGATCTCAGCCCAGAGGCCATGGATAAGCTGATCGCAGTGGGTTACGACCCGGTTTACGGTGCGCGGCCGCTCAAACGAGCGATCCAGCGCTGGATCGAGAACCCGTTGGCGCAGCTGATTCTGTCCGGTCGTTTCATGCCGGGCGATACCGCCAAGGGTGTCGTGGAAAACGACGAAATCGTCTTCGACTGAATCCCCAGCGGCAGCAAAACCTGCGAGGCCTCGCATTGCGAGGCCTTTTTTTCGCCAGGCTGTTGAACTGAAAGGAAAAGGCTTGTAAAGTGCGCCCCGCAGTAAGTCGCCCTGAAGGGTCTCTGCTCCCCAAGCAGAAATCTGAAATAAGTTGCAAATCATTAACTTGAAAGCAATTTAGGGGGTTGACAGAGGTGCTTAAGATTGTAGAATAGCGCGCCTCAGACACACGAACGTAGCGATGCGAACGGGTCGAAGAGGTGAAGCAAGCTTCACAGTTGTAAATTGAAATATCAGTAGTAATTGAAATATGTAGTTCCGTGATAGCTCAGTTGGTAGAGCAAATGACTGTTAATCATTGGGTCCCAGGTTCGAGTCCTGGTCACGGAGCCAATTTCAAGCCGGGGTATAGCGCAGTCCGGTAGCGCGCCTGCTTTGGGAGCAGGATGTCAGGAGTTCGAATCCCCTTACCCCGACCATTTTTGGGTCGTTAGCTCAGTTGGTAGAGCAGTTGGCTTTTAACCAATTGGTCGTAGGTTCGAATCCCACACGACCCACCATTTTTGAAACCAGTTAATGCTGGAATCAGATCTTAAGATCAGCGGCCAAAAGCCCTGATTGAAGAAGGCGACTTGCAAAGGTCGCCTTTTTTTTACCGGGGTATAGCGCAGTCCGGTAGCGCGCCTGCTTTGGGAGCAGGATGTCAGGAGTTCGAATCCCCTTACCCCGACCATATTAAGAATCCTCGTATTGAAAAATACGGGGATTTTTTTTGTCTTCGAAAAATCACTCGTCGGGTCGGGGAGCAGTTGCGCGGCAGCAAGGCTTCGACGTTCTCTACCGACGTGGCTCGCGGCGGGCGCTCCTATACGTGGCGCGGCCACGTATAGGATTTCGACCAGGCTATCGATCTGCGCACTGGCAGTGGCGCCCCCACAGTGGATGTGTGTCAGTGCAGCTTCAGTCGCGGCTCAGTCCCGCGCCCGATCTTGCTCCCCAACATCAACATCGCCGTACGAAACGCGCCATACAGCGCCATTTGGTGCATGCGATACAGCGACACGTAAAACATCCGCGCCAGCCAGCCTTCAAGCATCACGCTGCCGGTGAGGTTGCCCATCAAGTTACCCACAGCCGAAAAACGCGACAGCGAGATCAGCGAGCCGTAGTCGGTGTACTTGTACGCGGGCAGAGGCTTGCCTTCGATCCGCAGTTTCAGCGATTTGGCCAGCAACGAAGCTTGCTGATGCGCAGCCTGGGCGCGTGGCGGAACATTGCGATCGGTGCCCGGCTGCGGGCAGGCCGCGCAGTCACCGAAGGCGAAGATGTTCTCGTCGCGGGTGGTTTGCAGGGTCGGCAGCACTTGCAACTGATTGATCCGGTTTGTCTCCAGGCCATCGATGTCCTTGAGGAAGCCCGGTGCACGAATCCCGGCCGCCCAGACTTTCAGGCTGGCGTTGATGACTTTGCCATCGGCAGTCATCAGGCTTTCAGCCGTCACCTCGCTGACGGCGGCATTGGTCATGACGTTGACCCCGAGCTTCTCCAGGGTTTTATGCACAGGCCCGCCGATACGTTCCGGCAGGGCGGGCAGCACCCGAGGTCCGGCTTCGATCAGCGTGATGTGCATGTTTTCCGGTTTGATCCGGTCAAGACCATAGGCGGCCAATTCATGCGCGGCGTTGTGCAGTTCGGCGGCCAGTTCGACCCCGGTGGCACCGGCGCCGACGATCGCTACGCTGATCTGCTCGACCTTGTCGGTTTGCCCGGCATGGGCACGCAGGTAGTGGTTGAGCAATTGCTGGTGGAAGCGCTCGGCCTGTTTGCGGGTGTCGAGAAACAGGCAGTGTTGTGCCGCGCCCTGAGTGCCGAAATCGTTGGTGGTGCTGCCGACCGCGATCACCAGCGAGTCGTAACCCAGTTCACGGGCCGGGACCAGCTCCACGCCGGCTTCGTCGTAGGTGGCGGCCAGCTGGATTTTTTTCTGTGCGCGATCAAGCCCGCTCATGCGCCCCAGCTGGAACTCGAAGTGGTTCCATTTCGCCTGGGCAACATAGTTGAGTTCGTCTTCGGAAGAATTCAGCGACCCGGCCGCCACTTCATGCAACAGCGGTTTCCAGATGTGGGTCAGGTTCGCGTCGACCAGCATTACACTGGCCGTGCCGCGCTTGCCCAGAGTCTTACCCAGACGGGTAGCCAACTCCAGACCGCCGGCGCCGCCGCCAACGATGACAATACGATGAGTCATGGGGATATCTCGCAAGGCTAAAAGAAATCGGTGCGATTACCCGAGCGAGCGCGATGCAGCTCATAGCGTCAGGTAACTGATAAGTCGGCTCAACAGGCCTAAACCAATGGTCACTGCCAACACCACCACCAGGAGCATCCACGGCCGGAAAGGCCGGCGCTCGACTCGGTGCTGGGACAGTTGCAGGTACGCTTCGACATGCTTTTGGTCGTCGGGGTTCAGGCGGCTGGTCATATTGGGCCTCGTCAGGGGTAGACGTTGCTAAATGTGTAGAAGCTACAAGCAGGCTGCTGTGTAACACGTTAGCCCACATTGAACGGAGCATAGCCGCTGGCAGGAATGGGCTCCACGCTCACTGTGTCGTCCAGGCGAATGATTCCACTTTGTAACACCCGGGCGGTGATTCCGCCATGTCCGCGAACCGCCTGAAAGGTCCCGGGGCCGAGGTTGTTCTCGAGGCGGGCGCAGGGTTGGCACCAGCCGGTGGTTTCGAAAATCGCTTGGCCAATCCTGAAGCGCCGGCCCTTGAGACTGAAGAGGTTGATGCCGCTGACGACGATGTTGCGCCGCAAGTCTTGCGCTAGCACCGGTTGATCCGCCGGGCGGCCCATCAGCGAGTTGATCACTGCCAGATGCTCCCATTGCATCAGCGTTACTTGCCGCGCATTGCGTACGCCGGGACGCGCGTGATCACCGGTCAAACCGGATTCAAGCCGCGCCTCCACGGCATCGAGTTCGATCATCTGAGAGCGTGATTGCGGGCGCACGCCAATCCAGCGTACGCGACCCGTTTGCGGCACTTCGCCCATCAGTTCCTGCAACGGACTCATAGGCTGATCCCGACGTCGAAAACAATGCTGCGACCCAGGTTGCTGCGCAGGAAATCCGGCGCATCCGGGTGTGCGAACAACACACGGGCGAAGGTCGGGCCGACCAGCGACAACGAGCGCCAGCCCTGGCGCAGGTATTCGGTGGGCGGAGGGAAATGGCTGTTGAGGTCCAGCACTTCGCGCTTGAGACTGGCAAAGGCGATGATGTCCAGTTCGCCCAAGTCCATGCCGCGTTCTTTGTAGTTGTGGGCTTTTTTGCGCAAGGTCGGCGCCAGTCTCAGCAAAAATTCGTTGGCTGGGATGCGTCGGGGTTTGGCCTCGCGGCGTACCAGCGAACTCAGAGAAAATGCGCTGCGCCGGCGTTGCAGCTCATCGCGCCATTCGTCGTTGAGGCGTCGGCCTTCATCGAGCACGAAAAATACTTCGAAACTGGCGTCACGAAACAGCACGTCCGGCGGCTCCCCGGCCGGGGCGAATTCGTCGGCGCGATAGGGAATGTTCAGGCCTTGCAGCAGGCGCTGACAAACCCAACGCTCACGCTCCCATTTGCGGGCATTGGACAGGAACGCGTTGGCTTGCTCGGCCGCGATGGTCAGCAGGCGTAAATAATCTGAGTCATCCATAAGCCCAAGCTTAGCGTTCAAATGCGATCGCAAAGAAGACAGTTTATCGCAGAGGGTCAGATCTGCCGGATCTGCGACGCGCCATACCCGCAACAATCCACATCCCGCGCCCGGTTCAGGGCATTGCACAAAATGGATAGCAATCTGCGCAAAGCGGATATTGCGCCGTGCCTGTCGCCTCTACCCTCGGCTTTACGGACGTTAGCCGCGTTACCGACGCTCTCAAAAAAACAACAACAAGAGATAAATGCCATGCGCAAGATCGACGTACATGATGTTATCGACAACGCACGATTCAACCGCTTTCACTGGATGGTGCTGTTCTGGTGTGCCCTGATCATCATTTTCGACGGTTACGATTTGGTGATCTACGGCGTGGTGCTGCCGATGCTGATGAAAGAGTGGGGACTCAGTCCCCTGCAAGCGGGCGCACTGGGCAGCTATGCACTGTTCGGGATGATGTTTGGCGCGCTGTTCTTCGGCCCGCTGTCGGACAGGATCGGCCGCAAAAAAGCCATCACGATCTGCGTGATGCTCTTCAGCGGTTTTACCGTGCTCAATGGTTTTGCCCGCAACCCCACCGAGTTTGGCCTCTGCCGGTTCATTGCCGGCCTGGGCATCGGCGGGGTGATGCCCAACGTCGTGGCGCTGATGAATGAGTACGCGCCGAAGAAAATCCGCAGCACGCTGGTGGCGATCATGTTCAGCGGCTATTCGGTAGGCGGCATGCTCTCGGCGGGGCTCGGTATCGTGCTGATCCCGAGTTTTGGCTGGCAATCGGTGTTTTACGTGGCGGTGCTGCCGTTGCTGTTGCTGCCGTTGATCATGTACTTCCTGCCCGAGTCGGTGGGTTTCATGCTGCGTCAGGGGCGCAATGAAGAGGTGCGCAACATCTTGCAGCGGATTGACCCGGCATACGTCGCGCAAACCGGCGATGAGTTGCACATGAGCGAAGTGAAGGGCACCGGCACCCCGGTGTTGCAACTGTTTCGCGAAGGTCGTGCGCTGCGTACGCTGATGCTGTGGCTGGCGTTTTTCTGCTGCTTGCTGATGGTCTACGCCTTGAGTTCCTGGCTACCGAAACTGATGGCCAACGCCGGTTACAGCCTGGGCTCGAGTCTGTCGTTCTTGTTGGTGCTCAACTTCGGTGCCATTTTCGGCGCGGTTGGCGGCGGTGTGCTGGGGGACAAACTCAACCTGCCGAGGGTGTTGGCGGTGTTCTTCGCCGTGGCTGCGGTATCGATCACCTTACTGGGGTTCAACAGCCCGATGCCGCTGTTGTACCTGTTGATCGCCATTGCCGGCGCCACCACCATTGGCTCGCAGATTCTGTTGTACGCCTGCGCCGCACAGTTCTATTCCATGACCATTCGCTCCACCGGTTTGGGCTGGGCGTCGGGCATCGGGCGCAACGGTGCCATCGTCGGACCGCTGCTGGGCGGCGCCTTGCTCGGGATTAGCCTGCCGCTGCAACTGAATTTCATGGCCTTTGCCTTGCCCGGTGCGGTGGCCGCGATTGCCATGACCGTGTTCGCCATCAGCAGTCGACGCAGTGCTAGCCACGCGCTGTCGGGCCCGCGCCACGGTACAACCGACGGGTCTGTTGGCGACGTTTCATGAGCGCGTTAGTCCGGGATTTTTCCCTGTCTGCGGCAGTCGCCGGATTTATCGCCACGGTGATTTCCTACGCAGGCCCGTTGGTGATCATCTTTCAGGCCGCCGAGACCGCACACCTCTCGCGGGAAGTGCTGTCGTCGTGGGTCTGGGCGATTTCCATCGGCAGCGCCGTGCTCGGCATCGGTCTGAGCCTGCGTTACCGCGTCCCGGTGATCATCGCGTGGTCGGCGCCAGGTTCGGCGTTGCTGGTGGCGCTGTTGCCGGGGATCTCCCTGCCGGAGGCGGTGGGTGCTTGCTGGGTCAGCAGCCTGATTATCTTTCTGGTCGGGGTGTCGGGAGCGTTTGATCGGATCATCGGCAAACTGCCTGCGGCGATTGCGGCAGCGATGCTGGCAGGGATTCTGTTCAGCTTCGGCACCGGGTTATTCGTCTCGTTGCAGGGCAAACCGTTGCTGGTGCTGGCGATGTTCGCCACGTACTTGATCTGCAAACGGCTGATGCCGTGGTATGCGGTGTTGATGGTGCTGGTGGTGGGCTGCTCGATGGCTTTACTCGCCGGTCATCGCCAGCAGTGCGGTGGGCACGGCGCTGTTTGCTGCGATTGCCGGGGCGTTGGCCGGCGCAATGGCCGTGCCGAGTGATCGCGAAGCCGCGTGGGTGACTTTTCTGACCACCGCGTCGGGCATGTCCTTGTTGGGTTTGTCCGCCGCCTTTAGGGGGCTGATTTTCGGCATGGTCACGCACGTGTTGTTAAACGCCCGTCGTTCCGTTCCCCGCCGCGAGTCCGCGGCGGCTGAAGCACTTCAACCTGTCGATCAATAAAAATAAGAGAAAAAACGATGAAACAGATTCTTCCAACAACCGGTTCTGTGTTGTCCATGGCGCTCGTCTCGAGTTTCTCCGCCGGTGCGATGGCGGCCGAGAGTGGCTTCATCGAAGACACCACCGCGACCTTGCAAGCACGCAATTATTACTTCAGCCGGGACTTTTCCGACATCGTCGGGGCCAATCAACAGTCGAAAGCCCAAGAGTGGGCGCAGGGCTTCATCCTTAACGTCAAATCCGGTTACACCCAAGGCCCCATCGGTTTTGGTGTGGATGTCATTGGCCTGCTCGGCCTCAAACTCGACAGCAGCCCGGACCGGGTCAATACCGGTTTGCTGCCAGTAAAGGATGATGGGCGCGCGGCAAATGATTACAGCCGTTTGGAAGGCGCGTTGAAGGTGCGTTTCTCAAAAACCGAACTGAAGGTGGGTGAGTTGCAACCCAATCTGCCGGTGCTGGCCTTCAGCGATATCCGTTTGCTGCCGCCCAGCTATCAGGGCGCGAGCATCAGCTCGAACGAGATCAATGGCCTGACGTTGCAAGGTGGTCACTTGAACTCGACCAGCCTGCGCAACGAGGCTGGCGACGAAAAGATGCAAGCCATGCTCGGTCATGTACCGCAGCGTCAGGTCAGCAGTGATGGTTTCAACTTTGCCGGCGCCGATTACGCTTTCAACGATAAACGCAGCTCGGTCAGCGCCTGGTTTGGGCAACTGGAGGATATCTACAACCAGCGTTTTCTCGGCCTCAAGCACAGCGAGCCACTCGGTAACTGGATCCTGGGCGCGAACCTTGGTTATTACGATTCGCGCGAAGACGGCAAAAAGCTGCTCGGCAACATCGACAACCAGGCGTTCTTCTCCTTGCTGTCGGCCAAGCGTGGCGGCCACACGTTTTATCTCGGTTATCAGGGCATGTTCGGCGACAGCGCCTTCCCGCGAGTGTTTGCCAACATCAGCCCACTGGGTAACGAGGTGCCGACCTACGAGTTCGCCTACACCGATGAGCGCTCCTGGCAGGCGCGTTACGACTACGATTTCGCCGCCCTCGGCGTGCCGGGGCTGACCAGTACCGTGCGTTACATCACCGGCCACAATGTCGATACCGGCAAAGGGTTCGAGGGCAAGGACCGCGAACGTGATCTCGATCTGGGCTATGTGTTGCAGAGCGGCAGCCTCAAAGGTCTCGGGATTCGCGTGCGCAACGTTATGGCCCGTTCCAACTACCGCAGTGACATCGACGAGAACCGTTTGATCCTCAGCTATACGTGGACGTTGCTATGAAGCAGCGATCACAGATTGCTCATGCAGTTACCCATCACTTGATACGTCACGCGATGAGTCTGGCCCTGATGATCGATGTAGACCATGGTGGCTGGCACAACGTCGCAGGCGGTTGCAGTGTCTGTCACTGACACCACTTTGGCGATGTCCAGCGGCTGTGCAGGTTGTAACGGGTGGCCGAGGGCTCGTTGCCGGCGGCCATGGCCGAGGAGGCGACAACGGTCAGAAACAGGCTGATCAAGGTGTTCATTTTTGTGGGCTCGGTGTTGATTCTGATGTGTTGAAGTTTAGTCTTTGCCCCCCATCGTAAACGCCCGAAATCGAAGCGCACTCAAAGGCCGGTGTAGACTGAGAACCTGTTCTCTTTCGGCAAAACTAGGGAGTGTGCCCGGCCATGATCGGCGCTGAGTTACTGTCACCTGAAACCCTCGCGGCGGGGTGGTTGATCTATGTGCCGGTGCTGATCTGGGCCGTAGCGCGAGCCCCGTGGGTCGAACTGTTCAGCGACAGTCGGCGCCAGCATCTGTTGTTTGGCACGGTGTTCGCGCTGTTCATGCTCTGGCTGGTGCGGCGGGATTTCGATACCGGTGTGTCTTATCACTTCATCGGTATGACGGCAGTGACCTTACTGCTGGATTGGCCGCTGGCGATCGTCGGCGCGCTGGTGGCGCAATTTGGCTTGGTGCTGCTCGGGCGGCAGGATCTGGCCGCGATGGGGGTCAACGGGGCTCTGCTGATTCTGCTTCCGGTGTTGGTCACCGAATGCTGCGCCATCCTGGTGGAGCGAAAGCAGCCGCGTAATCCCTTTGTGTATATCTTCGCATCCGGTTTTTTTGCAGCGGCGCTGTCGGCGTTGCTGTGTCTGCTGCTGGCGCTGTGGTTGCTGTGGTTCGACGAACGTTTCGCCATGCCGTATTGGCTTGAAGATTTTGTCGGCTATCTGTGGCTGCTGATTTTTCCGGAAGCGTTCATCAACGGCATGGTGGTCAGCGCGTTGGTGGTGTTTTGCCCCGAGTGGCTGGAGACGTTCAATCGCACGCGTTACCTTTCGGCACCCTGGAAAGACGACGAGCCCAAATCTTGATCCACATCAAAGGCAAAAAGTGCTCACGAATCCATGCTCGGGAAAACCTTCAGGAGCATCGAAATGAGTGTCTACGAATGGGCAAGGCAGGAGTTGCGTCAAAGTCTGGATGGCGCGCAGGAAGTGGGCTTTGATCCGGGGTTGAGCCTGCGCGCCTTGCTCAGTGCAGTGGTGCAACAGAGCAAGGCGGTGCGCAGTGCTGAAGACTTGGCCGATGAGTTGCGTTTTCTTGCGCAAAACCTCGATGACAGCCAGGACTACGGTTTTATGCGGCCTTGAAGATCAGTGACGCGGCTCGAAGTCTTCGCTGAACAGTTCGTCTTCGGCATCCGGGCTGACCGGAATCTTGTGTTCTTCCGAGGCCCATGCCCCGAGGTCGATCAATTTGCAGCGATCCGAGCAGAACGGCCGATTGACGTTGCTGGCGACCCATTCGACAGGGGCGCCACAGGTTGGGCAATTGACGGTTGGGGTCTGGCTCATGACTGGCCTCCACGCAAAGTAAGGTAAAAGTGATGCAGGCGTTCGACCTCGCTGTGCAGCCAGGCGAGGTCGCGGTCGTTGACCACCACATCGTCGGCGTGGCTCACACGGTCCTGTCGGCTGGATTGGGCCTTGAGGATCGCCTGGACCTGTTGCTCGCTGGTCTGGTCACGCTGCAGGGTGCGCTCGATCTGTAGTTGTTCCGGAGCATCGATCACCAGAACCCGTTGGGTCATGGCGTACTGCCCGGACTCGATCAGCAGCGGCGAAACCAGAATCGCATAAGGCGATTGTGCCTTGGCCAGATGATCGGCGATTTCCTTGGCGATCAGCGGATGCAGCAACGCTTCGAGCCAGCGGCGTTCGTCTGGCACTTCGAAGATCAGTTTGCGCAACGCCGCGCGATCCAGCTGCTCGTCGGCTTGCAATACGCCGGGACCAAAGTGTTCGGCGATCCTGGCCAGCGCCGGGCGCCCCGGCTCTACCACCCAGCGCGCCGCATGATCAGCGTCCACCACGTGCACGCCCAGATCGATGAAGTGCTGGGCAGCCGCGCTTTTGCCGCTGCCGATGCCGCCGGTCAGGCCGAGAATCCAGGGTTTTTCCACAGGGGTATTCATTTCAAACCGACAAACTGCCAATAGAAGTCGGTTATTTGACCACCCCAGAGCAAGGCAATCCAGCCGGCAATTGCCAGAAAGGGTCCGAAGGGGATCGGCGTGGAGGTTTTTGCGTTGCGCAAGCGCAGTAAAATCACGCCGACAACGGCGCCCACCACCGACGATAACAGGATGGTCAGCGGCAAGATCTGCCAGCCACCCCAGGCGCCGAACATCGCTAACAACTTGAAATCACCATGGCCCATGCCGTCCTTGCCAGTGATCAGCTTGAACAGCCAGAACACTGACCACAGCGCCATATAGCCGGCCACCGCGCCCCACAACGCTTCATGCAAGGACACGAAAAGTCCGAAGCTATTGACGATCAGCCCCAGCCATATCAGCGGCAGCACCAGCACATCCGGCAGCAGTTGGTGCTCGGCGTCGATCAGGCTCATCGTCAGCAACCCCCAACTCAGGAGCATCGCCATGCAGGCCTGCCAGCCGAAACCGAGATGCCAGGCGATGAACGCCGAGAGCAGGCCGCAGGCCAGTTCGGTCAGCGGGTAGCGTTTACTGATGGCTGCCGTGCAATTCGAGCATCGACCCCGTAAAAACAGATAGCTGAGCACCGGAATATTTTCCCAGGCGCGGATTCGATGGTCGCAATGTGGGCACTGGGAATGGGGCAGCATCAGGTTGAAGGTCGGCAGCGGTGTTTCGCTTGGCAAACCCAACACTTCACGAGCCTCTTCACGCCATTCGCGGTCAAGCATTTTTGGCAGGCGCCAGACCACCACGTTGAGAAAGCTGCCAATCAGCAGGCCGACCAACATGGCGGCGATCACGAAGGTCAGCGGGTGGAGGGTCAGAATATCGTTCAAGGGCATGTCAGATCGCTGTGCCGAGTTGGAAGATGGGCAGGTACATCGCAACCACCAGGCCTCCGACGATAACACCCAGCACCACCATGATGAACGGCTCCATCAAGCTGGTGAGGTTATCGACCATGTTGTCCACTTCGTCCTCATAGAAGCTCGCGACCTTGTCGAGCATATCGTCCAGCGCGCCGGACTCTTCGCCAATCGCGGTCATCTGGATCGCCATATTCGGAAAAGTACCGGAGGCGCGCATGGAAAAATTCAGCTGCATACCGGTCGACACGTCCTGTTTGATGCGCAGCACCGCGCGCTTGAACACGATGTTGCCGGTAGCGCCGGCCACCGACTCCAGGGCTTCCACCAGCGGCACACCTGCTGCAAAGGTAGTCGACAGCGTGCGGGCGTAACGGGCCACGGCGGATTTGTACATCAGCGTGCCAATCAGCGGCAGTTTCAGCAGCCAGGTGTCCATTCGGTCCCGAAAGCCTTGCGACGTTTTAAAGGCGTGGCGCACGCCGAAGATCAACGCGGTCAGCACGCCGAGCATCGCCCACCACCAGTCCTGCATGAATTGCGAGAGGCCGATGACCATCACCGTGAAGGCTGGCAATTGGGCACCAAACCCTTTGAACACCGATTCGAACTGCGGCACCACGTTGACCAGCAAAATCCCGGTCACAATGATCGCGACGAACACCACCGCCAGTGGGTAGGTCATGGCTTTCTTGATCTTGGCCTTGAGGCTTTCGCTTTTTTCCTTATACGTCGCCACTCTCTCCAGCAGGGTATCGAGGGCACCGGCCTGCTCGCCGGCATCGACCAGGTTGCAGTAGAGCTCATCGAAATACTGAGGCTTTTTGCGCAGGGAAGCGGCGAAGCTGTTGCCCGCCGCAACGTCCTGTTTCACCTCGTCAACCAGTGTGCGCATGGCCGGGTTATCAAAGCCTTCACCGATGATGTCGAAGGACTGCAACAGCGGTACACCGGCCTTCATCATGGTCGCCATCTGCCGGGTGAACAGAGCGATGTCCTGGGCCTTGATGCGCTTGCCCACGTTGAAAATCGAGGGGGACTTCTTGCGTACCTTTCCGGGGTTGATGCCCTGCTTGCGCAATTGGGCCTTGATCAACGCCGGATTCCGACCGCTCAACTCGCCCGTCATTTTGCTGCCTTTACGGTCTGTGCCTTCCCAGGCGTAGACGCTGATTTTTACCGCTTTGACCGCCATATTCAGTCCTTGGTGACTCGGTTGATTTCTTCAAGGCTGGTGATGCCTTGCATGACCTTGAGCAGGCCTGAGGTGCGCAGGGCGATGTCATTCATTGGGGGCTCGGACGCAAACAGTTCATGACTTATAGCCTAGTCAAGCGATGGAACCAAACCCGCGGCATTAGGGTGACAAAAAGTGTCAGATAGTGCGGATTCTGGGGTTGAAAGAGGACGCTGGACTCGCCGCGCGTCCCGGCAACAGGGCGCGCGGCGCTTGGCATGGGCTGTGCTGCGGCTAATTCAGATCATGAGAATTCGACTCATGCATGGAGCTTGTCTATGAAGACTCAAAAAGGTTTTACCCTGATCGAGCTGCTGATCGTAGTGGCGATCATCGGGATTCTGGCGACGTTCGCCTTGCCGCAATATTCCAAGTACCAGGCCCGGGCCAAAGTTACGGCGGGGCTGGCTGAGATCAGCGCGTTGAAAGTGCCTTTCGAAGACACTATCAACCAAGGCACCGACCCTACATTGTTATTGGTTGCAGGTGACGCGGCGGCGACGACCTCTAATTGCACGTTGGCGGCTTCGGGCACCGCGTCGTCAGGTGCAGGGGAGATCACTTGTACGCTGGTGAATGCCCCAGGACCGGTGTTGGGCAAGACCATCACACTGACTCGCTCATCAGGGAATACGGCGGGTGCCTGGACGTGTGTCAGCGATGTCAACGCTGACTTTGCCCCCAAAGGCTGTCCCGGCAGCGGCGCGTAATCTGGCGGGCAGATCTGATGCCTCGTCTGTTTGACGGGGCATTTTTTTGTTCGTCGTTCTGGGAAAAACGAGTAATTGAGAAAACCTCCGACAATTCATGGCCTTAGGCCTGCGGTAAAACCTGCAACTTGCATGTCGATAATTTCGAAGTCATGCAATTTGCATGATTCTGAAAACCAGTTGTTTTGCTAAGGCTATGATTTATAAGAAATTATTGTCTATCTAAAACTTGGCACAGCGTTCGCAATATCCCCAGTAACCCTGCTGACAAGACACGCAGCAGACTTTATGAAAAACAGGAGTTACTCGTATGAAGAAGTTCGCTATCGCTGCCGCTACTGCTACCGCGCTGACCCTGACCATGGCCAACGCTGCATTTGCTCAAACCCAGGCTACCCAGGCACCCATGGTTCTGGCCGCGGGTGAAATGACCGAAGCTAAAGAAGTTACCTCCGATACCTGGATCACCACCAAGGTCAAAGCAGACCTGGTGACTGAGAAAGGCATTCCTGGTACCGACATCAAAGTCGAAACCAACAAAGGCGTAGTGTCCCTGTCGTCCACCGTTGCGGTGACAGACGCTCAGAAAACCACCGCCGTGGCTATCGCCAAGAAAATCAAAGGCGTCCAGGCGGTCTCCGCTGACGGCCTGAAAGCCGAGTAAAGCAAGACTTCTCGCCTGGACTGGGAGAAGGCGCGGCAGGCGGGCCGAGCTATACGTCTGCCGCTTCTGGAGAGTTCATGCGAAAGGCCATAAGGATGTGGCCATTACAGGCCCCGGCATTCGTGTCGGGGCCTGTTCTATTGTGGATGGGCAAGAATCTCTGTAGCCGCTGTCGAGGCCTGACTGGCGGCGCTCGCCAGAGCCAGGCTCATCAGCTATTTCGCGCCCCTTACTCGGCGTCCAGATGCAGCGGTGTAACCACCCGACCGTCACTTTGCGCCTCGCCGAGGTTAGCGTCGATGAAGTACACGCGGTCATCGGCCAACTGACCCTTGTCGACCAGATAGTCTTTGATGCTGCTGGCGCGTTCCTGACCCAACTGACGCAACAGCACGGCACTGGAACTCCAGAACTTGATCACGCCTTCGCGCATTTTCACCGTGCGTTCTTCCTTGCCAAGATCCTTCCACTCGGCGGGCGGCTGAGTCTTCAGGCGCGTGCGGTAGATCCCTTCCAGTAGCGGACCTTTCTCGTTATCCGGTACTTGCAGCAATGAAGCCTGAGCCGGCACCTTGTCGCCGCGACGCTGGAGTATTTTGTAGTAGTTGTACTGGTATTCCCGCTCCAGACGTTGCTCTGCGATCAGCGGGCCATCGCTGCTCGCCGCTGCCGTGCCTTCGATTTCCAGGCGCAGGGCTGGGCGTTCCTTGAGGGCCTGGGACAGTTTGACCAGCGAACCCTCGGCCTCCTTGCTCAGGTTGCTTGAGCCTGGGGCAAACGAGACTGTCCCCAGATCTTGCGAACCACCACCACTGATCAGTCCGCCAATCATTTTGAATGGCGCCGCGGCGGCTTTGACGATCAGGTTGCGCAAGGTCTGCCAGACAATCGGCATGACGCTGAACTGAGGGTTGTTCAGGTCGCCGGTCACCGGCAGTTCAATGGAAATCTTGCCGTCGACATCCTTGAGCAACGCAATGGCCAGTTTCAGCGGCAGGCTCACCGCGTCCGGACTGTCAACTTTCTCGCCCAGTTGCAGCTGTTCGACCACCACTTTGTTTTCGGCCTTGAGCTGGCCGTTGGTGATCCGGTAATGCAGGTCGAGATTGAGCCGGCCCTTGCGGATGCGGTAACCGGCGAACTTGCCGGAGTAGGGCGTGAGCGTGGTCAGTTCAACACGTTTGAAACTGGTGGCGATGTCGAGGCTGGACATCGGGTCGAACGGGTTGACCGAGCCCTTGATGGTCACCGGGGCATAGCGGTCGACCTTGCCTTTGATATCGACGCTGGCCGGTGTTGCCTGACGACTGTCGATGGTGCCGATTTGCCCGTTGAGCTGCTGGACGGCGGTGGCGAAGTTCGGGGTCAGGCTGAAGTCGGCGAAGTTGGCCGAGCCGTCATTGATGGCAATGCCGCCGATGTGGATGCCCAGCGGTTTTTCCTTGCCGGCAGGTTTGGCTGCAGCTGTTTTGGCGCCTGAGTCGGGCGGTTGTGGAATCAGCAGATCATCGATGTTAGTGGTGCGGTCATCGTTGATCATGAAGCGCGCATAAGGTTGGAACAGGTTGACCTTGTCGATCGACAGGTTGTCGCCGTGCTGATAGTTCAGGCCTTCGAGCACCAACTGCTGCCACTTGAGGACGTCTCGGTTTTTGAGGGTGTCGAGGGTATGCAGTTGATCGACCTGAGCACGGCCAGTGATGCTGAACGCCAGCGGCTCGGTGCTTTTCAGATCGACCGCCAGATCACTGCCGAGCATGCCGCTGCGCAGTTCCAGGCGAATGAACGGGTTGATATAGGACTGGGCGATGCGCAGGTCGATGTCTTTGGTTTGTACGTTTAACTTGGCGCTGACCGGGGCGAGATTGACGATACCGTGTGCTGTGATCTTGCCTTGCTTGCCCAGGCCCGTATCAAACTTGAGGTTAAAAGGCGAGCCATTGAGGCTGTCGAAATTCTGCAGGTCCAGGTTCAGCGGGCCGACATCCAGCGCGACGGCGGGTTTCGCCTTGCGGTCAGCCAGATGCACCTTGTAATCGCGCAGTTGCACGTCTTTGAGCAGCACTTGCCATGGCTTGCTCGGTGGCGCCGGGTCGGGTTTCGGTGAATCGGCGGTTGCCGGGGTGCTGGCCGGTTCGGCCTTGGCTTTGACGGCTTCTTTGGACGGTTGGCTGGCGAACAGTTTCTGCCAATCGAGTTGCCCGTCAGCTTCGAGGGCGGCCCAGGTTTCCAGTTTCTGGCTGCGGATCTTGCCGACGACCACTTGCTGCTTGGCCAGGTCTACCGTTGTTTCGCTGATGTCCAGACGCTCGAGTTTCGCCAGCGGTCGACCATCTGGTGCTTTGATCGCGAACGGCGCGATGCTGACGGCGACGTTGCTCAACAGCAGTTCGGTTTCCTTGGCCAGGTTGAGTTTGTAGTCGGTGCTCAGGCTGAGGATGCCGTCCTCAAGCACCAGTGGCACCGCGTCACGCACATAGGGCCAAAAGGATTTCATCGTGCCGTTGGTGATCTTCAACTTACCTTCGGAGGCGATCGGGATCAGGCTGAAATTGCCGGTCCAGTCGATCTGTCCACCTGCCGGGCCGATCGCCACCAAGGTCAGGTCGGCACTGTCTTCAGGCAGGGTACTGAGGTTGTTCAGTTCGAAGTCGAGTTTGTCGTAGAGGAATTCGATGGGTTCGCTGGGGCGTTGGTCCTGGAAGTGCACGACACCGCCGGCCAGTTTGATCCGCTCGATGCGCAACGGGAACGGTTTGGCGTCCGGGTCGGCCGGAGTCGGTTCACTGGCGGGGATTTTGAACAGGCCAAGCAAATTGAGCTTACCGTCCTTGCCGAAGAGGATTTCGGTCTTGGGTTTGTCGATTTCGATATCGGACAGGTGCAGCGCCTTGGTCCAGAGGCTGTCGATCTGCAAGTTGGCATACAGTCGCTCGAAGCCAATCTGTTCCTTGCCCGGCTCGCCGATGATCAGGCCCCACAGGGTCACTTCAAGGCTGAACGGGTTGAGTTCGATCCGCTGGATCGTGGCGGGCGTCGTCGCGTAACTGGCCAATTGTTGGTTGGCCACCCGCAACGCGATGCCCGGCAAAATCAGAAACCCCAGCAGGCTGTAGAGGGCTAGAGCAGTTAACAGAGCGCCAATAGCGCGAATCAATCCTTTGGGCATGTGCGGCTTCATCTGTCTGAATCGGAGTGCGTTGGAGTATGGCACGCGTTTCCGGTTCCGAAGTGATCAAGCTTAATAGGATTTGTCTGATTTTTCGGACGAGTCTCAGAGCTGCAGAATCAGGGTTTTCAGCGGAGGCTGCTCATCCATTGAGGGAAAATCGCCGCCTGGTTTCATCACTGTCCACTCGCGCACCGCCCGGCCGGCTTTCTCCGCACAACGCAAAACTTGCTCGCGCCAGTCGTCCATGCTGACTTTTGCCAGGTTATTGCAGCAGATCAGCACGCCATTGTCGGCGGTGGTCAGCAGTGCCGGTTTCAGCAGGCTCTGATAGTCGCGCAGCAGGTCGACGGTGCCGAAAGCACTCTTGGCCCAGGCTGGCGGGTCCAGCAGCACCAGGTCGTACTGACGCTGTTCCAGACGCTGATAGCTCGGCAGTTTTTGCCCGCGGCACTGGCTGATCGGCAGGCCGGCCAACTGGCGGATTGCCGGGAAGTAGTCGGATTGGATGAAGTCCATGGTCGGTAACTGCGCATTGAGCAGGCCGTTTTCACGGCCGACGGACAGGTTGCCCTCAGCGAAGTCGAGGTTGCAGACTTCGCTCGCGCCACCGGCCGCCGCACTCAGGCCGACGCCACAGGTGTAGGAGAACAGGTTCAGCACGCTTTTGTTTTTGCTGTGCTGCTTGACCCAGCCGCGCGTGTTGCGCAGGTCGAGGAACAGCAGCGGATCCTGGCCGGTGTGGCGACCGCGAACCCGGTAATTCAAGCCCCACTCGTGACCAATCAAGTCTTGCAGGGCGGCCTCGTCGGCGCGGTAGACGATGTCTTCACGGTCAATGCGCGAGTTGCCACGGGCGCGATCGTTGTAGACCAGCAGCGTTTCGAGGCCCAGGTGCTGATTGAGGGTGTCGTGCAGTTGCAACAACGCATCACGTTCCAGCGACTGGTGAAAGCTTTGCACCAGCAATTGCGGGCCGTAGCGGTCGATCGTCAGGCCGCCGGCGCCTTCCTGGCTGCCGTGGAACAGGCGATAGCAATCGGTGCCTTGCTGATGCAGCTCGGCCAGCAGGTCCTGACGACGATCGAGGGCGGCGCGCAGCGCCTGATTCAAGGAAGACATGCCGGGCGCCTTGCAGGAGGGAATTTGGCGCGGGAGTTTAACAGCTTTTAAGCGGTTTTCAGGTCAGCAACCCCATCCGTCGTTTGGCCCGGTGCACCGAGCCGTTACGCACCGCCCAGCGCAGCATCGGCGCGCTGCGATTGACGCTGGCGCGGATCAGCTTGCGCTGCAGCGGGCTCTGGCTGACGCCAAGCATGTCACTGGCCCAGTCCGGTAGCAGGTCGATCCCGGCCTGCATCATCAAACCGCCGAAAGGTTTGGCCAAGCGGCTGGGGGACGGGGCGTTCAACAATAGCCGTAACACCTCTTGACTGCGCTCATCACACAGCAGTTGTGGGCGAACTCGTTCAAGGTAATCGGCAATTTCCTGCCGCGAACGCGGCACGTCACGGGCGCCGAGCCGTTCGGCGATCAACGCGATTTCCGCGTAATAACGGTCCTGATCAGCAAGGGAAAGGTTGGGGTTGCGGTAACGCAAATGGGCCGCGAGGAAGTTGCTCACCTCGGCTACGTGCACCCAGGTCAACAGAACAGGATCACTGGCGGCGTAAGGCCGGCCATCCGGTGCAGTGCCGGTCACGTGCAAGTGGATGGTGCGGACTTTCTCGATCAGCCAGTCAGCGTCTTTTCGCGAACCGAACGTGGTGCCGGAAATGAACTGCCCGGTACGGCGCAGCCGGCCAATCATGTCTTCGCGAAAATTCGAATGGTCCCAGACCCCGGCCAGGGCCAGTGGATGTAGCGCTTGCAACATCAAGGCGCTGATGCCGCCGATCAACATGCTGCTGAAGTCGCCATGCACTTGCCAGCTCACCGAATCGGGCCCGAACAGGCCGGGGTCCCCCTTGGGGTTTTCCAGGTCGAGTTTGCCCAGAGAAAGACCGGTCAGGCTCATGATCTGGGTTTCGATGCGGGTTCGAATGAATTCCATAGCGGCTCAGTGGCGAAAAAAACGCGCGGCCGTGTTGGGCCGCGCCGGGAAGTTTAAAGCATGAGCTTATTGATTCAGGCGTTTATCGACCAACGCCTGGACCACGCCCGGGTCAGCCAGGGTCGAGGTGTCGCCCAAGCTGTCCAGTTCGTTGCAGGCGATCTTGCGCAGAATGCGCCGCATGATCTTGCCTGAGCGGGTTTTCGGCAAGGCCGGTGCCCACTGGATCAGGTCCGGTTTGGCGAAGCTGCCGATTTCCTCGCTGACGTGGGCCAGCAGTGTTTTCTTCAGGTCGTCATTGGGTTCGGTGCCGTTCATGGGGGTGACGAAAGCGTAGATGCCCTGACCCTTGACGTCGTGCGGGTAACCGACCACCGCCGCTTCGGCGATGCTGTCGTGCAGCACGAGCGCGCTTTCCACTTCCGCCGTGCCGATGCGGTGTCCGGAAACGTTGATCACGTCGTCAATGCGCCCGGTGATCCAGTAATCACCATCCTCATCGCGCCGGGCCCCGTCGCCGGTGAAATAGTAACCGGGGTAGGGCTTGAAATAGGTGTCGACCATTCGTTGCGGATCGCCATAGACGCTGCGGATCTGCGCCGGCCAGCTGGATTTGATCGCCAGCACACCGCTGCCGGCGCCTTTGATTTCCTTGCCCACTTCATCGAGCAACACCGGTTGCACGCCGAACATCGGTTGTGTGGCGCAGCCGGGTTTGATCCTTTGAGCGCTGACCAACGGGCTGAGCATGATGCCGCCGGTTTCGGTCTGCCACCAGGTATCGACGATCGGACAACGCTGTTCGCCGACGGCATTGAAGTACCACTCCCACGCTTCCGGGTTGATGGGCTCACCGACACTGCCGAGTAATCTGAGGCTCGCGCGGGAAGTTTCCTTCAATGGTTCGGGGCCTTCACGCATCAGGGAGCGCAGGGCGGTCGGGGCGGTATAGAAAATGTTCACATGATGCTTGTCGATCACCTGCCAGAAGCGCGAGCTGCTCGGGTAGCTTGGCACGCCTTCGAAGATCAGCGTGGTCGCGCCGTTGGCCAGAGGACCGTAGACGATGTAGCTGTGGCCGGTGACCCAGCCGACATCGGCGGTGCACCAGAAGACTTCGTCGTCGCGGTAATCGAGCACGTACTTGAAGGTCATCGCCGCTTGCAGCAGGTAGCCGCCAGTGGTGTGCAGCACGCCTTTGGGTTTGCCGGTGCTGCCCGAGGTGTAAAGGATAAACAGCGGGTCTTCGGCGTCCATCGGCTCGGGCGGACAATCGTCGCTGACGTCGCCCAGCGCCTGGTGATACCAGATGTCCCGGCCCTCGACCCAGTCCACTTCGCCCTGAGTGCGCTCGACCACGATGACGGTGCTGACGTTCGGGCAACTTTGCAGCGCCTTGTCGACCTTCTGCTTGAGCGGCACGAATTTGCCACCACGCACGCCTTCATCGGCGGTGATCACGGTGCGGCAGTCGGCATCGAGAATCCGGTCACGCACAGAGTCTGGAGAGAAACCACCGAACACCACCGAATGCACCGCACCAATGCGCGTGCAGGCAAGCATGGCGTAGGCGGCTTCGGGGATCATCGGCATGTAGATGCACACGCGGTCGCCTTTCTTCACGCCACGGCTTTTGAGCACGTTGGCCAGGCGACAGACGTTGTGATGAAGTTTTTTGTAGGTGATCTGCGCGGATTCGGCAGGGTCGTCGCCTTCCCAAATGATCGCGATTTGATCGCCGCGCTTGTCCAGGTGGCGGTCAATGCAGTTGTAACTGACGTTTAACTTTGCGCCGGCGAACCAGCTCGCCTCACCGGTTTTCAGGTTATAGCGCTGGACGGTATTCCACGGCGTACTCCAGTCGAGAAAGCGCGTGGCCTGTTCGGCCCAGAAGGTGCTGGGGTGGTCGATGGATTGGCGGTACAGGCGTTTGTAGTCGTCTTGACTCAATTGTGCAGCCCGGCGGACGGCATCGGCTTGGGGGAACGTGCTGATATCGAACATGACGGTTCCTTATTCTTGTTTTGCGACAAGGTCTAAAGATGCGCCGAGTAAGGAGAGGGTTCAAGGTCCGAAAACAAACACCCCCTCAAAGTGAGGGGGTGTTTTCAGGGGCGGATCAACCGCGGTGACGACCGCGGAAGTAGTTGATCAGGCCTTGGGTTGAAGCATCGTCAGCCGGGGTTTCTTCGCTGCCGACCAAGCGGTTGTAGACGCCTTTACCCAGCTCCTTACCCAGCTCCACACCCCATTGGTCGAAGGCGTTGATGCCCCAGATCACGCTTTGCACGAAAACTTTGTGTTCGTACATCGCCACCAAGGCGCCTAAACGACGCGGGCTGATGCGCTCGACCACCAACGTATTGCTCGGACGGTTGCCCGGGATCACTTTGTGAGGCGCGAGTTTGTGCACGTCTTCTTCGCTCATGCCTTTGTCGCGCAACTCGGCTTCGGCTTCGGCAAGGGTCTTGCCCAGCATCAGCGCCTGGCTTTGCGACAGGCAGTTGGCGTACAGCCACTGGTGGTGGTCAGACACCGGGTTGAAGCTGACGATCGGCACGATGAAGTCGGCCGGGATCACTTGGGTGCCCTGGTGCAGCAACTGGTGGTAAGCGTGCTGACCATTGCAGCCAACGCCTCCCCAGATCACCGGGCCGGTGTCGGTGGACACCGGCGTGCCGTCCTGGCGCACACTCTTGCCGTTGGATTCCATGTCCAGCTGTTGCAAGTGCTTGGTGATGTTACGCAGGTAGTGGTCGTACGGCAGGATCGCGTGGCTTTGCGCGCCCCAGAAATTTCCGTACCACACACCGAGCAGGGCCAGCAGCACCGGCATGTTCTGTTCGAACGGCGCGCTCTGGAAATGCTGGTCCATGGTGTAGGCACCGGACAGCAGTTCCTTGAAGTTCGACATGCCGATGGCCAGGGCAATCGGCAAGCCGATGGCTGACCACAACGAGTAGCGGCCGCCAACCCAGTCCCACATAGGGAAGATGTTTTCTTCGCGGATCCCGAAGGCCACAGCCGCTGCATTGTTGCTGGAGACAGCGATGAAGTGACGGTACAGCTCGGCTTCCGAACCTCCCTGAGCCAGGTACCAGGCACGTGCGGCCTGGGCATTCTTCAGGGTTTCGAGCGTGTTGAAGGATTTCGACGAAACGATGAACAACGTGGTTTCGGCGCGCAGCTTCAGGGTCAGTTCGTGGAACTCACTGCCGTCGATGTTCGCCAAGTAATGGCAGCGAACACCCTTCTGGGCGTAGGACAGCAGCGCTTCGGAGACCAGCTCCGGGCCGAGGAACGAGCCACCGATGCCGATGTTCACCACGTCCGTGATCGGCTTCTCGGAGTAACCGCGCCACAAACCGTCGTGGATACGGCCCACGAGGTCGGTGATCTGGTTCAGGACCTTGTGCACTTCCGGCATCACGTTGACGCCGTTGACCGACAGCTTGTCGCCGACCGGACGGCGCAGGGCGGTGTGCAAGGCCGGACGACCTTCGGAGGCGTTGACGATTTCGCCTTCGAACAGGGCTTTGATCGCACCCTGGAGGTCGACTTCGTTGGCCAGGCCCACCAGCAGATCGCGGGTCTGGGCGTTGATCAGGTTTTTCGAGTAGTCGAGAAACAGGCCGCAGCTGCTGAGGGTGAATTGAGTAAAGCGCTGCGGATCGGCATTGAAGGCTTCGCGCATGCTGAAATCTTGCATGGCTTGGCGGTGGTCATTCAACGCTTGCCAGGCGGGCAGAGCGGTAACGTCTTGAGGGGTGCGGTAATACGCCATCGCTGCGGGTTTCCTTTTTACTTGAACGGCCTTTTGAACACTAAAAATACCGGAGCGCTGTGGGTGGGCGTCCGGTCAACTGCGTCGACACGATTTCATGACACAGGGCGAATACAGTAAACCTCGCGCTGCGATCTGTCTTGACTTTGTCTGACCCGTTCCCGGTACTTTTTTATACATCAAGCAGGGAACGGACCGACAAACGGAAGGGGATAGGCTAAGACCGGATCAGGCGACCTGAACCGGAATGGCATTGCTGGTATGACTCAATTCATTACCCGGCGCCATGTAGAGCATGCGTGGCTTGAAGTTGAGCAACTCGGCTTCGCTGTAGTGGGCGTATGCGCAGATGATCACTCGGTCACCGACCTTGGCTTTGTGTGCGGCTGCACCGTTGACCGAGATCATGCGCGAGCCTTCTTCGCCACGAATCGCGTAGGTGGTGAAGCGTTCACCATTGTCGACGTTGTAGATCTGGATCTGTTCGTACTCACGAATGCCGGACAGGTCCAGCCATTCGCCGTCAATGGCGCAAGAACCTTCGTAATCGAGTACAGCGTGGGTGACTTCGGCGCGATGCAGCTTGGCTTTGAGCATGATGGCGTGCATGAGTGTTTCCCCGGGTCGGAATCGAACGGCGGGCATTGTGCCCAAAGGCTTGAGGGCGAGCAATACGGAGCTTTAGGCCGTAGCGTCGAGGTTCAGATGCAGGTTGTCGATCAACCGCGTAGTGCCCAGGAACGCCGCCACCAGAATCACCAGATCCCGATCCTCGGGGGTCGCCGGACGCAAGGTCAGCGCATCGCGAATCTCCAGATAATCAGAGCGCAAACCAGCCGCTTCAAGCTGCTTGATCTGCGCACCAATTAACGCCGGGAAATCCCGGTCGCCCTGTTTGATCGCGTCGGCGATCTGGCTCAAGCCGCGATACACAACCGGCGCAACGGCCCGCTGTTCTTCGCTGAGGAAACCATTGCGCGACGACAGCGCCAGGCCATCGGCTGCACGTACCGTCGGTTCGCCGATGATCTGGATCGGCATGTTCAGGTCATGCACCAGGGCGCGGATCACCGCCAGTTGCTGGAAGTCTTTCTGGCCGAAGATCGCCAGGTCCGGCTGGACCATGTTGAACAGCTTGGTGACCACCGTCGCCACACCTTCGAAATGCCCGGGACGGCTGGCGCCGCAGAGGCCTTCGCTGAGTTGAGGAACGCTGACGCGGGTCTGGCCGACCATGCCGTCGGGGTACATTTCTTCAACGGTTGGCGCGAACAGCAAGTGGCAACCGGCCTGGAGCAATTTCTCCTGATCGGCCGCGAGGGTGCGCGGGTACTTGTCGAGGTCTTCGCCGGCGCCGAACTGCAACGGGTTGACGAAAATGCTCGCGACCACGAAATCCACCCGTTGGGTGGCTTTGGTCACCAGTGCCACATGGCCGCTGTGCAGGTTACCCATGGTCGGCACGAAGCCGATGCGCTTGCCTTCACTGCGGGCACGGGCCACGGCGGCGCGCAGCTCGCGTAAGGTTTTTACGGTGTTCATGCAGAGAATCCGTGTTCGATACCAGGGAAAGTCACCGCTTTGACTTCAGTGACGTACGCGCCAAGCGCCGCTTGAATGGTGTGTTGCCCGGCCATGAAGTTCTTCACGAACTTCGGTACTCGGCCAGTGATCGACAGGCCGAGCATGTCGTGCAGAACCAGTACCTGGCCGTCGGTGCCACTGCCGGCACCGATGCCGATTACCGGAATTTTCACCGCCAGGGTGATCTCTTCGGCCAGTTCGCTCGGTACGCATTCGAGCAGCAACATCGCGGCGCCGGCCTGTTCCAGGGCGATCGCATCGGCACGCATCTGCCGCGCCTGGTTTTCGTTGCGACCCTGGACTTTGTAACCGCCGAGGATATTCACCGATTGCGGTGTCAGCCCCATGTGCGCGCACACCGGGATACCGCGCTCGGCCAGCAGGCGGATCGAGTCCGCCAGCCACAACGCACCTTCAACCTTGACCATGTGCGCACCTGCCTGCATCAACAGGGCGCTGTTGGTCATGGCTTGTTCGGTGGTGGCGTAGGCCATGAAGGGCAGGTCGGCGAGGATCAACGCATCGGTGTTACCGCGTTTGACGCAGGCCACGTGGTAAGCCATTTCAGCGGTGGTGACTGGCAGGGTGCTGTCGTGACCTTGCAAAACCATGCCAAGGGAGTCGCCCACCAGCAACACTTCGACACCCGCCTCATTGCAGGCGTGGGCGAAGGTCGCGTCATAGCAGGTCAGCATGGTGATCTTTTCACCTTTTTGCTTGAGACCTTGCAGAGTGGTCAGGGTGATGGCTGGCATGAAAAGTTCCTCATTCAGGCGCTGTGGAAACTACTGCGAGTAACGCGCGTGATTCTTCGTTAAATACAGGCGCACGGTCTGTTGTCGCGCTTTTAAGGCCTGGATTGCGCCCTTCAACGCCGTGTTGGCGGCAGTGGGACGCCTATAGTCGTGAGCAGAACTCGGGAAGTCAATTGCGTGTGTTACCGCATTGTTACGCGTGGGGTGTTACCGGGGTAACTGATGCGATTCAGCAGATTCTGCGAGAGCTACATAAATCCATGTGGGGGGGAGTATCAAGCCGGGGAAAGGCGCTCCAACCCGACGAACGGGCAGGCAGCGAGCAAATCACTCAGGCTGCGACCATCGGCCAGACGTAAATCCGCGGGCGCCAGTTCGGCCAGTGGATACAGAACGAAAGCGCGTTCCTGCATATGGTAATGAGGCACCTTGAGGCGAGGTTCATCGATCAGCCGATCACCGAACAGTACGATGTCGAGGTCCAGCGTACGCGGCCCCCAACGTTCAAGGCGCTCGCGGCCCTGCCCGTTCTCGATGGCTTGCAGTGCATCAAGCAGCCCCAGTGGCGGGAGCGTGCTGTCGAGGGCGGCAACCGCGTTGGTATAACGCGGTTGGCCGGGCAGCAGCGAGTCGCTCTGATAAAACCCGGAAACCCCGATCAGTTCGGTCTGCGGCAACTGCGCCAGCGCGTCGACGGCGCTGCGCAGTTGTTCGGCGGGGTCAGCCAGATTGCTGCCCATGCCGATGTAGATACGTTCCATGGATTACTCGCCCGTGGCACTCGGTGCGCCAGCGGTGCGTTTGCGCTTGGCGCCACCACTGCGGCGACGCTTGCGTGGAGCGCCGGAGCCGTCATCCTTGCCGCTGAGGTCGCGGATCATGTCGCGGCGTTCGCTGTCGTTGGCGTCCTGATAATCCGTCCACCATTCGCCCAGGCCATCGGTCTGCTCGCCGGCGCTTTCGCGCAACAGCAGGAAGTCGTAACCGGCACGGAACCGCGGGTTGTCCAGCAGCAGGTCGGCGCGCTTGCCGCTGCGACGTGGCAGACGCTCTTGCATGTCCCAGATCTCGCGGATCGGCATGGTGAAGCGTTTCGGAATCGCGATGCGCTGGCACTGTTCGGCAATCAACTCGTGAGCCGCTTCCTGCATCGCCGGAATCGGCGGCATGCCACGCTCTTGCAGGCGCAACACGCGGGCCGGCAGGGCAGGCCAAAGCAGGGCCGCAAACAGGAACGCCGGGGTCACCGGTTTATTCTGTTTGATCCGCAGATCGGTGTTGATCAACGCTTCGCTGATCAATGTGTGGGTATAGGTCGGGTTGTATTCCAGCGCCTCGGCACTGGCCGGGAACAGTGGATCGAACAGCTGCAGGTCGACCAGCATCTCGAAGGTGTCCGCGGCATGGCCGGAGAGGAACAGCTTGAGCACTTCTTCGAACAGGCGGGCCGATGGAATCTCGCGCAGCATCGGCGCCAGTTCACGGATTGGCGCGGCGCTGTGTTTTTCGATGCCGAAATTCAGCTTGGCGGCGAAACGCACGGCTCGCAGCATCCGTACCGGATCTTCCTGGTAGCGTTGCTTCGGGTCGCCGATCAGGCGGATCAGGTGATTGCGGATGTCATGTACGCCGTTGGCGTAATCGAGGATGCGCTCGCTGACCGGATCGTAATACAAGGCGTTGATGGTGAAGTCGCGGCGCTGCGCGTCTTCTTCCAGCGTGCCATAGACGTTATCGCGCAGGATGCGCCCGCTCTCGTTTCGCGAGGACTGGTTGCTGTCTTCCTCTTCATCGTTTTGCGGGTGATTGGCGCGGAAGGTCGCGACTTCAATGATTTCACGGCCAAAGTGGATGTGCACCAGCTTGAAGCGGCGACCGATGATCCGCGCGTTGCGGAATTCGGCCCGCACCTGCTCAGGGGTGGCACTGGTGGCGACGTCGAAATCTTTTGGCGTGATACCGAGCAGCATGTCACGCACACAGCCGCCGACCAGGTAAGCCTGATAACCGGCGTTCTGCAGGCGTTCGACAATGTTCACCGCGTAGCGACTGAACTGGGCTTTTTGCAGCGAATGTTGGCCGCTGTTGAGCACTTCAGGCGTACTGCGAATGTGTTGCGTATGACGCTTGGGAGAACGGAATGACTGGAACAACTTCTTCAGCATGGGATGCACTGTTTGAAGGAATGTTCGGCCAAAACGAAGAATGACCGCATGATGGGCGGGGATTCTAGCATTTAGTCGGGGGATGGTGTAGGAAGCTGCGCAAGCGCGTGAAGGGAGGTGGTACGCAGGGTCCTGTAGCAGTGACAAGGGACAAAGGCCAGAAACTACAAGGGGAGCCGAAGCTCCCCAAGAAAGTAGTTGCGTGCTCTATTTTTATTTTTGATTCGGGCTTCTTGTTTTTGTTGAGTGCCCTCGCCATGAAGTTTTTCCTTCATGACCCTCCCAATCGGGAGTCAAGAGCAAACGGATTGCTTTGGTCGCTGTGTTGCAGTGATCTTGCGATCCAACCAGTTCAGGCTCTGCCTTATGACAGTTTTTTGTTGTTCTCGGCCTGGTTGTGGGGCAAGCCCCAAATACAACGCCTCTCCAAAAGAATCAGTTAGCTGCGCCTCTCGCCGTCTTGTTTTTATTGTGCGTGAGTCGATACGTCTTATTTTTATTGTCTTGTGCATTGCTTGTTATTGTTCTTGTACCAAACATATAGCAGGGTGCGTGCCAACTTTTGCAAGGCCCAGCAAAACAAGGGGTTAGGCCGGCTGCTGAGGTTTCTGGAGGTCAAAAAAAACCGGGGCTTCGTTACCGTAAGCCCCGGCTTCTGTTACGTGAAAAAGCTGAGGTAACAGTTTTTTCACAAAGTCACGTGTTACCCGCACATCAGACAGGCACGGTTCAGCTCTCGCTGGCCACTCCGGTCTTGCGCCGCGGAATGCCCAGGCGCTGCCGCCGTTCCCACAGGCATTTGCGACTGACACCGAGTTTGCGCGCCAACTCGGTTTCGGTCATGTGGTCCTGGTGCTCGAGAACGAAGTGCTGGAAGTAATCTTCCAGTGACAGGTCTTCGGTCGGCTCATGGCTATTGTTACCGGCGGCGCTGCCCTGTTGTGGGGGCAGGCCGATGAAATCGTCATCGTCCAGATCGCTCAGTTCGATGTCGATACCCAGCAGCTCGGCGGAAATCTCCGGGCTCTCGCACAGGATGACCGCACGTTCTACGGCGTTTTCCAGCTCCCGAACGTTACCCGGCCAGGAGTAGTGACGAATGGCTTGCTCGGCATCCGGGGCGAACTTCAGATCGGTGCGGTTGACCCGCGCGCTCTGCCGCGCCAGGAACGCAGTGGCAATTTCGTTGACGTCCGCGCCGCGCTCGCGCAGGGCCGGTAGTTTCAGGGCGATCACGTGAAGGCGGTAATACAAGTCTTCACGGAACTGGCCGATCTTCGCCAGGCTCTTGAGGTCCCGGTGGGTCGCGGCGATCAGGCGCACATCGACTTTCTGGGACTGCACCGAACCCACACGACGAATTTCACCTTCTTGCAGCACGCGCAGCAGGCGGGCCTGGGCTTCCAGTGGCAGTTCGCCGATTTCGTCGAGGAACAAAGTGCCGCCGTCCGCCGCTTCCACCAGACCGGCTCGCCCGGCGCTGGCGCCAGTGAACGCGCCTTTTTCGTGGCCGAACAGTTCGGACTCGATCAGGCTTTCCGGAATGGCCGCGCAGTTCACCGAAATCATCGTTGCCTTGGCGCGCTTGGACAAATTGTGCAGGGCGCGCGCCACCAGTTCTTTACCAGTGCCGGATTCGCCCTGGATCAGGACATTGGAGTCGGTGGGTGCGACCTTGCGGATCTTGCTGTACAGATCCTGCATAGGCGGGCAGGAGCCGATGATGCCGATCTCGCCGTTGTTGTTACTGGCGACCGGTTTCGCGGCGCCATTACCGGCTTTGCCGGCGACCGGCTCACCGCTGGCTTGTACCGCTTGACGGTCACGCAGGATTCGCGCGACGGCTTGCAGCATTTCATCGTGATCGAAAGGCTTGGCGATGTAATCCACCGCGCCCATCTTCATCGAGTCGACTGCCGAACGCAGGCTCGCGTAGCTGGTCATGATCAGCACCGGAGTGCCCTGGCCGAGTTTGATCAACTCGGTGCCCGGCGCGCCAGGCAGACGCAGGTCGCTGACGATCAGGTCGAACGTGGGAATGGTGAAGCGTTCTTGTGCTTCCTGCACTGAGCCGGCTTCGCTGACCTGGTACTGGTTACGTTCCAGCAGGCGGCGCAAGGCGGAGCGGATAATTGTTTCGTCTTCGACGATCAAAATGTGCGGCATTGATTCGATACTCTCGACGGTCTCAGTTCACAGCGGACGTCGCTTCGACATGACGCGGCAAGGTCACCCTGATACGGGTGCCGCGTTGGCTTTGAACATCAGCCGGGCTGTCGATGGTGATTTGTCCATAATGCTCTTCAACGATGGAATAGACCAGTGCAAGGCCCAGACCGGTGCCTTCGCCAGGATCCTTGGTGGTGAAGAAAGGTTCGAACAATCTGTCCATGATGTTCTTCGGAATACCGCTGCCTTCGTCTTCCACGATCAAGTCGACCGTGTGTTCGCCGGCTTCGCTTTTGACCCGCACCGCACTGCCGGGAGGCGAGGCGTCGCGGGCGTTTGAGAGCAAGTTGATCAGTACTTGTGCCAGCCGCTGCGGGTCGCCTTCGACCCAGTGATCGGGATCGCACAGGTTGTAGAACTGCACTTCGAAATTGCGTCGGTTGAGGGCCAGCAAGCCGATGGCATCCTGGGCCACTTCCGCCAGACAGACGGGCTCGTCGCTGTGCTGATGGCTACCGGCGTGGGCGAAGCTCATCAGCGACTGAACGATGCGCGACACGCGTTTGGTCTGCTCCAGGATCTGCCCGCTGATTTCCTTCAATTCGCTGTCTTCTTCGCGCTCTTCGCGCAGGTTCTGCGCCAGACAGGCAATGCCGGTGATCGGGTTGCCGATTTCATGGGCCACGCCGGCGGCGAGTCGGCCGATGCTGGCCAAGCGCTCGGAGTGCACCAGTTTGTCTTCGAGCATCTGGGTTTCGGTCAGGTCTTCCACCAGTAGAACCAGGCCGCTGTTACCCGGGGCCAGCGGTTCATCGATCGCTGCTTTGTGCAGGTTCAGCCAGCGCGTCTGGCCGTCGAGTGCCAGGTGCTGTTTGTGTAGATGCTCGTCCGGCAGATTGATGAAGCCTTGCAGCAGCTCTTTCCAGGGATCGGTAATGGTGCTCAGGCGCGAACCGACTACACGCTGCGCGGCAATCCCGGTCAGCTCCTCCATGGCTTTGTTCCACATGAGGATTTCCTGATCCTTGGCCAGTGAGCAGACGCCCATCGGCAACTCCTGCAAGGTTTGGCGGTGGTAGCGGCGCAGGGCATCGAGTTCGGCGGCAAGCCCGGTCAGGCGCGAGTGGTAATCCTCGAGCCGACTTTCGATGAAGTGGATGTCTTCGGTGACGTAGTTTTCGCCGCCGGCCTTATAAGGCAGGAATGTCTCGACCATGTCCTGAGCCACGCTCGGCCCCATCAGGCCGGAAAGGTTGGCTTCGATACGGTCGCGCAAACGGCGCAAGGCGTAGGGCCGGCGCTCATCGAAAGGTAAGTAAAGATCACGCAGAGCCTGTTCGACTTCTTTCTGCGCAGCCTTGGCGCCCAAGGGTTTTGCAAGTTGTGTGGCGAACTCCTGGGGCGAGGCAGCGTGCAGTTCGCGGCGTTGCGGCCGGCGCACGTTGTCCACGGCGCAGGCTTCCGCTGCACTGGTCTCTTCGCTGCTGGCGTTGGTGAACAGTGAGATCAAGGTGAACATCAGCACGTTGGCCGCCAGCGAGGCGATCGCCGCCATGTGCCAACTGGTGTCGTCCAGCACGTAGATCATGTTCAGCAGCGGTATGTAGAAGCCTTGCAGATTGCCGACCAGCGGTAGCAGCATGGTCACCAGCCACACCAGAATCCCCGCGAGCAAGCCGGCGATGAAACCGCGGCGGTTGGCGGTCGGCCAGTACAGTACCGACAGCACGCCCGGCAGGAACTGCAGGGTGGCGACAAAGGCGACAATGCCCAGATTCGCCAGATTCTGTTGCGCGCCCAGCAGCAGGTAGAAACCATAACCGGCCATGATGATCGCGACGATCAGCGCCCGTCGGGTCCACTTCAGCCATCGGTAGATATTGCCTTCGGCGGGCGGCTGATAAAGCGGTAGCACCAAGTGGTTCAGCGCCATCCCGGACAGCGCCAGGGTGGTGACAATGATCAACCCGCTGGCTGCCGACAATCCACCGATATAGGCCAATAGCGCCAGGGCCTTGCTGTTGGCGGCGATGCCGATACCCAGCGTGAAGTATTCCGGGTTAGTGGTGGCGCCGAGTTTCAGTCCGGCCCAGAGAATCAGCGGCACCGCCAGACTCATTAACAGCAGGAACAGCGGCAAGCCCCAGCTCGCACTCACCAATGAGCGCGGGTTGAGGTTTTCGGTAAACGTCATGTGGTACATGTGCGGCATCACGATCGCCGAAGCGAAGAACACCAGCAGCAGCGTACGCCACGGGCCTTCCTGCAATGGCGTGTGCAACGCGGCGAGGGCAGTCTGGTTTTGCAGGAGCCACAGTTCCAGCTGTTGCGGACCGTCGAATACGCCATACAGGGCATAGAGACCCACGCCGCCGATGGCGATTAGCTTGATCACCGACTCGAAAGCAATCGCGAACACCAGGCCTTCATGTTTTTCGCGGGTGGCAATGTGGCGGGAGCCGAAGAAAATCGTGAACAGCGTAATCAGCGCGCAGAAGCTCAGGGCCACGCGATGTTGTACCGGCTCACGGGTGAGGATGCCGATGGAGTCGGCCACCGCCTGAATCTGCAACGCCAGCAACGGCAGCACACCGATCAGCATGAAAATCGTGGTCAGTGCGCCGGCCCAGGTGCTGCGGAAGCGGAAGGCGAACAGATCGGCGAGCGACGACAGCTGATACGTGCGGGTGATCTTCAGAATCGGATACAAAAGCACTGGCGCCAGCAAAAACGCGCCCGAGACGCCCAGATAGCTGGATAAAAATCCGTAGCCATATTGATAGGCCAGGCCCACCGTGCCGTAAAACGCCCACGCACTGGCGTAAACGCCGAGCGACAGGGTGTATGTCAGCGGGTGGCGAATGATCGCCCGGGGGATCATGCCCCGTTCGCTGACCCAGGCTACGCCGAACAGCACCGCCAGGTACGCGGCGCTGATCAGGATCATCTGGGTCAGGCTAAAGCTCATCGGCATCTTTTTGGCTCTGCAGGATGAAGGTCACGACGATCAGAATCAGCCAGAGCAGATAGGGGCGATACCAGGCGCCAGTGGCGTCGATCCACCAATCCATGATGGCCGGGGAAAACAGATAAATCCCCACTACCAGGAGCAGGACCAAGCGATAGATGTACATCCCGGCCTCTCTTTTTTATGCGCGTGCCCGAAAACGTGCGGCGATGGTAACGGATGGGCGCGCCACTGCAAGTGTGATCACTGTAGTTGTGCTTCGGGCAGGTTGAGAGCGCGCGGGATCAACGCTGCATCCCAGTGGGCGATGCCCCAGTTCAACACTTCCCGTGGGGTGGCGTAAGCCAGTTCGGCACCGGGATTGTGCCCCAGTGCGCGCAACGCACGCAGCAATAAGGGGGTTGCCTGATCTTCAGTCAACGGCGGCGAACGATAGGACTTACCGAGCTTGTTGCCATCGGGCTGGGTGATCAGCGGGATATGCAGATACTGCGGTTGCGGCAGGCCAAGCAGTTCTTGCAAGTAGAGCTGGCGCGGCGTGGAGTCGAGCAGGTCGGCGCCGCGCACGATATCGGTAATGCCTTGCCAGGCATCGTCCAGCACCACCGCCAATTGGTAGGCGTAGAGCCCGTCGCGGCGGCGAATCACGAAATCTCCGACTTCCCGGCCCAGGTGTTGGCGGTATTCGCCTTGGACCCGGTCGATGAAGTGGTATTCCAGCTCGGGGACACGCAGGCGAATCGCGGCATCTTCAGTGCCGTGGCCGGCATTTCGGCACAGTCCCGGATATATCCCGTGATAGGGGGCAAGTGTTTTGCGCGAACAGGTGCACGCATAGGCCAGACCGTGATTGAACAGGCGATTGAGGACTTCGGCGTAGGCATCGTGCCGGTCACTCTGTCGGACTATTTCGCCATCCCACTCGAAACCGTAGCCTTCCAGGGCGTTAAGGATCGCCGCTTGAGCGCCCGGCTCTTCCCGTGGCGGATCGAGGTCTTCCATGCGCATCAGCCAGCGGCCCCCCACCGAGCGCGCGTCGAGGTACGAGGCCAGCGCTGCGACCAGCGAGCCGAAATGCAGATGTCCACTGGGCGTGGGGGCGAAGCGCCCGATGTAAGTGGGGGAAGCGATGGCGGTCATGGCGGCTATTTAAAGTCAAAAAACATCAGAAACAAAAACGGAGCGTTCGCACGCTCCGTCTTTCGTTCAAGTCGAGATTACTTGCCGACTTGCTTTTCCTTGATTTCCGCCAGGGTCTTGCAGTCAACGCACATGTCGGCGGTAGGGCGGGCTTCCAGTCGCTTGACGCCGATTTCGACGCCGCACGACTCGCACCAGCCATATTCTTCGTCTTCGATCAGTTGCAGCGTCTTGTCGATCTTTTTGATCAACTTGCGCTCTCGGTCGCGGGCGCGCAGTTCGAGGCTGAACTCTTCTTCTTGGCTGGCACGGTCTGCCGGGTCAGGGAAGTTAGCCGCTTCGTCCTTCATGTGATCAACCGTACGGTCGACTTCCTGCATCAGGTCCTGTTTCCACTTGTTCAGGATCTTGGTGAAGTGAGCGCGCATGGGTTTACCCATGTATTCCTCACCCTTGACTGCCTGGTAGGGTTCGAAACCGCTGATGGTCTGATTTTGCTGCTTTGCTTGGGTGGGCATGAAATGGACCGCCTCTACTCTTGTAATCCATCTGCGCAGGATTGCTCCATCACCGACACCTGCCGGCCCTGCGGCTGCAAGCGGGCGAACTTACCAGATCAAATCGGACCGCGCCACTCCCGGATGTCGAGGTCGTGGCCCGCGGTGCTTGCAAATGATTGCAAAGCCTTGTCTGGTGGTGTTGGAGACCTGATCAATTATTGATTTTAGTCAAACCTGGGACGCACGCTCGAGTCGTTTGAGACCCGCGATATAACGGTCTGACCGCTTTAGGTTCTCGCTCGTTCCTGCGCTTGGGTAGAATTGGTTTTTTTCCCCGTTGAAGGAAGGCTAATGGCTCAGTCCTACAGTGCCCGCAGTCGCGCGATCGAACCTTTCCATGTCATGGCGCTGCTGGCGCGGGCCAATGAACTGCAAGCTGCTGGTCACGACGTGATCCACCTGGAAATCGGCGAACCCGACTTCACCACCGCCGAGCCGATCATTCAGGCTGGCCAGGCCGCATTGACGGCGGGGAAGACCCGTTACACCGCTGCGCGCGGCATTCCCGAGTTGCGAGAGGCTATTTCCGGCTTTTATCAGCAGCGTTACGGTTTGAACATCGATCCGCAGCGAATCCTCATCACGCCTGGCGGTTCCGGTGCGCTGCTGCTGGCCAGTGCCTTGTTGGTAGATCCGGGCAAGCACTGGCTGCTGGCTGACCCTGGATACCCGTGCAACCGGCACTTTTTGCGGCTGGTGGAAGGCGCGGCGCAGCTTGTTCCTGTAGGTCCGGACGTGCGCTATCAACTGACGCCGGACCTGATTGCGCGCCATTGGGACCACGACAGCGTCGGCGCCCTGGTGGCGTCGCCAGCCAACCCGACGGGGACGATTCTGGCCCGCGAGGAGCTGGCGGGCCTGTCAGCCGCGATCAAGGAGCGTCAGGGTCATCTGGTGGTGGATGAGATCTATCACGGTCTGACCTACGGCACTGATGCGGCCAGCGTACTGGAGGTCGATGACAGTGCCTTTGTGCTGAATAGTTTTTCCAAGTATTTCGGCATGACAGGATGGCGACTTGGTTGGCTGGTGGCGCCTGAAGCGGCGGTCGGTGAGCTGGAGAAACTCGCGCAGAACCTTTATATCAGCGCCCCGAGCATGGCTCAATATGCCGCTCTGGCCTGCTTCGAACCGGCCACGATCAGCATTCTGGAAGAGCGACGCACCGAATTCGGCCGCCGTCGGGATTTCTTGCTGCCAGCCCTGCGAGCGTTAGGCTTTGGTATCGCCGTTGAGCCTGAAGGCGCGTTCTACTTGTATGCTGATATCAGCAAGTTCGGCGGCGATGCCTTCGCGTTCTGTCGACACTTCCTCGAAACTGAACACGTGGCGATTACTCCGGGTCTGGACTTCGGCCGTTATCAAGCTGGCCACCACGTGCGGTTTGCCTACACCCAAAGCCTTGCGCGCCTACAGGAAGCGGTCGAGCGGATTGCTCGCGGCTTGAAGAGCTGGCAAGGCTGATGCGTTTTCATCCACCCCTCGAAGAAGGACGTTTGATTCGTCGTTACAAGCGTTTTCTCGCCGATATCGAAACCGTTAGCGGCGAGTTGCTGACCATTCACTGTCCGAACACCGGTTCGATGCTCAATTGCCAGGTCGAAGGCGGACAGGTCTGGTTCAGCCGTTCCAATGACCCCAAGCGCAAGTTGCCGGGTACCTGGGAAATCGGCGAAACGCCGCAGGGACGCTTGTTTTGTGTGAATACCGGGCGGGCCAACGGCTTGATCGAAGAGGCGTTGCGAGCTGGTGTCATCACCGAACTGAACGGTTTTACCGAACTGAAACGTGAAGTGGCCTACGGTCAGGAGAGCAGTCGCATCGATTTTCGCCTCGATTACCCGAGCGGGCCGGCTTATGTCGAGGTCAAAAGCGTGACTTTGGGCTTCGATGGTTCTGCGGTGGCCGCGTTTCCCGATGCGGTGACCCAGCGCGGGGCCAAGCATTTGCGCGAGCTGGCGCATCTGGCCCGGGACGGAATTCGTGCGGTGCAGTTGTATTGCGTCAATCTCGCCGGCATCGACGCTGTGCGTCCTGCAGAAGAAATCGATTCGGCCTACGCCGCAGCTTTGCGTGAGGCGGTGTCGTGCGGGGTCGAGGTGCTGGCCTATGGCGTGCACTTGACCCACGAAGAAATGGTGGTCGATCGGCGTCTGGATGTATTGCTGAACGGCTAAAGACTGACCCAGATCCCTTGCTCGTCTTCGCGGCAGGCGACGGTGGTCAAGGACTGACCAGCGCAAGGGCCGGCGACGCATTCCCCGTCTTCGATCAGAAACAGTGCGCCGTGGGTCGCGCACTGGATCAGGCTGTTGCTGGGGTCGAGAAACTGGTCAGGCTTCCATTCCAGTCCGACGCCACGGTGCGGGCAGCGATTGATGTAGACGTAAACCCGGCCGCCACGGCGTACGGCAAAGAGCTTCTGGCCGTCGATGTCGAAGCCGCGACTGCTGGCATCGGCCAGCTCAACGCCTGCACAAAGAAACTTCATGTCTATCCTCAAGTCCTGCGGCTCGTGACCGGATGTGTCCGAGCTTGACGTTCAAATGCAAACAATTATCAAATGGCCGCCTTGCCCTTAGGTTACAGATGCCAGGCGCCTAGGATACGTGGCCTGTCATTTCAATGCCCGGGAAACCCCTTAAAGGATGCTGTTTATGCACCTGAGTACCCACGTTGCTGCGTTCTGTGTCTGCCTCCTCGTCAGCCTCAACGCCGCCGCGGTCGAGTTGCCACAACGTTGGGTCAGCGCTGGTGGAGCTTTATCGGAATGGATCAGCGCGCTGGGCGGTGAATCGAAACTGGTCGGTGTCGACACCACCAGTCAGCACCCGGAATCGCTCAAGGCATTGCCAAGCATCGGGTATCAGCGGCAATTGTCGGCGGAGGGTATTTTGAGCTTACGCCCGCAGATACTGGTCGGCACCGAGGAAATGGGACCGCCACCGGTACTTACGCAGGTTCGCAGTGCAGGCGTGCAGGTCGAACTGTTCTCGGCCCAGCCGGATCTGCCGACCTTGCAAGGTAATTTGCAGCATTTGGGCAAGTTACTCGGCGCTGAAGATCAGGCTTGGCAGGTGTTTCAGACTTATCAGCAGCAACTCGATCAACAAAAAATCCGGGTCACTCGGGGGCAGTTGAAGGAAAAATCGCCGGGCGTGCTGTTGTTGCTTGGCCACGCGGGCGGCAAACCGCTGATCGCCGGCAAGGACACCGCCGCCGATTGGTTGCTGCAGCAGGCCGGTGGGCACAATCTGGCCACGCATACCGGCTATAAACCCTTTTCTGTCGAATCCCTGATCAGCCTGGATCCCGAGGTGCTGGTGTTTGCCGATCGTGCACTGACCGGCGATGCGGCACGTGCGGCGTTGTTCAAGGAGAACCCGCTCCTGTCCTCGACCCGCGCGGCCAAGGACGGGCGGGTCATGGAGCTTGATCCGACGTTGTTGGTGGGGGGCTTGGGGCCGCGGTTGCCCGAGGCGTTGAAAAAACTGTCTGACGCCTTTTACCCTGGTTCGGCCGGCCAATGACCATCCTGGTTAAACCACGCGCGTTATTCATGGGTCTGATCCTGCTGTGTGTAGTGGCCATCTGGCTGTCGTTGGCGCTTGGGCCGGTAAGCTTGCCGTTGTTCGACACCTTGCGCGTAACCCTGCGCCTGGTGGGGGTGCCGATCGCGCCCGACGGACTGGAGCAGGCCGAACTGATCCTCGGGCAGATTCGCTTGCCGCGAACCTTGTTGGGTTTGGCCGTGGGAGGGGTGTTGGCATTGTCCGGTGTGGCGATGCAAGGGTTGTTTCGCAATCCTCTGGCCGATCCGGGACTGGTCGGCGTCTCCAGCGGTGCGGCATTGGGCGCGGCAATTGCGATCGTTGGTGGTTCTGTATTCGGCGGTCTGCCTGAATCATTCGGGCCGTATCTGTTATCGCTGTGTGCGTTTCTCGGCGGGCTCGGCGTGACGGCATTGGTGTATCGACTGGGCCGGCGCAACGGGCAGACCCATGTCGCGACCATGCTGCTGGCCGGTATAGCGTTGACTGCGCTGGCCGGCTCCGCCGTGGGGCTGTTCACCTATCTGGCGGATGACGCGACGCTGCGCACCCTGACGTTCTGGAACCTGGGCAGCCTCAATGGCGCCAGCTATTCGCGGCTCTGGCCGTTGCTGCTGATCAGTGCCGGCGTGGCGCTGTGGCTGCCGCGCCGGGCCAAGGCCTTGAATGCGTTGTTGCTGGGTGAGTCGGAGGCGGGTCACCTGGGCATCGACGTCGAAGGGCTCAAGCGCGAATTGGTGTTTTGCACGGCACTGGGTGTCGGTGCTGCGGTGGCCGCAGCGGGGATGATCGGTTTTGTTGGTCTGGTGGTGCCGCATCTGGTGCGACTGCTGGCCGGGCCGGATCATCGTGTGCTATTGCCCGCGTCAGTATTGGCAGGTGCCAGTCTTTTGTTGTTTGCCGATCTGGTGGCGCGACTGGCCCTGGCGCCGGCCGAATTGCCGATCGGGATCGTCACGGCTTTCATCGGTGCGCCGTTCTTTCTGTATTTATTGCTCAGAGGGCGTGCCTGATGTTGCGAACGCAAAATCTGCAAATCCGCCGAGGCTCAAAGATTGTCCTGACGGACATCACGCTTGAGCTCAACCCGGGCGAAGTCCTTGGTGTGCTGGGGCCTAACGGCGCCGGTAAAAGCACCTTGCTCGGCGCCTTGTGCGGCGAGTTACAGGCTCATCATGGCGGCGTCTGGCTCGATGAGCGCGAGTTGAGCGATTGGACGGGAACGACGCGAGCGCAGCGTTTGGCGGTATTGCCGCAGGTGTCGACCCTGGACTTTGCGTTTCGTGTCGAAGAGGTGGTCGGCATGGGCCGCTTGCCGCATCAAAGCGGTCAGGTCCGCGATGACGAGATCGTCGCCGCCGCGTTGCACGCTGCCGATGCCCGGCATTTGGGTGGCCGCAGCTATCTGGCTTTGTCCGGTGGCGAACGTCAGCGGGTGCATCTGGCGCGGGTTCTGGCGCAACTCTGGCCGGGCGAAGCAGGGCAAACGTTGTTGCTCGATGAGCCAACGTCGATGCTCGACCCGCTTCATCAGCACACCACGTTGCAAGCCGTGCGCGAGTTCGCCAATAGAGGCGCGGCGGTACTGGTAATCCTGCATGATCTGAACCTGGCCGCGCGCTATTGTGATCGTCTGTTACTGCTCGAAGGCGGACGCCCTGTGGCGCTCGATACACCGGAGCAGGTGTTGCGCCCGGAACCACTCAAGGCCGTGTTCGGGCTGGAAGTGCTGGTGCAGCAGCACCCGGAACGTGGGCATCCGCTGATCATCGCCCGCTGAGTTTTTTATGGGGTGAATACATGCGTGGGATTTTGATGCTGGCCTTGCTGTTGCTGAGTGCCTGTCAGCATGTTTCGACTCCACCGCCGGTGGGTGGCGAGATCCGGGACTTGCGCAGCGGTCAGACCCTCACGGCAGAGGAACTGGTTAAACGGTTGGAGAAGCCTTCGAGGCTGATCGTGGGCGAGCAACATGACAATGGCGATCACCATCACCTGCAGTTGTGGATATTGCAGTCGCTGGGTGAGCGACGACCTCAAGGCAGTCTGCTGCTGGAAATGCTTACGCCGGATCAACAGCTGCGCGTCGATGACGTTCGTCACGCCTCGACACCACCGGCGGATCTGCCCGGTGCATTAGCCTGGCAGTCGGGGTGGGATTGGAACCTGTACGGGCCGATCGTTCGCTTCGCGCTGTCCCAGCCGTACCCGCTGCTGGCAGCCAATCTGGACACGCTTGAAGTCCGTGCCGATTACGCCACCCCTGCGACATTGGGCGGTTCGCGCTCCAACGCAGCTTCAGTCAAGGAGGCGTTGCTGAAGGACGTCAGCGACTCCCACTGTGGCCTGCTGCCTAAATCGCAGATGCCGGCGATGCTGGCGGTTCAGCAGCAACGTGACCGACGGATGGGTGAGCGCTTGCTGGCTGCGCCTACGCCTTCCCTGCTGTTTGCTGGCGCTTACCATGCGCGCAAGGATGTCGGCGTGCCGATTCATGTGCTTGATCTGGGAGAGCTTCAGGCGCCCGCAGTGTTGATGCTGGCGGAGCAGGGTAGCGAGGTCACACCGGCCATGGCGGATTACGTCTGGTACACGCCTGCCAAACCCGCGCAGGACTACTGCGCGCAAATGCGTAAGCAATTTGGCAAGTGAATGAACGATTTTTCTCCAGGCAAAAAAAGACCCGGCAAGAGCCGGGTCAAATAACCGTGATTAGCCTGATGAGGAGATATCTGAGAGTCCGAACCAAGGGCTTTTCAAATATCGACCAGTCTCGCGACCAGTTGTGCTAATCATAGCGATTCTCATTACCAAGTCAATCTCTGATTTTTCAGTTCTATGGGATGCGCTACCCGATCGCTTGAAATGCCCGTAATCATTGGGGTTCAGCCTGTGCGGTTGAGTGAGTTCAGTTGAATGATCTGCTTGTTCAGCAGGTCGATACGTCGGGCCATGCTCTCGATCAGGCTATGGGCGATCTTGGGATTGCTTTGGGTCAGGCTGAGAAACTGGTCCTTGGGGATCAGCATGACAGTGCTGGGTTCGCTGGTGATCACGCTGGCATTACGCTTCTCGCCGGTAAACACCGCCATGGCGCCAAAAATCTCGTCCTTGGGTATATCGCCGACTTTATGCCCGTCGACAAAGGCTTCGGCATGGCCATCGATGATGACGAATACGTGATCCGCGTCTTCGCCCTGACGGATCAACACTTCGCCATTGGCCACGCGCTGAAAACCATTGGTGCTTCGAAACTCAGGGCGTTTCAGGCGAGCGAGTGCGTCGGACAGCAGGGCGGACTGACCGGACATATATTTAAGGAACAACTCCGACCGCTCCGGATCGGCATAAATATGCTGAAAAACCTCGGATCGCAGATAAGGCGTCAGTGCTAACGGGCTATCGCTGCGAAAACGGCAACGCGGCAGCTCTGTGCCCTGGCGCAAGCCGATCAGATCTCCCTCGTGCAGATAGAACAATGCCCGCTCGTCGATGCACCCATGCAGCAGACCATTTTTCAGCACAAACAGTTGGTTGCCGGGTAACAGGGCTGCCAGGTCATCGACAGTTGAAAATTCCAGGGTTGGTCCGCACGGCATCAAACCTTCCAGCAGTCGGACGGGAAGATGTTGCAATCGGTTGATCAGCGCATCGGCGTAAGCCGGTTGTTCCCCAAGTAGGTACATGGCTGCTGCGTCCGTTCAGTTCTTGTGACGTGACGAGATAGCTTCCAGCTGTTTGTTCAAGGCGTCCTTGCGCTCGGCGGGAATGTCATTCCAGTGCACATCCATCAGGGCTCCTTCGATGGCATACAACAACACTTTGGACGCCCGAAACCCGCGCGTGCGCACGGCGCGATAAGCATCCACCGCCCCCAGGCGACGCAAGTCCGAGGCGCTGTGGATGCCCACGGCATGCAGCCATTGCGCCGACGTCTTGCCAAGATTCTTCAGGTGCTGCAGTTCATCATTCATCAAGCCTCCTTGCGACGGCCGAGCGGTGCGTGGGCGAGCTTCTGAGGAGTGTAGCCATCAGTAGGAAAAGCGTGATTGTTTGGTCGGTTTTGATGCAAAAGCTTCTAAGAAGCGAAGTCTTAAACCTGCGGGGAAGTCCGCGAACGCGGTAGGAAGAGAGGGCGGTGGAATCAGGATTCCGGGCAAAATATGCCCTGCGTTCAGCGCAATGCGGGGGCGCTGAACGGGTCAGTTAAACGTCGCTTTTAGCGGGTGCGATAACGCAGGCGTGTACCGAAATTCATCGACATCAGGATCTCGTCAGCACTCAGCTCTGGCGGGAAGTAGGCGCCGGAGATCTGTGCATGAGCAAGGCTCGCGCCTTCCAGCGAGGCGTTACGAAAGTCGATGCCGCGCAAGTCAGCGGAGCGGAAATAGGCATCGGTAAAGTCGACGCTGTCGGCGTTCAGTTCACGCAGGTCCAACCCCCTGAAATCGCCACCGACCATGTCGATTGGTCCGTCTTTTGGGCGCTCGCTGTTGAAGCCCGTGATGTCGTCTTTGTGCAGCAAAGCATAAAGCGGGGTGTCGAGAAGTTTCGGCGGGGTCATGTCAGATCACCTGTTGGTTTTATGACGCCAGTATAGTGCCACTATTTGGCAGCCGTGAAGCCGGCGAAGGCTTCACGGCTGAAATAATTTCTTACAGGCCGGGCAGACGCTGGCGAATCTGTGCGACGACTGTATCGAGGGTTCCGCTTTCATTGGTCTGAACGCGTTTGCTGCAGAGAATCTCTGCTGGCGTCAGAGCCTCGCGAGTCGCTTGCTGGGCTTCGATAACCGTCAGATTGGCGTCGGACGGGTCCTTTTTGTCGGCCTGACGCAGGGCCAGCCAGCTCTCGATCACCGCTTGCGGCGCATTGCAGTCGAGGATCAGGAATGGCGCGCCGGTGGCTTCGGCGATTTTCGCTGCACCGTCACGCTGGTCGCGCTTGAGGTACGTCGCATCGATCACCACAGGGAAGCCAGCACGCAGGATCACTGCGCCAACTTCATGCAGGCGGGTGTAAGTGGCGGCGCTGGCGTCGACGCTATAGATGCCGGCCTGAGGGTCGTTTGGCACGGTTTGCTCGCCGAACAGACGTTTGCGCTCTACATCGGAACGCAGGCGAATGGCGCCCAATGCTTCCACCAGACGCATGGCCACGTGGCTCTTGCCGACGGCAGAAACACCGTGGGTGATGGCCATGAAGCGCGAAGGAATGGTGCTGTAGCTTTCCGCCAGGTTGGCGTAATTGCGGTACTGGCGCAGGGTGGTGGCTCGCTGCACCGGGTCGGCCTCGGCCGGCATGCTGAACAGGCTGACTTTGGCGCGAACCAGTGCGCGGTAGGCTTTATAGAAGTTCAGCAACTCAAGACCCTGGTAATCGCCGGTCAATTCCAGGTATTGGCTGATGAAGCGGCGCGCCAGGCTCTTCAGGCCACGGTCTTCCAGGTCCATCGCCAGGAAGCCCGTGTCGGCATAAACGTCGGTGAAGCGGAACGGTTCGTTGAACTCGATGCAGTCGAAGATCACGACCTTGCCGTCAATCACGGTGGCATTGCCCAGGTGGATGTCACCGTGGCATTCGCGGATGAAACCTTCGGCCTTGCGCTGCGCGAACAGTGGCTTGAGGCGTTCGAAGCTGCTTTCGGCCCAGGCTTGAAGCGCATCAAGTTGCAGCAGATCGGCCTTGTCGCTGAGAAACGGGCGAATCTGATCGAAATTCTGGCGTACCGGTGCCATCACGCTGTCCGGCGTGCCCGCTTCGTGTTCGGCAGGCACTTTTGGTGCGCTGAGGTGGAATTGGGCGATCTGCGCGGCCATCTCGTCGATGTGCATGGGGGTCAATTCGCCGTTGGCTTGCAGCGTGCTGAGCAGCTGGCTCTGTGGGAATTGACGCATTTTCAGTGCGTAATCGACGACCGGGCCGTCGCCATCCAGTTGTGGGGCTTCGGCGCTGCCGGTGATTGGCAATACTTCGAGGTACAAATCGTTGGTCAGGCGCTGGTTAAGACGCAGCTCTTCCCCGCAAAAATGCTTGCGAGCGTCGAGGTTGGTGAAATCCAGGAAGCCGAAATTCACAGGCTTCTTCACTTTATAAGCAAAAGGGCCAGTGAGGATTACCCAGGAAATATGGGTTTCGATGACCTGGAACCCGTCTACGGGATGCGGGTAGAGGGCCGGGTTTTGCAGGGCGGCGATCAGGGTCTGGCTCACAGGCGATCCTTCAGAGTCTGGGGAAAATTCACGGCCGTCATTATGGCCGCAAGTCCGTCTGACGCAAACCTCGGAGGGCTCCTGTTGAGTATGAATAAAGTGCGTATAATCCGCCGCCATGACTCGTACTCGATCCCCCCGCACGCCAAAAAAACCACCTTCCAAGGGCCTGCGCCCCTGGCTGGGCTGGACCTTTAAACTCAGTCTGGTCGGCCTTGTAGTGCTGGCCGGGTTCGCGGTTTACTTCGACGCGATCGTCCAGGAGAAGTTCTCCGGCAAGCGCTGGACCATCCCGGCCAAGGTGTATGCGCGCCCGCTGGAGCTGTTTACCGGCCAGAAATTGAGCAAGGATGACTTCCTCACCGAGCTCGATGCCTTGGGCTATCGCCGCGAAGCCGTGAGCAACGGCCCCGGTGCCGCAGCGGTCAACGGCAATACCGTCGACTTGAATACCCGTGGTTTCCAGTTCTATGAAGGCATGGAGAAACCACAGCCTGTGCGTGTGCGTTTCTCCGGCGACTATGTTGCCGAGCTCTCGGCGACCAACGGTTCCAAGCTTTCGGTCGTACGGCTGGAGCCGCTGCTGATCGGCGGGATTTACCCGAAAAACCTTGAAGACCGCATTCTGATCAAGATCGATCAGGTGCCGCCGTATCTGCTGGAAACGCTCGTCGCTGTGGAAGACCGCGATTTCTACAGCCACTGGGGCGTGTCGCCCAAGTCGATTGCCCGCGCCATCTACGTCAACACCTCTGGCGGCAAGATGACCCAGGGCGGCAGTACGCTGACCCAGCAGTTGGTTAAGAACTTTTTCCTGACCAGCGAGCGCAGCCTGACCCGAAAACTCACCGAAGCCATGATGGCAATGCTGCTTGAGCTGCATTACGACAAACGGGAAATTCTTGAGGCATACCTTAACGAAGTGTTCGTCGGTCAGGATGGCCAGCGCGCGGTGCACGGTTTCGGCCTGGCCAGTCAGTTCTTCTTCGGGCAGCCGCTGTCTGAGTTGAAACTGCATCAGGTTGCGTTGCTGGTGGGCATGGTCAAGGGGCCGTCCTATTACAACCCGCGTCGCAACCCCGAGCGGGCGCTTGAGCGGCGCAATCTGATACTCGACGTGCTTGAGCAGCAAGGTGTCGCCACTGCCGAGCAGGTCGATGCAGCGAAGAAAATGCCATTGGGTGTGACGACACGCGGCAAGCTGGCCGACAGTTCGTTCCCGGGGTTTATCGATCTGGTCAAACGTCAGCTGCGCGAAGACTATCGCGACGAAGACCTGACAGAAGAAGGCCTGCGAATTTTTACCAGTTTCGACCCGATCCTGCAGATGAAAGCCGAGGCGTCGGTCAGCGACACCTTCAAGAGACTCTCCCGGCGCAAGGGGGCCGACGAGGTTGAAGCCGCCATGGTCGTGACAAACCCGGAAACCGGTGAAGTCCAGGCCATGATTGGCAGTCGTCAGGCAAGTTTTGCCGGCTTCAACCGTGCGCTGGATGCTGTGCGACCGATCGGTTCTTTGATCAAACCGGCGGTTTATCTGACAGCCCTTGAGAAGCCGAGCCAGTACACCTTGACCAGTTGGCTGTCGGACGATTCCTTCTCGGTCAAAGGCGCGGACGGTCAAGTCTGGAAGCCGCAGAACTACGATCGCCGTTCCCATGGCACCGTATTCCTGTATCAGGGCCTGGCGCAGTCCTACAACCTGACGACCGCGCGTCTTGGGTTGGCAGTGGGCGTGCCGAATGTCCTGAAAACCCTGGCGCGTCTCGGTGTGAGTCGCGAATTTCCGGCGTTCCCCTCGATGTTGCTGGGCGCTGGGGCACTGACCCCGATCGAAGTGGCGACTATGTACCAGACCCTGGCCAACGGTGGTTTCAATACGCCGATGCGCGGGATCCGTAGTGTATTGACCGCTGAAGGCGAACCGCTCAAACGTTATCCGTTCCAGATTCAGCAGCGCTTCGATCCGGCCTCCATTTACCTGGTCCAGAACGCTATGCAGCGGGTCATGCGTGAAGGTACCGGCCGTTCGGTTTACAGCGTGTTGCCGAAAACCCTGACCCTGGCCGGCAAGACCGGCACCAGTAACGATTCCCGGGATAGCTGGTTTGCCGGTTTCAGTCAGGACCTGCTGGCAGTGGTCTGGTTGGGTCGCGATGACAATGGCAAGACTCCGTTCACCGGCGCCAGCGGTGCGCTGCAGGTCTGGACCAGTTTCATGCGCAAGGCCGATCCTTTGCCGCTGGACATGCCGCAACCAGACAACATTGTTCAGGCCTGGGTCGATTCGCGTACCGGACAAGGCTCTGATGCCAACTGCCCAGGCGCGGTGCAGATGCCGTATATTCGCGGCAGCGAACCGCCTCCCGGTGCCGCTTGCGGTGGCGAAAGCCCTGCTTCCGGCGAAACGGTGATGGATTGGGTCAAAGGCTGGATGAATTAAGCAAAGAGGGTTTCAAGTGAACAAGTGGTTGATTCCAGCGGTTACCGCCGTGGCTTTGCTCAGCGGTTGCTCCTCCGTACAACGCGGGTCGATTCCGGTTGTGGATTCCGGTAGCGCCGTTTCGAACAGTGAGCGGGTTTCGGCGACTGGCGGTTTCCGTCAGACGACGACTAAACGTCCTGCGCAAGCCCAGACTCAGGCGATTCCACAAGGTGATACCGGCGTCATCGTGATGGTCCCAGGTGGCGGCGCAGTGACGTCGGCACCGATCAGCACGGCGCCGATCACGCCAGGCCCGATTACCCCGGGGCCGATCGATACCGCGCCGGTGCAGTCTGCACCGATCAATCAGGGCAGTTACAGCATGCCGTCGACGCCGAGCGGGATTCCTTCGGCGAGCTCCGGTGGCTTGTCTGCCGACGAGCAATTGGACGGTCCGGTTCTGGCCTTGCTGACTACCGCTCAACAGCAACAGGCGAGCGGTGATCTCAACGGTGCCTCCTCCAGCCTCGAGCGCGCCCAGCGTGTTGCGCCGCGTGAGCCACAAGTGCTTTATCGTCTGGCTCAGGTGCGAATGGCTCAAGGCGATGCGCCACAAGCCGAGCAGTTTGCTCGTCGTGGCCTGACTTTCGCCAACGGTCGTCCGGCACTTCAGGCCAGTCTGTGGGAATTGATCGCTCAGGCGCGTGAGAAACAGGGTGACTCTGCTGGCGCAGCATTGGCCCGTCAGAAGGCCAAGGTTTCGCTGTGATGGATGCACGCTTTGCGAAGGTTGCCGAACAGTTGCTCTTGATCGAGCGCGAGCTGCGGGTACAGGGTTGGTGGGACGAGGTCTCGCCCTCCGCCGAAGCGCTTTGCAGTGTCGAACCATTCTCGGTCGATACGCTGGATTTCGAGCAGTGGCTGCAATGGATCTTCCTTGCGCGGATGAAGGTGATCCTCGAGCAGGACCTGCCTTTGCCAAACGCTTCGGGAATTCAGGAGATGGCCGAAATGGTCTTCGCCGCCCGTAATGTTCAGGGCAAGGACCGGCAGTTGCAGGTGCTGCTCAAAGAGTTTGATCTGCTGATCACCGCTTCTCGCTGAATCAAAACTGCCAGTGTCTACTGGCAGTTATCCGCAATCTGTTTCTGTGCTTCGCTAATGCGCGCCTGCCGCTGCTGGTCGGTCAGGCGGCGCATCTCGCCTTCGACATCCTCTCGTATTCGCGGGTTGTTCTGCAGTTGAGCCAGGTTCGTCCGCGCCTGTTCGCAGAATGCCTTTAGCTGGGCTTGCTGATCTTGGGGCGGTTGGGCGTCAAAGTGGGTAACGCCCTGGACATCGACCCATTTGTAGATCTGCGCGGCCATGCACATAGAGCTGATGCCAATCAGCAGGCTGACGGTCAGGAAAAACGTTCGCATGCCATTTCCTTGTATTGGGTTGCGCAATTGAAGCTAACACAGTCGCTGTTTAGCGGTTTTTTCTTGCTTTCTCATGTGCTTAGTTCAATAAAGCACATAGACGACTTGACTTGGAGAGGACGAAACAGAAGAATCCAAAGTCCGCTGTAGAGGGACTGCCAGAAGCAGGCCCGCTCAGCAGATCATGAGGCGCACATCCGCGCCGACTTGTTACACCCGCAACGCGTTACCTCGCGCTGGGTGGGAAAGGCCCGCAACACTTGGGACGATCCCAAACTTGCTCAGTCAGTGCTGACGTAGTCGGCGACCACCGTCGCTCATGCTCTGCTGAGAAGTAAACCTATTAAGACCCGTCCCCTTTTATGTGGGCGGTATTCTGGCGTTTTAGAGGTGAACAACGTGGAGCTTTTATCTGGCGGTGAGATGCTCGTCCGCTTTTTGCGTGACGAAGGCGTCAAATATATCTACGGGTACCCGGGTGGTGCTCTTCTTCATGTTTACGATGCCCTGTTCAAAGAACCGGAAGTGACCCACATCCTGGTTCGGCACGAACAGGCTGCGACCCATATGGCTGACGGCTATGCCCGTGCCACCGGTAAAGCCGGCGTGGTGCTGGTGACCTCCGGCCCGGGCGCAACCAACGCTATTACCGGTATTGCCACGGCCTACATGGACTCCATCCCGATGGTGGTCATTTCCGGCCAGGTGCCTAGCACCATGGTGGGCACCGATGCGTTCCAGGAAACCGACATGATCGGTATCTCCCGGCCGATCGTGAAGCACAGCTTCATGATCAAGCACGCGTCGGAAATCCCGGAAGTCATGAAGAAAGCGTTCTACCTCGCGCAATCCGGTCGTCCTGGTCCGGTCGTTGTCGATATCCCGAAAGACATGACCAACCCGGCCGAGAAGTTCGAATACATCTTCCCGAAAAAAGCCAAGCTGCGTTCCTACAGCCCGGCCGTTCGCGGTCACTCCGGGCAAATCCGCAAGGCGGCAGAAATGCTCCTGGCGGCCAAGCGTCCTGTGATGTACGCAGGCGGCGGCGTGATTCTCGGTGGTGGTTCCGCACCGCTGACCGAGCTGGCGAAGATGCTCAACCTGCCAGTGACCAATACCCTGATGGGTTTGGGTGCCTACCCTGGCACCGACCGTCAGTTTATCGGCATGCTCGGCATGCACGGCAGTTACACCGCTAACCTGGCGATGCACCATGCCGACGTGATCCTTGCAGTCGGCGCTCGTTTCGATGACCGCGTGATCAACGGCCCGGCCAAGTTCTGCCCGAATGCCAAGATCATTCACATCGACATCGACCCGGCTTCGATCTCCAAGACTATCAAGGCAGACGTGCCTATCGTCGGTCCGGTCGAGAGCGTCTTGACCGAGATGGTCGCGATCCTCAAGGAAATCGGCGAGACCCCGAACAAGGAGTCCGTTGCCAGTTGGTGGAAGCAAGTTGATGAGTGGCGCGGCGACCGCGGTCTGTTCCCTTACGACAAGGGTGACGGCAGCGTCATCAAGCCGCAAACCGTGATCGAAACCCTATGCGAAGTCACCAAGGGCGATGCCTTTGTGGCCTCCGACGTGGGCCAGCATCAAATGTTCGCGGCGCAGTACTACACGTTCAACAAGCCGAACCGCTGGATCAACTCCGGTGGCCTGGGGACCATGGGTTTCGGTTTTCCGGCGGCCATGGGTATCAAGCTGAGCTTCCCGGATGCCGACGTCGTCTGTGTGACGGGCGAGGGCAGTATCCAGATGAACATTCAGGAACTGTCCACCTGTCTGCAATATGGCTTGCCGGTCAAAATCGTCATCCTGAACAACGGCGTTTTGGGTATGGTTCGCCAGTGGCAAGACATGAGCTATGGCAGCCGTCACTCGCATTCCTACATGGAGTCGCTGCCTGACTTCGTCAAGCTGGCAGAGGCCTATGGTCACGTCGGCATGCGCATCACCGACTCGAAAGATTTGAAGTCGAAGATGGAAGAGGCGTTTGCCATGAAGGATCGCCTGGTGATCCTCGATGTGTCGGTCGACACCAGCGAGCACGTCTACCCGATGCAGATCAAAGACGGCTCCATGCGCGATATGTGGCTGAGCAAGACGGAGCGTACTTAATCATGCGGCATATTATTTCCCTGCTTCTGGAAAACGAACCCGGCGCTCTGTCTCGTGTAGTCGGCCTGTTCTCGCAGCGCAACTACAACATCGAAAGCCTGACCGTGGCACCTACCGAAGACCCGACTTTGTCGCGTCTGACGTTGACCACCGTGGGTCACGATGAAGTGATCGAGCAGATCACCAAGAACCTGAACAAGTTGATCGAAGTGGTCAAACTGGTCGACCTGTCGGAGAGTGCTCACATCGAGCGCGAACTGATGCTGGTCAAGGTCAAGGCCACCGGCGCCCAGCGTGCCGAGATCAAACGCACCACCGATATCTATCGTGGGCAGATCGTTGATGTCAGCGCCAGCGTGTATACCGTTCAACTGACCGGTACCAGCGACAAGCTCGACAGCTTCATTCAGTCCATCGGCACCGCCTCGATTCTGGAAACCGTCCGTAGCGGCGTAACCGGTATTGCCCGCGGCGACAAAGTACTCAGCATCTAAACCAAATTAGCGAATGGCCTGAACGGCCTGGATATATAGGGGAATTTCATGAAAGTTTATTACGAAAAAGACTGCGACCTGTCGATCATCCAGGGCAAGAAAGTTGCCATCATCGGTTACGGTTCCCAAGGCCACGCTCAGGCGTGCAACCTGAAAGACTCCGGCGTTGACGTGACTGTTGGCCTGCGTAAAGGTTCGGCGACTGTTGCCAAAGCCGAAGCTCACGGCTTGAAAGTGACTGACGTTGCATCTGCTGTTGCGGCCGCCGACCTGGTCATGATCCTGACCCCGGACGAGTTCCAGTCCGCTCTGTACAACAACGAAATCGAGCCGAACATCAAGAAAGGCGCCACGCTGGCCTTCTCCCACGGCTTCGCGATCCACTACAACCAGGTTGTTCCGCGCGCTGACCTCGACGTGATCATGATCGCGCCAAAAGCTCCGGGCCACACCGTGCGTTCCGAGTTCGTCAAAGGCGGCGGTATCCCTGACCTGATCGCTATCTATCAGGATGCTTCCGGCAACGCCAAAAACGTTGCGTTGTCCTACGCTGCTGGCGTTGGTGGCGGTCGTACCGGCATCATCGAAACCACCTTCAAGGACGAGACTGAAACCGACCTGTTCGGCGAACAAGCCGTTCTGTGTGGCGGTACCGTTGAGCTGGTTAAAGCCGGTTTCGAAACCCTGGTTGAAGCTGGCTACGCGCCGGAAATGGCCTACTTCGAATGCCTGCACGAACTGAAACTGATCGTTGATCTCATGTACGAAGGCGGTATCGCCAACATGAACTACTCGATCTCCAACAACGCTGAATACGGCGAGTACGTGACGGGTCCGGAAGTGATCAACGCCGAATCCCGTCAGGCCATGCGCAACGCCCTGAAACGTATTCAGGACGGCGAATACGCCAAGATGTTCATCAGCGAAGGCGCTACCGGCTATCCTTCGATGACCGCCAAGCGTCGTAACAACGCCGCTCACGGCATCGAAATCATCGGCGAGCAACTGCGTTCCATGATGCCGTGGATCGGTGCCAACAAGATCGTCGACAAAGCTAAAAACTAAGTCGCGCACTTGTACGAAAAACGCGGCCTAGGCCGCGTTTTTTCGTTTGGGTGGCTGGTTCTGGTATAAAGCTGCATCGTTTGCGGCCGAACCGTCGTCCCAGACACCTGTCCAAACTTTCCACCCCGTTGCAAGGTAATGTCCATGAGCGAACGTCCCGAAGAGCCAAACCAGGCTTCTGACGCCGAAAGCCTGCTGCCCATCGATGAGCACATCGAGGAAGGGCATGACGCTGAAGGTCGTAAAGTCCGGCATCGTGGTATCTATCTTCTGCCGAACCTGTTTACTACTGCGAATCTGTTTGCAGGGTTTTATTCCATCATCAACTCAATGAGCGCCCAGAGCGCCTTGAGTGCCGGTGATTCGATTGGTGCGAGCAAGTATTTTGCTTTTGCAGCGATCGCGATTTTTGTCGCGATGGTGCTCGACGGCCTCGATGGTCGCGTTGCCCGTATGACCAATACCCAGAGCGCCTTCGGTGCCGAGTATGACTCGCTGTCCGACATGGTCGCCTTTGGTGTTGCGCCAGCATTGTTGGCATTCGGTTGGGCCTTAGGCGATATGGGTAAGGTCGGCTGGATGGTTGCTTTCATTTATGTAGCCGGTGCAGCGTTGCGTCTGGCGCGGTTCAATACCCAGGTCGGTACTGCGGACAAGCGCTACTTCATTGGTCTGGCCAGTCCGGCTGCTGCCGGTGTGGTTGCAGGCATTGTCTGGGCGTTCAGTGATTACGGGATTCAGGGCTCGAAGATGTCCTTCCTGGTTGCGCTGATGGTCGCTGCCGCCGGCATGCTGATGGTCAGCAACATCAAGTACAACAGCTTCAAGGAACTGGATTTGAAGGGGCGCGTACCTTTCGTGGCCATCCTCGCGGTGGTGTTGGTGTTTGCCGTAGTGTTCAGTGATCCGCCGCGTATCCTGCTGCTGGTTTTCCTCGCTTATGCAGCCTCTGGCCCGGTTCAATATTTGTTACGACTTCGTCGGCACAAAAACGCTTAGCTTCCCTCATACTCCGCAGTCTATTGGTGCATCTGTTCTCCGATGCTGCGGAGTTGTCATGCTGATCAAAATTTCCAGAGCGTCTGACTGTCATGAGTCGGATGTCACGCCAGAATCCCTCTATCTATCTCGCCGCAACGTATTGGGAGCTGCCGTTGCCGGTTTGGCTGTTAGCGGCTTGCCGCGTTGGGTCAGTGCTGCCGATGCTGCGCGTTATGCGGATGTCGAGCCTGGCAAGGCGCCTTCCTGGTTTGCCAAAAAACTGCCTGCTACCAAATGGGGGGCGGTCAACGTCAACGATGAGGCGATCACGCCATTCAAGGACGCGACTCATTACAACAACTTCTATGAGTTCGGCACCGATAAAGGTGACCCTGCCGCCAACGCAGGCGCGCTGAAAACCGAACCCTGGAGCGTGGTGGTGGACGGGGAGGTGGGCAAGCCTGGGCGGTACGCATTGGAAGACTTCATGAAGCCTTATCAGTTGGAGGAGCGTATCTACCGTCTTCGCTGTGTGGAGGCCTGGTCGATGGTCATTCCATGGATCGGATTTCCCATCTCGGCCTTGCTCAAGGAAGTTGAGCCGACGTCCAATGCCAAATTCATTCGCTTCGAAACCCTGGAAGATCCCAAGAGCATGCCGGGGCAACGTTCCGGCTTTGCCTTGATTGACTGGCCATATGTAGAAGGGCTGCGCCTGGATGAGGCGATGAATCCGTTGGCGATTCTTGCCGTGGGTATGTACGGGCGGGAGTTGCCGAATCAGAACGGCGCGCCTCTGCGTTTGGTGGTTCCTTGGAAGTACGGTTTCAAGAGCATCAAATCCATCGTGCGGATCAGTCTGGTTAGTGAACAGCCGAAAACCACCTGGCAGGGCATTGCTTCGGATGAGTATGGTTTTTATGCGAACGTGAATCCTGCGGTCGACCATCCGCGTTGGACTCAGGCGCGTGAGCGGCGTTTGCCGAGTGGATTGTTCAAGCCCAATGTGCGGGATACACAGATGTTCAATGGCTACTCGGATGAAGTCGCCTCCTTATATACAGGGCTCGATTTGCGGAAGAACTACTGATGCGATTTCCGTTTTGGCGAATGGGCGTCTTTGTATCGGCTGCGGTCTGGCCGCTGCTTTGGTTGTATCAGGCCTGGGGGGATGTGCTGGGGCCTGATCCGGGTAAAGTGCTGGTTGATCGGTTGGGGTTGGGGACGCTTGTCCTGCTACTCATTACTTTAAGTATGACGCCTCTGCAGAAGCTTACCGGTTGGGCGGGATGGGTTGCTGTCCGGCGGCAGCTGGGGTTGTGGTGCTTCGCTTATGTGGTTTTGCATCTGAGTGGGTATGCGGCGTTCATCCTCGGCTTTGATTGGTCGCAATTGGGTGTTGAGTTACTCAAACGGCCGTACATTATTGTCGGGGCGCTTGGGTTTCTGTGTTTATTGGCCTTGGCGGTGACCTCAAATCGTTATAGTCAGCGCCGTTTGGGTTCTAGCTGGAAGAAATTACATCGTCTTGCCTATGTGGTTCTCGGGCTTGGATTGCTGCATATGTTGTGGATCGTGCGCGCTGATCTTAAGGAGTGGGCGGTTTACGCCTCTTTAGGTGTATTGCTATTAGTGTTGCGACTACCCCCCGTAACCCGCCGAATTCCCCGATTAATAGCCCCCAAGACACCTTCTGCACGAAAAGCGTAATTAAGAGTTGACGGCAGATTCTGGACGTCTATAATTCGCCCCACTTCCGGCGCAGTCGAAACGGAAAACTCCTTGGTAAACAAAGAGTTATGCGGTT
>NZ_JBTEYL010000007.1:0-224403 GCF_054330215.1 Pseudomonas sp. Ma2-10 | reverse complement strand
TTTCGGTAAGAGCGTGACCGGCTGTTTCGGAACAGGCGGAAAATCGGTCACGTTGTTAGCGAAATGAGCGGTCACGCGTTAGCGAAATGGTCGGTCACGTTGTACCGAAACGGGCGGTCACGATGGGCCGAAATACGCATTACCGGCATTTCTGATGGAAAAGTTTCAAATTCATGAAGTCACAAGCCCGATAAACCGGAATTTCAGAGGCAACGCTGAACCTGTAATGCGCCGGTGCCGAATCCAAATCGAAGGAGCAGGGCAGGGATGAGCTCATGAACAAAAAAGCCTTTAGGCTATCTGCGCATTTTGAGCTCTTTGACTGAGCGAGCTCTTTGCTCATCAAGGCTGTTGTAGTAAGTATTTTGTGTGGTGCTAAGGCTGTTATGACGCAAATCCGCTTGTAGGTCTTTCATGTCACGAAGTGGCGCGTCAAACGTAGCCGCGGTATGGCGAAGCCAGTGCAGAGACGCTGAGCGAAGCTGGTCGATTTCATCCTCACTCCAACCTTCACACTGCATACGTTGCAGTGCCCGATCAAACACCGTTTGAAGAAGCGATCGTATGTGTCGATCCGACAGTCCGCCGCGTCCTTTGAGCGTCGCAATCAACGGTGTTTTTTCTTGTGGTGAGGGAAGAGGAGACAGTTCCAATGATCGGCGATAACGCACTAGATACTCCTGGATATACTCGTCCCGGACACTGATCTTGGCCCCTTTGTTGCCTTTGCCGACGACGTGAAACCACCAGTTACCCGTCGTGTCTCGTCGAATGTCTCCCATAGTCGGCCGCCAGTTATCACGGCCGACCAGATCAGACACTCGGAGGTACATTGCGAACAGCGTGGCCAGCACAAACAGCGTGCGCTCGTGGCGAGCGTCTTCGTCAGCCATCTGTTCTGCCGTGTCGATTACAAAACTCCACTGAAGCTCAGTGAGCGATCGGGACGCGACGTCCTGTATGTTCCGCTGTTTGTAAATCGACTTCTGTTTGATGGCCCGGAACGGATTAGCCTCTGTAAGGCCTTCATCCATCGCGTGTTGAAAGAAACTACCGCAGACAGCGAAGACCTGAGCCACCGAGCCTTGGGCCATATGGTAAGGACGTGAGGAGAGTTCACTGATCGCCTCATTCCCAAGCTTGCGTTCCCGTTTTGAAACGGTGTAACAGAAAGGCCTCCAATCAGAATTAACGACGTACTCATCTGACTCAAAACGCTTCCGGCCGCCGACGCGCTTGAACCTGGACTTGACTACAGGACCAACCCAGTCCGCCGGCGGGTTAAGACAAAACTCCATAAATTGCTCCGCATCAGTGCGGCGAAGCTCCAACAGCGGTTTCCGCGCCACAATCAGCGACCAGAGCAACAGGCGCTCGACATGTGTCCTGAAAGAATTGAAGGTGGACTGGTTGCCGGCGTACGATTTCAAAAAACTCCGCACGACCAAGTAGCTGTCAACGGCGTGACAATTATCCTCGAAACTCTTGAGATATTGCTGGACGGCTGCACGCTCATTATTAAGTTGGAGAAAGTTGAGCTCGAGGAAGCACTCGAAGGTATCAAACAGCGGTTGAGGGATGCGTGACATGAATGGACCAATACGGTACTGGAATGGCATTAGCTTGGACGGCTAAGCGGAGTTATGCAATATCCGGGTCTGACAGTTATCGGATATTACACCACACCTAATCCTTCTCTCCGCCTCGGGTATGACGCACACCATGTCCACGATGAAGGTAAGTAGAAGCTGACGACAAATTCAATGTTCTGCGCACATCAGAGATTTTAACACCTATCCGGAGGCATCCTCACTTCGAGTGCGGAAACCGTCGGCAAAACAGGTTCAACGATTCCTCGGACATCAATCGTGACGCTGGGATGTAAGATTATGAGCAGTCAGACAACGGAATGAACCTCAGCTATTGTCTGATTTGATGTAGTCATCGACCGGAAAGATGCAAACCATCGATATTTTTTAGAAGGCGTGGTCATACTGGGGGAAATTATTGAAAGGAGCGCACCTAAAGGGTTCCAGGGGAATAGGCACTGAAATGCATAAGTCTAAATCGCCGGAAAAACGACGGAAATCAGCCGGAAAAACGTATTTGGTCAACCAGAGTTGCATCAGTTGTGTCTAAACCCGAGAAATTTATGGGGCCGTTTCCGGAGAACAAGCCCTGGTTAGGGAATCACGACCTATGCAGAAAAATTTTTTCTTTTTAAAACAGATAGATAGGACGTAGGAGGAAATTCCGGCTAACCATAGTCGCTGACATCAACGGAATGCTTTGGAGAAGTTCCGCTCCGACACATAATTTAACATAATATACATTATGCGAACCCTCTGATACGAAGCCTGGGCGTCGGGGCTGCTGCTTTTGATCTGGTAGAAAGTCCTCGAGGCCGTTGATAACGCCTGCAGTAACGAACACTGAGAAAAATACCGACGCTGGCCACGTGTGCCAGCCGCCCGCTGCGCGTGCGTCCGTCGCTCGTAGCCTTCAGTTCAAATGACCTAAAGCACCGTTGAGCTTTGAGGCGCTATCAAGGCCGTGAGCCCTTGACGGTGTCGAGTCATGATACACGCGAGCAGAAATCAGAATAACCAGATTGGTCGACTTGTTATTAGTCGAACGGTACTCAAACAACCGGCCGATCCACGGAATATTTCGAAGACCTGGAATGCCTGAAACCGTGTCCTCGGTCGTCTGCTGACGAAGTCCGCCGAGTAAAACACCGTCACCATCGTGAAGCTTTATTTTCGTGTTCAGACGTCGAGTATTAGTGATCACGTCCGATGCTGTGCGGTCATTCGACACGCTCGATGCGGTCTGTTTAATGTCCAGCTCGACATCACCATTGGGCGTAATAAACGGCGTTACATCGAGCGTCAAACCTACGTCTTGACGGGTGATCGTCTGGTAAGGATTATCGGCCGGTGTGGCCGCGCTGGTGGTTGTACCGGTCAGAAACGGCACGTTTTGACCTACAACGATACTGGCCTTCTCGCGGTTCAGTACCAGGAGCTGAGGCGTTGAAAGAATCTTGTTCTTACCGGAGTTTTGAACAGCCTGGACAAACGCACCAAGCCGCGGACCTGAGAACGTCAGCTCGACACCAAGATCAGAGCGATTTTTTAGCGTAACACTACCAATGTTCAACCGATCATTGGCCGCTCTGAAATTAGCCCCAAGACTTTCAAAGTCAGTATCGGACAACTCAGCGACTACGGCAGTAATTAACACCTGGGCGCGCTGATGATCAATTTCAGCAACCAACATAGTCATAACTTCAAGTTGAGACGGTGAGCCAGAGAAGATAATAGAATTTGTTGTAGGTGACGCCATCAATAAAGGCCTAGTACCACCCTGCTCCGCCGAAAAAAATGGCATCAGTGAATCTACGGCAAAAGATGATTGAATATGTGCCAGTTTGAATACATGGCTAACCTCATAACGATCGATAGGAACCGGTGCAGACGTATCAACAGAACCCGCGAATTGAGAGTCAACATCAGAAGACGGCGAATAAGCGGAAGGTGATGACTTCACAACAGAACTAATAGTCGCGACTTCCCCTGACACTGAATAATACAATCCAACAGACTCAATAGCCCGCTGAAGCAAAATCTCTAACTGCTCAGGCGAATCATAGCTGCCATACAAAGACACCTGCTTAGATGATAAATCAGCACCAATAACGACTGTGCGATTGAGCTTAGGTGCCAAAAAAGACACGACTTCACCCAGTTGAGCATTTGAAAACTCAACACGATCCGCATAAGAATACGAGGAAAACAGAAAGAGAAGCCCAAGCCAGAAATAACGCATAGATCACCTAAATATAAAAATAGAATCGCTGCCTGAATGAAGCCTTAACTGCCCTGCTCCTAATGGATAAACACCTAATCCAAGACTTATCAAGTCGTCAGACGTTACACGCCGATCACCATTACCTAGCACGTAAAACCACTGACTATTGAACAGACGTGAAGAAACTATTTTGAAGTCTCGATACTGCTCAAGGGAGAGCTTAACTACCGGCACCGAAGAAGAAATTTGAGCAGGCTCAATAGGTCGGAAATAAGTGAATGCAACCGCAATCAGCAATGCCCCTAAAATAAAGCAAAGAATCCGGTTAAGTCTTTTCCAATAAATTTTGGTGAGCCGCATAAAGAAAGATCCATTCAAAGGCGAAGACGGTAAACGCCTGCGCACATACCAAGGAGGCAAGATAGAGTAAGTGCCTTCTATCTGCGAGACCTCATAAAACTTTTGACGCGTATTATATGCACCGTATAAGGACGTGCCACGAAACTGTTCAGAACCAACACGAGGTGCATTAGCGCCGTAACCATAACGAATTACTGCATGGTGCATTCGTGGTAAATGTCCTGACCAGAAACCAAGCGTCAAAATAAATCCTAGCTGAGAAATGCCAGGTAGCTTAATGCGATCCAAGCGCATCAAATAAACAACGTGCTCGCAAATACTCTTCCTGAGCTGAGTGTCCAGTACGTCAATATTCTGAATAAGAATATAAACATCCCAGCACATTTTCCTAATCAATATGAAGAGATCAAACAGCTCTCGGCGACCATTCTTTTTATAATCATGAGAGTTCAGCCAAAGTGCCGCTTCGTCCAGGACAATCACACCAAATCTAGACTCATCGTAAAAATCCGAATCATCGGGCATGCCGTCACCACGGCCAAGCGCCTTTATATCATCGGCTGAAGGCATATCAGGGAGGCGGCAAACATTCGCGGTTTTATTGGTAGGATGCAAAAGCTTTGAAATATTCACATCAAAATTTGCCGCCACACGTCGCTTCTGAAACAAGTACTGCTGAATCTTGAATACCGAATACAGCGACTTGCCAGAGCCTAACTTTCCGGTAACGGCATATACAGGCATAAATTATCCTTGCAAACTAATGGCGGTTAAACGAGCTTGCCAATCAAACGCCGCCTTAATGAAGCGAGCTGAAACAATCGTAGAAATACATACGAGCGTGTTGTCCGGCAAGAATGCAGACAACAATGATGATAACTCGGGTGGAAATTGAACCGACAACACATTTAAAAGCGCATTCAACGAAGCGTAAGCCGCTGCAAACAAGACGCCAAGTGTCAATAGAGCGCCCGTAACACGTGCAAGCTTTCTTGAAAGATAACGACCAAAAGTTTCGGCAAGAAAACTACTAATGCCGGAAAGCAACAAATAGATAGCAGGCATTTAAACCTCAGAGGTAGTGGAGCCCAAAGACGTCAATACCCGAAACACATAAAAAAGAGTAGAGACGCTGAATACCCACGAAAGTAATGTTTTAACAAAAATATATCGGCAAATATCTATGGTAATAGACAGCCACGAGAGCAATCTTAGCTGTGGATTTATGCAAGCTGAAGACGAAGGTAAAAAAGACTTGAACCGATCAGAAACACTACGTTCGGCATCCTTAGATTCCTTGCCAGCATCATTTAATGCCTTATTTGCAGCATCACCCAAGGAGTCCTGAGCCTGATCTACACCTTTAGATATTCCAGAGTTCGCGGCATTTAAGTCTTGAGCACGAGAATATTCTGCGCTGCCGACAGCACCATACTTATCACCTTCACCGCTGCCTGTACCCGTTCCTGGCCCAGTGCCGGGGTTGCCGGTGCCAGGATCAGTGCCGGGGTCAGTACCCGGCGTGCCTGTACCTGGGTCAGTGCCTGGAGTACCCGTGCCCGGATCAGTGCCCGGTGTGCCGGTGCCTGGGTCAGTACCGGGAGTGCCGGTGCCTGGATCAGTGCCAGGTGTGCCGGTGCCTGGATCGGTTCCAGGAGTCCCTGTGCCTGGATCAGGAGTCCCGGTGCCGGGGTCTGTCACTGGCGGTGTTAAAGAGTCGCCGGAAAGATCAGCAGGAGACAAAGTATTAGCAGAGCAAGATTGACCGGAGTTTACTAACGAATAATTACAATAGCCCTGAGTAGTAGAGCCTTTTAACAAATAACAAGAGTCGGTTTTGCTAACCTTTGATTCATACGTGCAACTACTGTAGCAACCGGAGGCTGGAGCGCTGCCAAGTACAAAATACTTTTGTTCTTTTTCGGTAAAAATAACAGACGATATTGCGCCTTTAAAACTTTGCACCTCACCTACGGTGCATTGTGAAACCTCAGTAATGCCGGACATTTCGTTACGAAGCCAAGTATTAGGAGCGCTTTCCTTGCTGTATTCATAAGTGCATCTATAGCGACCTTTTAAACTGCCTACCGGGAGAATCGCCAAGTTACGAAATTGGTAAGTGGGATTTAGGTTTTGAATCCGAGATAAGCAAGCAGCCTCAGCGCTAGGAAATAGCTCATCAGATGCTGAATTCTTAAAGGCGGCAAAAGCAGACTGCCCCGATGCTAAAAGCACCAGGGCAAAAAGCAGGATTGATTTAACCCTGCCCAACATGATTAAGACGTTGCCTTAGAAAGGAAACGCTTAACAATGGAAATGCCAGTAGTCGCACCCCATACAAGAGCAAAAACACCTGCAACTGATGTAATGATGATCGGGATATTGGCTGTCAAAGTAGCAACCACGGGATCAAGAAAAGCTTTTACATCAAATGCTGGAGCATCAGCTGCTGATGCAAGGCCAGCAAACGCAAAAAGCGTCAGCCCTGCAACATTAGCCAAGATTTTACGTTGATTGCTCAGTTGAACTTTTTTCATATCAGATACCTACGTCTAAAATTTGTTTAATGCCTAAGAGGAACTTGCCAACAACCATGCCAAGTCCAAAGACACCGAGAAAAGCCCCCAGAAAATAAAGGTATGTACTAAAAGAAATAGCCATACCTTACCTCTGATGACCGTGAATCATGCCAAGCGCCAATAAAGCTACGACGCCTTGCACGAACTGGAGTAGCCATAAATCACCGAGAGTGATTTGACTGAAAAATAAGGAATCCATTAAGTACGTGGTTTTTCAGGAATGGGCGAATCAACACGACGGCCTTGACGTGGATCAACTTCAAATACCAAGCGATCATCACGAACGGAGGCAATAACATCGCACTCATAACTACCCGGCTTGGGCACTTGGTTCGGAAGCTCAGCATAAAAAGTTGCTTTCTGCGGATAAGGAATGTTTGGCAGATGGCAGTAAGCTTCAAACATGCAGTACGGCTTTCCTGATTTGGCTGCGGTTCCGCTGCGAAAATTTCCAGTTACTTCAACGACAATAGTATTGGAAGACATATAAAGCCCTTATCTTAGTGTTGGAAAGCCAGGGACAGTGCCAGGCTTACGGTATGCCCAACTGGGCGCGGTGAGTTCAGGATTACGCCTGAAAGTTAGAAACTGACGTTTATTACGCTGCCGAATGACCGCTTGAGCTGAGAAGTCAGCAAGGACAGTACGCATAACGTCATTTGCAATACTCTTAACGAGCACTTCGTCAGTAGTATGGTTGCGAATGTCAGCTTCGACATTCCAGCGTAGAACTTGAAACTGCTTCTTATCCATTAGAATCCCATCCATTCGGCAACACAGATTGTGCCCGTCTCTTGACGTTCAATGAACCAAACACGCTCTGGCTTAGCACCCTGCTCTTTCAGAGTTTCTACAGCCTTCAACGTCTCTCTGACCTGATTAGCAAGTACTGAACTCATAAACGACTGATGAGTCTGTTGCTGAAAAGCCAGTTGCCTACGCTGTCCCGAGCTAAGTTGAGTGCCTTGCATGCTCACAGTTTTCAGTGCCGACTGAATCATGCAGCCACCAATGATAGGTGCATAGCAGGTTTACGATACCAAGTAGGCAAAACAAGAATGTCGGAAGTAACAATCTCTTCTGCTCGACGGACAAAAACTAACGTATTGCGGGTCGCATCATAAGGCTGAGCAATGTTAATCCCGATACGATTAAGGCGAGCGCGATATTTCTGAGTCTGGGACTTAGAAAAATCAAATGTATGCTTGTGCATCCACTGCATTGCGACATTTGCAGTTAAGTTAGCCGCCTTGGTGTTAGTCACAACACCTGATGCCAACAAACGTTCTGCTATAGAGTCATACTCCATCGCGGTCACCTGTAGTTTTTGGTCTATCGCCAAGAATTTTTCATGTATGCCGTAAAATCGGCGTTCGTCTAATAAGCCCCACCAGTCGAGGCCTTCGCGGGTTAAATATTCCGCTTTAAGCTCTTGTTCCATACGAACGACGCCATTCACGTCGCAAAAATCGCGGAGCTGTAATAAGTATTTGAATTCTTCGGACTCTGGGCCGAAATTTCTTTTGCACTTTGGAAAGAGAAACTTCTCAATTGCGCGAGCTTTTATATAAGCCTTCTCATAATGGTCACGAGCAGACCAGTCACTTCTTTCTTTTTGGATTTAAACAATGGTAAGGCTAATCGCTCACTGAGGTTCTTAGAACAGCTTGCAACAAGCCTGAATATGTTACTCCTGCCCTCCTCACTGCTAATGCCGAGAACGCGCTACAGCCAATGCCAAAGGGGTCCGTAGCAATCACAGCGACACTGCCTGAAGTCCGCGCATACCAAGTGAAAGGCCGTCAACAGAGCGAGCCGGCGAAGAGCCAGTTGTTGCGTCCAAGAGCCCATGGTCGGATCTGGTAAGGACTTTGACGGTAGCGGTGGTCCCTGCACGCAGTTGGTTTTTGGCCGCGTAATCGGGGTCGATCTGTATCCGCACCGGCACCCGCTGTGCCAGTTTGACCCAGGTGTAACTGGGTTTGCACAGTGCCGCCGAAGGTATCGCCGCTCGTCAATTCGATCCTGACCCGGTCGCCCTCCTCGATTCGCGGCAGCTTGGTTTCTTCAACGTAGCCGCTGACATAAAACGAGTCGCTGTCCACCAACGCCAACAGCGCGCCACTGGCCACAGCGTAGTCACCCTGACGGGTCAGCAGATTGGTGACGTAACCCGTCACAGGCGCTTCGACCCGCGTACGCTGCAAGTCCAATTCGGCCTGCGCCACTGCAACTTCCGTGTTGGATTTCTCCCATTCCTCGCCAGAAATCGCAAACCGCTGCTTGAGCGTACGCCGTCGGCGCTCTTCACTCTGACGCTGGCGGAGCAACGCTTCACTGGCGACAATCGGCGGCAAGTAGGCATTTCATCGCCCAAAACACGCAAGCCTCCTATTCGAATAGCTCGCTGGATTGCTCGTCGTGGGTGGCCGGCAACAGTCCCAGCATCATGGTCAGGCGATCGACCATGCGGCTTTCAAACGCAAACTGGGTTTCAATGTCGACGCAACCTGTAGGAAAAATCATCGAAAGGCCAGACCGCCTCGAATTGACTGACTGACAATTGAACTGAGTCTTGGTTTGACTCACAGCCTTGCCTGACCGAAGCTGGACACTTTGCAACAGCTTGCCAGCTCCCGGATTCCTGCATGCCCCAGCCCCGCCGCTTCCTGCTCATCGGCCTCTGCGTCCTGTTTGCCATCGGCGTTGCCTGGTTTTTCCTGCGCACTACAACCCCGGCCGTGCCGGAGGCGATCAAGCGCGGCTATAGCGAGGCGCTGAATCAGGCTCGCGCAGGCCAACCGGGCGCAGCGCGGGTCCTCTACCAGCAATTGGGGCGCCCTGATATATCGGTCAAACGCCGCATCTGGTTGCATGCCGAACTGCCCAACTACCCCAGCTCCGTGGCCCTGAAACTGGCGGATGTGGACTTACAGCATGAGTCACCGGACGTGCGCATTGCGGCGATCAAAAGCATCAGCGGTCTGGTGCCCAGCGGTCAGCGCAGTCTGCTGCTGGGCCCGTTACTCGATGACAGCGAACAGCGCGTCCGCTATGCCGCCGTGAACGCCTTGCTGGGGCTATCGCCGGACGATCTTGGTTTGTACTTCGGGCCGCTGGAACAAACCATCGAGGCCTGGGAACAGGACCTGAAGAGTCAACCGCAAAGCGCCGACAACCACTATCAATCGGCTCGGCTACATCTTCACAACGCGCAATGGAAAGAGGCGCAGCAGGCACTGGAGAACACCTTGCGTCTTGCGCCCGGCAACCTGCCCGCACTGGTGATGCAAATAGACGTGCTGGATCGCCTGGGCCAAAACGATGCAGCCCGACAACTGTTGGCCAAGCAACTGAAGGCCCAGCCCGACTCGGCCTATCTGCAACATGCCCTGGGACTCTGGCTGCTGCATCACGAACAAAGTGAGTTCGCCCTGCTTGGCCTTTCCAAAGCCGTGGAACTGGAGCCGGACAACAAGGGTTTTCGCTACGACCTGGCCACCACGCTTCACGATCAACAGGAACTGGAAGCAGCGCAAAAACAGTTACAGGAGATCGTCCAGCGACACCCGGCCGACCGGAGAGCCCGGATATTATTGATCAACTACTGGAAAGAAAGCGGCCAGCTACAGAACGTACAGATTCTGTTGGCGCAACTTGAACAACTCAATCCCGACGACCCGGCCTTGCAGCAAGGGCTTTAACCACAGCAAAAATTTCGTTGAACTCGTCGTCTCGGCCAAGGGTCAAGAGAACAGGCAGTCCATTCAGGCACTTATGGCCTGCTGCCTCGCTTTCCCTAGTCCTGAGAGGGCATTTTTTGTCTACATCAAACGAGTTATTCAGTGCAAAAGCCGCCACCGGCATCGAAGGTCTGGATGACATCCTGGCCGGTGGCCTGTCCCGCGGGCATGTTTTTTTACTGGAGGGTGAACCCGGCACCGGTAAAACCACCGTCGCTTTGCATTTCCTGTTGGCCGGCGCTCGTGCCGGCGAGCGCTCGTTGTACATCACCCTGTCCGAGACCGAACGCGAACTGCGCCAAGGAGCCTTGTCCCACGGCTGGGAACTGGATGAGAACATCCACATCTTCGAGCTGACGCCCCCGGAAAGCCTGCTCAATGCCGAGCATCAGCAGAGCTTGTTGTATTCCTCGGACCTTGAACTGGGCGAAGCCACCAAGCAGATTTTCGAAGTGGTCGAACGGGTCAAGCCGACCCGCGTGGTGCTTGACAGCCTTTCCGAGATCCGTCTGCTGGCCCAAAGTTCATTGCGCTACCGTCGCCAGATCCTCGCGATCAAACATTACTTCGTGCGCTATGACGCCACCGTGATGTTGCTGGACGACCTGACCACCGAAGCCCTGGACAAAACCGTGCACAGTGTGGCCCACGGCGTCATTCGCCTTGAGGAACTGACCCCCAACTATGGCGCCGAGCGGCGGCGGATCCGTGTGGTGAAATACCGTGGTCAGAAGTACCGAGGCGGGTTTCACGACTTCACTATCATGGGCGATGGCGTGCATGTTTTTCCGCGTCTGGTGGCCGCCGAGCATCGCGGTCGCTATGTCCGCCAGCAATTGTCCAGCGGCATCAAGGCCATGGACGCCCTGCTCGGTGGCGGGATCGAGACCGGTTCCAGCACGTTGATCCTCGGCCCGGCCGGTACCGGTAAATCACTGATCTCGATGATCTTCGCTGCTGCCGCCGTAGCGCGTGGCGAAAAATCCGCGCTGTTCATTTTCGATGAAGAGCTCGGTTTGCTGTTCGAGCGCATGAATAACATCGGCATCGACCTCAAGGCGCTGCAAGACACTGGCAACCTGCTGATCGAGCAAGTGGACGCGGCCGAGTTGTCCCCAGGAGAGTTTTCCTACCGGGTTCGTCGCTGCGTCGATGAGGGCAATATCAAGACCGTGGTGATCGACAGCATCAATGGCTATCAGGCGGCGATGCCAGAGGAAAACGCGCTGGTACTGCACATGCACGAGTTGCTGCTGTACCTCAATCGCCAGGGTGCCGCGACCTTCATGACCGTCGCCCAGCATGGACTGGTCGGAGACATGCAAGCGCCCGTGGATATCACCTATCTGGCCGACACGGTCATCCTGCTGCGCTACTTCGAGGCATTGGGCAAGGTTCGCCGGGCGATCTCGATCATCAAGAAACGCACGGGCAGCCATGAATCAACCATTCGCGAATACCGAATCAGCGCTCAGGGCATGACCATTGGTGAACCGTTGGATGCTTTTCAAGGGGTATTGCGGGGTGTCCCGACTTATTTGGGTGCGAGCAATCCTTTACTTGAGGAACATAGCCCGTGATTGCCCAGCAAGCGATGTCCGAGCGCGCGATCATTCTCGCGCCGCTGGGTCGCGACAGCCAAATTGCGCTGATGATGCTCAATGAAGCGGGTTACGACGGGGTGATTGCTCGGGACCTGGTGGCGTTATGCAGCGAGCTGGTGCTAGGAGCAGGATTGCTGTTGATCTCTTCCGAGGCCTTGTTGGGCGGTGATCTTGAACCGCTGCTCGGACTGATCGAGCAACAGCCTGCCTGGTCGGATCTTCCAATTGTATTGATGACCTATCATGGCGGCCCGGAACAAAACCCGGCGTCGCGTTACGGCCCACAGTTGGGGAACGTGACCTTTCTTGAGCGTCCCTTTCACCCGATAACATTGATCAGCCTGGTGACCACCGCGCTGCGCGGCCGTCGACGACAGTACGAAGCCAGGGACCGGTTGGTCGATCTGAGTCAAAGCGAACTGCGGTTGCAAAACACCCTCGAAACCCTCGAACAGCAGGTTGAAGAACGCACCGCCCAATTGCGACACAATGAAGAAGCCCTGCGCCAATCGCAGAAAATGGAGGCGGTCGGCCAGCTCACCGGCGGTATTGCCCACGACTTCAACAACATGCTAACCGGCATCATCGGCAGCCTGGAGTTGCTGCGCCGACGTCTGGCCCGTGGCCGCACCGACGATCTGGACAGCCTTATCGATCTGGGTGTGACCTCAGCCAACCGCGCGGCAGGCCTGACCCACCGTCTGCTGGCGTTCTCACGGCGTCAGTCGCTGGACTCCAAACCCGTGGAGATGAACACCCTGGTGGTCTCCATGGGCGAGTTGCTTCAGCGCAGCATCAACGAAACCATTCAGTTGGACATGCAACTGAACGAGCGTCTCTGGGTGGCCGAGGCCGATCCCAATCAATTGGAAAGCGCCCTGCTCAATCTGGTGATCAATGCTCGGGATGCGATGCCCGATGGCGGCAAACTGGTAGTGAAAACCAGCAATCAGCATCTGGGCATTGAGTTCACCGAAGCGCAGAGCAACCTTCAACCGGGTGATTACGTGGTGCTCAGTGTCACCGACACTGGGTGTGGTATGCCGCAAAGCACTATCAACCGAGCCTTTGATCCGTTCTTTACCACCAAACCCATCGGCCAGGGCACCGGCCTTGGACTGTCGATGATCTATGGTTTCAGCAAACAATCACGCGGCCACGTCGCCATTCACAGTGGCGTAGGTGAAGGCACCACGGTGAGCCTGTTTCTCCCGCGATTCGGCGGTGACGTGCCTCAGGACAGCCCGATGGACATCCAGCACGCTTCGTTCGCACAAAATGGCGAAACGGTGCTTATCGTCGAAGACGATCCGGCGGTGCGGATGCTGGTCAGTACGGTGTTGAGTGATCTGGGCTATGCCTTCGTCGAGGCTGGCGATGCCGACAGCGCGGTGCCGATTCTCGATTCCGGGCAGCGTATCGATTTGTTGATCAGCGACGTTGGATTGCCCGGCATGAATGGTCGGCAACTGGCGGAAATCGGCCGGCAATACCGGCCGGACCTCAAGGTATTGTTCATCACCGGTTACGCGGAACACGCGGCAGTGCGCGGTGGTTTTCTGGATCCTGGGATGCAGATGATCACCAAGCCGTTCACCTTCGACCTGCTGACGGCGACGGTGCGGGAGATGATCCGCCAATAAACGGATAAGCCTGGTTTTGGAGCCTGTCAACTGTCAACTGTCAACTCTGACAGCTATTCGCAGCATTTCTTTACGGGTTTAATTCCCCCTGAACTACGCAGCGTGTCTGCTTGCAGGCAACTTTGCGCTCGCCTGCCATAGGCAGGTTAACTTTCAAGGGATGAAAGCTCATGAAGAAGATAATCGCTCTTGTATTGATGGTTGCCCTTTCGGGTTGCCAGGTCCACGAACAACAAGAACCACCACCGCCAGTCGAACAGACCTTCGCGAGGACCATGAGATCGGGTTCCAGCGTAGAAATGTATTCATCCGCAGCAACGGCCAGTGGTGCAGCGGTCGCCGCCAACCTGACCAGTCGTTACAACGATACTCGCCAAAATTGTGGCAAGGCTTCGATGCCTGCGTTTCTGTGCGCAGGCATCATGCTGCGCGCAACAGTGCCGTCGACCCAGTATTCGAGCTGGAACCCTAGCCCACGCTCCCAAACCAGCGGAGGCGTATCTTTTTCATATTTGAGGAAGGACGCCAAGTTCGCCAGCATGGTGTACATGTACAAAAATGGCTTCGTATTGGCCCCGGTACTGGCAAGACCCACCGGTACGCGGCAGATCGAAGTGTTATGTTCGTTTCCTATAGACGGTGCAACGGACCAACGAGAGGATCCTGGCTGCGGTCCTTACAAACCTAGGCCCGCTCGCAGCAATCGCTGCCAATCACAAGGTATAACTACCGGTGATCAATGGCTGGCCAACTTCAGAACAAACAATGCGCTGTGTAGTTTTGATGTGCGCGATTCGATGAATAATCTGGGTGCCGACTCGTTCTATCAAACCATTCGAGCCCATAACCTGGGCAGTTTCATGGCAGGCCGGCATCAGTACATCGAATTGATCCTTGCCACCTGGCCGCAAAACATCCCACGCGAACTTCCCATCGAGGCGTTTTTCTACGTTGCGGGTGGGCTGCCTGGCGCACAACATGATCAGACAGACTACTTCGCCAAAACCAGTGGCGCGGTGGTTCCGATCATAAAACTGACGATGCCCACCGCAATGACAGATGCTGTCTTCACCTACACTGCAGCGGATCAGGTAAAACGGTGAGCCACTGAAAGGGCGCCGGTCACGGAACGGCGTCCTGCATCAGGAAAGCATTTGCTGCATAAGCTCTTGCAGTACATCCAGATCAAACGGTTTGGCCAGGATCGGTGCTTTACGGGTGATCGGGCTGTCCGTCTCACGGATCTCCTGCGGATAACCGCTAATAAAAATCACCTTGAGCTCTGGCCGCAGCTTCACGGCAGGTTCAGCAATCTGCACGCCAGAGATTCCGCCCGGCAGGCGGAAGTCGGTGATCATCATGTCCAGGTGCGGTTTGCTCGATAAAATTTCGAAGGCCTGCTCGCCGTTTTCGGCCTGCAATACCCGGTAGCCCTCACCCGACAGATAGGCTGACAGCACCATCAAAATCGAAGGGTCATCTTCGACGATCAATACGACGTCTTGTGCATCTTCACTCATGGGAAGCCTTTGTTCGGTCAATAGCTGCTGATACGACCGTGGGGGCGATCAGAGGTTGCGTTTATCAGGCTGTTTTCCTAAAGCGGCAGACAAACGCGAAACAAGGCGCCTTCGCCAATCCGGCTTTCGACGGTAATGGAACCGCCATGGGCGGCCACAATCTGCTCGGAAATAAACAACCCCAGGCCCAACCCCGCGACAGCGTGTTTGGCCGTGACGCGTTCGAACTGCTGGAAAATACGCTTCTGGTTCTCTTCACCGATGCCGATCCCGAAGTCGCGTACTTCCACCCGAGCCTGATGGCTCTCACTGTACACCTTAACGGTGATCGGACTCTTGGCGCCGTAGCGCAACGCATTGGTCAGCAGGTTGGAAATCACCTGCTCAATGCGAAATTCGTCCCAGTTTCCCACCACCGGTTGCTCGGCCTCAAAGGTGACCGAGGACTCGGCAGCATCGATCTGCGGTGCAAAGTTCTGCAACAAGCCGCGAACCAGCGCCGACAGATCGAAGCGCGCCGGTCGGATCGACAACTTGCCGGTACGAATGCGCGACACATCGAGCATGTCCTCGATCAAGCGGATCAGGCTTTTGATCTGCCGCTCATCGCGATCAACCATCGCGTGCATTTTGTCCAGGGTGAACGCCGCCGCGTTGTCCCGGGCAAGGTGCATCTTGCGCAACTGGGTTTCGAGGATCAGGCCATTGAGCGGCGTGCGGACTTCGTGGGCAACGATGGACATGAAGTCATCGCGCATGCGCACCGCTTGCTCCAGCTCCAGCTGAGTACTCTGCAGTTGATTGAGCAGCGCTTCCTGCTCGCGGCGGCTTTGCTCCAGCTCTTCGACCTGCTGTTTCATCGCCTTGCTTTGGCGAAACAGCTCGACGAACACGTTCACCTTGCTCTTCACCGCGTGGATATCCAGCGGCTTGTAGAGGAAGTCCACGGCGCCGCTTTCGTAGCCCTTGAACGCGTAGTTCAACTCACGACCGGCGGCACTGACGAACACGATCGGGATGTTCTTGGTCTTTTCCGTGCCACGCATCAGTTCGGCGAGTTCGAAGCCGTTCATGCCGGGCATCTGCACGTCGAGAATGGCCATGGCGAATTCGTGTTGCAGCAACAGCGACAAGGCTTCGTCGGCGGACAAGGCTTTATAGACGATACGGTCTTCGCGCTTGATCAACGCTTCGAGCGCCAACAGGTTCTCCGGCAAATCGTCGACGATCAACAGTTTGGCTTGGACAGTACTTAGCATGCGATTCGTTCCAGCTCGACAAGCAGACGGCCGATGCCGCCAATAGAGAGAATGTGATCCGGCCGATGTATATCAAGCGCAGCCTGAGGCATGGTCGCGACTTGGGCTTCGTCCGGGTCCTGGACGATAGTCATGCCGCCACGGCGTTTGACCTGGGCCAGGCCGTGGGCGCCATCGCGGTTGGCGCCGGTCAACAACACCGCGGCCAACGCGCAACCATAGGCATCGGCAGCCGACTCGAACAGGTAATCGATGGCCGGTCGCGAATAATGCACGCGGGCTTCCAGGCTCAAGGAAAAACTGCGGTCCTGCTCCACCGACAAGTGATAACCCGGTGTTGCGAAATACAGCGTTCCCGCTTCGACCAGCGTCTTGTCGCGGGCTTCCAGCACAGGCATGGATACTCGCCGTGCGAACACCTCCGCCAGATGGCTGCGACGTTCGTCCGGCAGGTGCAACACCACGATGATCGGCAGCCTGAAGCCCTCTCGCAAAGGGCTGAGGATATTCAGCAAGGCCTCCACACCGCCGGCCGAGGCGCCGATCACGATGGCCTCTATAGAAGGTAAGTTCGCTGCACTGTTCATGATTTTCGGTAAATCCGTTCTTGTTTGACCAACGGCTCGAACTGGTTACCGTAGGCCGAAAAATCCACGGTCTCCTTGCTGCCCAGCACCAAAAAACCTCGATGGCAAAGGGATTCATGAAACAAACTGAAAGCACGATCCTGAAGCTTTTTGTTGAAATAAATCAAAACATTACGACACGAAATTAATTGAGTTTCTGAAAAAACACTGTCAGTCGCCAGGCTGTGATCGGCGAAGGTCACGTTCTCGCACAGCGTCTTGTCGAAAATGGCATAGCCGTAAGCCGCCGTGTAGTAGTCGGCAAACGAACGTTGGCCACCTGCCTGCTGGTAGTTATGAGTGTAGGCGCGGACATTCTCCATGGAGAAAATCCCCTGCTTGGCTTTGTCCAGCGAGCGCGGATTGATGTCGGTGGCGTAGATGATGGTGCGATCGAGCAAGCCTTCTTCGCGCAGCACAATGGCCATCGAATAGACTTCTTCACCCGTACTGCAGCCGGCAATCCAGATCTTGATCGAGGGGTAAGTCTTGAGCAGTGGCACCACCTCCTGACGGATAGCCAGGAAATGCGAAGGGTCACGAAACATTTCGCTGACCGGGATCGTCAGCAATTGCAGCAATTGCATGAACGCCGTCGGGTCGTGCAGGACCTTTTCCTGCAACGCCGAAATGGTATTGCACTCGAACTGGCTCAACGCGTGATTGACCCGACGTTTGATCGAAGCGCCGGAGTAGTCGCGAAAGTCATAGCTGTATTTGAGGTAGATCGCCTCGATCAACAAGCGAATTTCGATTTCGCTATTTCGCTCCACTGAAAAATTGCGTTCCACTAAATGCGTTCCATTTTTGGTAACCACACGCGAATCAACGAGAACAGGCGATCCAGGTCAATGGGCTTGGCCAGGTAATCATTGGAGCCCGCTTGCAAGCAGCGCTCCTGATCGTCCTTCATGGCCTTGGCCGTCACCGCAATGATCGGCAGCTTGCGCCAGCGCGGGTCCTTGCGAATCTCGATGGTGGCTTCGTAGCCGTCCATCTCCGGCATCATCACGTCCATCAACACCAGATCGATGTCCTCGACTTCATTGAGTCTTTCAATCGCTTCACGGCCGTTCCGGCCGATGACCACGGCGGCACCCTTTTGCTCCAGGGCACTGGTGAGGGCGAAGATATTGCGTACATCGTCGTCCACCAGCAGCACCTTGCGACCCTCGAAGACCTTATCGCGGCTGCGCGCAGTCTTGAGCATCCTCTGGCGCTCATGGGACAACCTGGATTCGACTTTGTGCAGAAAAAGTGTGACCTCATCCAGTAAACGCTCGGGCGAGCGGGCGCCTTTGATGATGATCGAACGCGAATATTTTCGCAGGTCGGCCTCTTCGTCCCGGGTCAGGTTGCGCCCGGTGTAGACGATCACCGGCGGGAACGAGCAGATATCTTCCGTGGACATGCGCTTGAGCAGGTCGTTGCCGAGCATGTCCGGTAGCTTCAAGTCGATGATCATGCAATCGAAAATCGTCGTGCGCAGCAGGTCCAGCGCCTCTTGTGCCAGACCAACGGCAGTGATCTCGATGTCCTCATCGCCGATGAGCCGGGCAATGCTGTCGCGCTGCACATCATCGTCTTCGACCAGCAGGACGCGTTTAACCTTCTGGGTCAGCTTCGCTTCAAGGCGGGCAAACACGTCCTTGAGTTCTTCTCGGGTAGTCGGCTTGACCGCGTAACCAATGGCGCCCATGTGCATCGCGGCTTCGACCCGATCTTCCACCGAAATTACATGCACCGGGATGTGCCGGGTTTCAGCGTGTTCCTTCAGACGTTGCAACACAGTCAGCCCGGAATGATCCGGCAAACGCATGTCCAGCAGAATGGCGTCCGGGATGAATTCCTTGGCCAGGTCATACCCCTCGTCCGCACCGTGCGCCACCAGGCATTGATACCCCAGTTCATGCGCCAGGTCATAAAGAATATTGGCGAAATTCGGCTCGTCTTCCACCACCAGAATGCAACGGGTGGCGAATGGCGCCTTGGTGCGATCGTCGTCGAAACGCGGGATATCGACTTCGCCAATCAGCGGTGCCTGCGCGGCGGGCGTCACTCTCGGTGTATTGGCAACCAGTGTGGCTTTCATCGGCTCGACAGGCTCTTCGCCTGGTTCAACGTATTGCTGCGGCAAAACCAGGGTGAACACACTGCCCTGCCCCGGCTCGCTGGTGACACTGATGGAACCGCCGAGCAAGGCGGCCAGGTCACGGGAAATCGACAAGCCCAGACCACTGCCGCCGTAACGGCGATTGGTGGTGCCATCCGCCTGGCGGAAGGCTTCGAAAATGCTTTCCTGCTGATCCGCTGCAATGCCGATCCCCGAATCGCGAATGATAAACGCGATACCGTCGTCTGGTTGGCTGGCGACCGTCAGGCTGACCGTGCCCTTTTCGGTGAATTTCACCGCGTTGGACAGTAGGTTCTTGATGACCTGCTCCAGACGCTGGCGGTCGGTGAAGATCATCATCGGCGCACCGGCCTGCACCTCGACCTGAAAATCCAGTTTCTTGTCGGTCGTCAAGGGCTGGAACATCCCGCGCAAGCCATCCACCAGACGCGCGACACTGGTGTTCTCCGGACGCATCTCAAGCTTGCCGGCCTCGACCTTGGAAATGTCGAGAATGTCATTGATCAAGTTGAGCAAATCATTGCCGGCGGAATAGATCGACTCGGCAAACTTGACCTGTTCGGCGCTGAGATTTTCCTGAGGGTTTTCCGCCAGTAACTTGGCCAGGATCAACGAACTGTTCAGCGGCGTGCGCAACTCATGGGACATATTGGCGAGGAATTCAGACTTGTACTTGCTTGAGCGCTGCAACTCTTCGGCACGCTCTTCAAGCTGGATCTGGGCCTGATTGAGCTCGGTGTTCTTCAGGTCCATGGCGTCGCGCTGGTCGGCCAGGATCTGCGCCTGCTCCGCGAGTTGCTCATTGGTTTGTTCAAGCTCGACCTGCTGGGTCTCCAGGTGCGCCTGAGACTCCTTGAGAATCCGCGACTGCTCTTCCAACTCTTCGTTGGCGGTCTTGAGTTCTTCCTGCTGGACCTGCAGTTCTTCATTGAGCTGCTGGGTTTCGGCCAGCACCTCCTGCAAGCGCTGACGATAGCGAGCGGCCTCGATGGATGTGCCGATGTTGCCGGCAATCAGTTCAAGCAATTCGACATCGCGGTCCGTCAGCGGGCGCAGGAAGCCTAGTTCGATCACACCGTTGATCCGATCGTCGTCACTGGTCGGCACCACCAACACGCTATGCGGCAGCCCTTCGCCCAGGCCGGAGCTGACCTTGAAGTAATCGCTCGGTACGTCATCAAGACGGATCAAGCGAGCCTGGCTCGCCACCTGACCGACAATGCCTTCATCGCTGTAAATCTGCTGTCCACGCGCTTCCTGCTCGCGGGAGAAACCGTACGACGCAACGCGCTTGAGACCGCCATGTTCTTCGCGCACATAAATGGCTGCTACGGCGGAGCCCAGGTACTGCGCACAGAACTGCAGAATGTTGCGGCCCAGCAGATTAAGCGACAGTTGCCCCAGTACTTGTTCGGCCAGTTCGGTCTGACCATTGCGCAGCCACGCCTGCTGCTCCAGACGCTGGGCGCTGGCCTGTTGCGAGGCAAGGTTGGCGCTGTAACTTTGTGAAAGGTTGAGCAAGTCCCGACGGCCAATGTAGGCCAACAAGGCGCTGATCCCGGCGATGAACAACAGGTAAAGGCTGATGCTCCAGATCGTGGTACGGCGCACTTCCTCGTTACGCGTGGTGCGCAACTGCTGCTCCATGTCGATCACGTCTTCAAATTGCTTGCGAATCTCATCGGTCAGCCGCTTGCCGTGCCCGGCCTTGACCGCGCCGCGGTAATCGCCGCTTGATCGCTGCAATTCAATTATTGCCTGCGCGTAAGTGGCCCACTCATTCTGCAAGGCCTGGAGCCGGTGCAGACGGTCTGTCTGCACCGGGTTGTCCGCAGTGAGTTCAAGCAAGGTATTGACGGCGACAGCGATTCGCGGCTTGGCCGTTTCGTAGGGTTCAAGGAAGTGCTCGTCGCCAGTGAGCAAGAAACCGCGCATACCGGTTTCCAGATCGACGGTCAGCTTGATCGATTCATTGGCGTTATTGATCACTCGGTCGGTGTGCTCGACCCACTGGATCACCGACAACAGGTAAGTGATCAGCGAGACAAAGAACACTGCACTGAGCACGCCAACACCCAACGGCAGGCTGACGTTGCGGCTCAGGAGTTTACGAAATCGTTGCTCATCAACCGAAGACGCGGATGTCATGGGGAAACCTTGTCGAGCTGTTGAAAACCAAGGAGTTTGCCCCAAAAGCGCCGGTTTGATCCAATTTTCTGACAGCTTTTCCCGTAAAAATCCACATTCCACTGCTCCAGAGCAAGGGAGCGGTTATCCTGCCAGCGCTTGTGCGGCTATTCTTTTTTCTACCGCGAGGGAACTTGTCGGGTGCCGTCACTTACTCAAGCAAGAGCCCGGCGATTTCGATCGGCCGACAATCGCGAATTCAACCTTTGAGAACCCCACTATGCCCACCACCGCGTCCATCATCCTTGTAGTCGAAGACGACGCCATCGTGCGCATGCTGATTGTCGATGTGCTGGAGGAACTCGAGTTCAAGGTGCTCGAGGCCGACGGCAGCGAACAGGCGCTGGAGTTCCTCAACGATGAAGATCAGTACATCGACTTGATGATGACAGACGTTGGTTTGCCGGTGATGGACGGCCGTGAACTGGCCACACAGGCTCGGATGCTGCGCCCTGAGTTGCCGATCCTGTTTGCCAGCGGCTATGCCCAAAGCATTGATGTGCCCACAGGCATGGCAGTGATCGGCAAGCCGTTTTCGATTGATCAACTACGGGACAAGGTCAAAGCCATTTTGGATGCAGCTTGACCTGAGTGGTGAACCGGCTCAAGAATTCTGACGTTTACGTTTGGCTTCCTGCCGCTCCCTGAAAGCAATAATGTCATTGATGTCGACTTTTGCAGTAGTCGGTTGTGAGGTGGTCGTAGTGGTGTCTGGCGCAGGGGACGATGTTTCGATCTCAGCCACGCCTTCATTGCCAAAGTCCACACCGGCCAACTCTGAAACAACGTCTCCCCCTTGACCGATTTTCTTCCCTGTATCTCGTCCAAAACCATCCAGCGGACTGACACCGCTCGCTTTAATTGCCCGTTCGATGGCTTTCGGATTGGGAATGAACCTCCCTGTGGGGTCATAGGCGCCGAGAATCAACGCGGGTGGCAGATCGACCGCGAAGTTGATCTCCAGCGGGGGTAGCTGTTTCAACCCGGAATTGGGACGGAACGCCAGTTCAGTATTGGCATACAAATGAAACCCCTCTAACTGGCGAGCATCAATAAAATAGGTAAACCCGCCTTTTTGACCGCCATACACAAATGCACCGGCACCGTCTTTCTTGTAGAACGCTGAAGTCGATATACCGGCACCGTCAAGGTCCAGCGCGTCATGGGCACCTCCATAACCGCCCTTGAAGCCATTGACCTGATTGATGTCCTTGATCGGGGTCCGCTGCGTGAAGCCCTTTTCGAAGAGAACCGATGGGTCACGCATGTCGCCACGGAACACGAACCCTTGATAAACGTAACCTTTTTCCGGCGCCGAAAGCCGGATCACATGCGAATCCGTCGCGAGGCTCTGAGCCACATTAGGGCCGCCTGCCAACTCCGATAGATAACCGGCGACAACCGGCCCCTTCCCTGCCCCTGGTATTTCTTTGCCGGTAGTGCTTGCCAGTTGATGGCTGATACTGCCTGCGGGACTGCGTACCAATGAGGGTCTATTTGAGCGGTTGAGCGCCTCGAGCACTCTTTGGCTGATTCTTTTCTTCGCGGCGATAGACAGCGCTTTACCGAGGAGTTTCTCGGCAATCGGCCCAGCCAGCTCAGCCAAAGCACCGATCGCGGCACTGATCCTCAAACGGTCAGCCTCTGCTGGGTCGTCCGACAGCTCGGCTCGAATCAGATCAGTTGCAGAAGCCCCCAGACCCAGAAGGAAAGGAATCAACATCCTGATCGGCGCAGACGCCAATGCACCGGTTCCACCGTAAGGCAGCGAAACAGCGAACGCCACGCACTGCAGCAGATAGCCGGCTGCCTCCAGGGCTATATCGCTCATGCGCTCAGAGTGTGTCGAGACCAATGTATCGATATCTGCGAACGCCCGTTTGATCTGTCGATCGAAGAGGTCTTTGCCGATGTCTGAACTGGACTTGAATACAACTTCCCGATAATTGGGGCGCGTTGCGAAAAGCGGGAACTCCTTCCCTCGGTAGTTGAAGTCCCGAACATAAGGCTTCTGTTGCGCACTCAACGGGACCCGCGTTAACAATAATTTCTGCAGCCGCGCGTTTTTTTCTAAAAAGCGGCCTCGCTCGTCATGTCCTGCGGGAAATTCTATTGCGTAGTCCTGCGCACCAAGAAAGAACAAAATCCCTCGATCAAGATTACTGCGCCCAATAAAAACCGCATTATCAACCGCCAGGTCCGGATCGCTGTGCAAGTTCAGCGTCCGTGGCGGAATGATGCCTTTGAGGTACTCAAAGGCAATAATCCGATTTTCCATGGCGTTTTTATCACTCTGGATGTAGTTAACCACGAGTTTGTTGAGTGCGGTTTTTTTAATCAGGCTTCCAAAAGCGTGTGCTGCCGGATGTTGCAGATTATCAGCGACGTGCTGCCGGAAGTCGGTTTGATAGTCCGCATCGGTAAAGGTTTTAACGAGCGCGGAAGGATAATGCGACGGCCATCTTACTGCCTTGTAACCTTTATCCTTCAGGACGCGATGATGGTAATCTGTGCAGATTTCCGCCAGCGTAAAGGTTCTCCCCCTCCAGTCAGCCGGTTGTTTTTCGGCGCTCAGCCAGTCGCTACGCTTAGCCGGTGCAGATTCAATATATTCAACCCGAATTTTCGCATCGTACGTCATCAATGAACGAAGCGCTGGGTCCGATACACCGTTAAGCACTGTCTCTTCAATACGGCGCCGAATAAAGTAGCCAGGATCGAAATTTGCTGGATCGGTAGCACTTACACATCCTTCGAGTATTTTATTGCTCAACGCCTTTATATTTACATCCTCGAAGACTTCTTCATCCGGCGCTGGCCCCTTAACGGTCATCGTTCTGGCCAGGTGTGGCACAGGTTCGATCTGCGCAAACTCGTCTAGCGGATCCAGCAACCACAGCAACGAATATTCGTCTTCCATGTTTTCATCGATACTGACAGAACTCATCATTACTAGCACTCCATGCCAACAATCGAGAGGAAAGAGCTATTCATACTTTCATCTCACAAAATAGAGATTGCACCGTATACAACCCAGTACAAACGTAGAACCTATTAGTTGTTATTAATCATTGCCAGGCATGCCAATTACTTAAGGCGAATCGAAACAATCTCGCGCGCGGTAACGCGCCGACATCTGTCCCATTACAAATGGGTCAGGCTCAGAAAACATCGTCATGCTAACGGGATGAAAAACTGTGCAGTCGACTGTGGTTTAATCTCATCCTGCTTACCTTTAACCCTCTGCTCTTTTCAAGGAACGCCTCTCATGAGTCAGCCCCACGCAACCAAAGTCCTGGTCATTGGTTACGTCTGGCCCGAGCCCCGCTCTTCAGCGGCCGGTGGGCACATGATGCAAATACTCGAGACCTTCTTGCAGCAAGGTTGGGACATTACGTTCAGTAGCCCGGCTGGCAACGGTGAACACCGGGCAGACCTCACGGAGCTGGGCATTCGCGAAGTCCTGATCGAATTGAACAACAGCAGTTTCGACACGTTCATCAGCGAACTAGCCCCGGATATCGTTCTGTTCGATCGGTTCATGATGGAAGAACAGTTCGGCTGGCGAGTTGAACAACACTGCCCCAATGCCTTGCGCGTGCTTGAAACCTCGGACCTGCAAAGCCTGCGTGATGCCCGCCATCAACGCCTGAAGGAGCGCTTGAAGGCCAGTGACGACGCCAATGACTTCAACGATTTGTTCGCCCCGGCGTTACGAGAAGAGTTTGAGTTCATGGCCAAGACCGATCTGGCCAAACGGGAAATCGCAGCGATTTATCGTTGCGACTTGAATCTGATGGTTTCCGAAGTAGAGATCGAGTTGCTGGTCGAGCAATTCAAGCTGCCACGCTACTTGCTGCACTGGTGCCCGCTGATGGTCGATCTACCGAGCGTGCCACCGGTTTCCTTTGAAGACCGAGCGCACTTTCTCAGCATCGGCAACTTCCGTCATGCGCCCAACTGGGATGCGGTGCTCTGGATGAAAACCACTATCTGGCCGCTGATCCGCGAACAACTGCCAAAGGCTCAATTGCACATTTACGGTGCTTACACACCGCCCAAAGCGACTGCGTTGCACAACCCCGGCCAGGGTTTTCACGTATTGAACTGGGCGCAAGATGCGTTAAAAGTTATGTCTGGCGCACGGATTTGTCTGGCCCCCCTACGCTTCGGCGCCGGAATCAAAGGCAAGATTGTTGACGCCATGTTGTGTGGCACGCCGACGATCACAACGCCAATCGGCGCCGAAGCGATGCATGGCGGACACCCTTGGCCCGGTGCAGTGACCTGCACAGCACAGGCGTTCGCCGATTTCGCGGTTCAGCTCTACCAGGATGAAGCACGTTGGGCAGACGCCCAGTCCCAGGGTCAGACATTACTGGCTGATCGTTATCGACAGTCTGAACATGGCCCCGCATTGATCGAAAAGCTGGTGCACGGCCAACAACACCTTGCGCAACTTAGAAGTGATAATTTTACGGGAGGCATGCTGCGCCATCACCATCACAAAAGCACGCAATACATGGCGCAATGGATTGAGGCAAAGAACCGAAACCCGCTATAGCACTTACGCAACCAACAAACATCTTGCATTATCACGATTATTGACCAGCCTTAATACCATCCCTATAAATAACCCGCCGAGCTTCAACGTGATTAGTTAAGCTCGGCGGAACGCCGCCTCTAATAAACCAATGCAAGGATGCATTAAATGGACAGTGTTGTTCAAAATAGTTACGCCCTTAACAACTGGATGGCCGCTACTCCGGCAATTGATACGTTGTCGCTCTGCGAATTGACGTTACCAGGCACCCACAACGCAGGCAGCGACTGGAAAGCATCCTGGCCGCTGATTCCAGGTGCCCACTGGCTCGCCTGTCAGCACAAATCGTTTTATGCTCAACTGAGCCATGGCTCTCGAGCACTCGATATTCGTTTAATGTATGACGGTGGCGCGCAGGGGCTCGGGAAGTTCTGCATTCATCACAACGGTTACCGCAACGGTCGTACCTTAGGGCACCTTGTAACCGACGTGGAACAATTTCTTCAGGAGAACCCCAACGAATTCATCATCCTGGACGTTCATGAACTGAAGGGGGATCAGTTTGATTTCGCTGACTTCAACAGCATGTTGATGCTCTTTCTGGGTCGTCGCATAATCCCCACCAAAAACCGGTCTTTGAGTCTTCGTCAACTCAAACAAATCAGCACTATACAAAGAATTTTAGTCGCCGCCCCATGGCACAGAGCACTTGATCAGGACGTATTTCACGAGCAAATCGAGCACAAATGGTCTGGCAGCGGTATTACCAGTGCCGCGAACTTGGAAAAGCACATTATTAACGTGTTAAAAAACCCTCCGGGCACCTGGGCGCCGTGGTCGCTTTCCGCCACCAGTTACAGCGCTCTCGGTGGCCCCGTTGATATTCATGACACGCTTAATTCCTGGTTCGACCCGAAGAAAAGCGACTGGGCGTCAAAGTGCAATATCATCAATGTCGATTTTATTGAAGAGTCAAACATTGTGTCTTATTGCCGAATTGTAAGCCTGACCAAAGCGAGCAAGCGGAATTAGTGATTTGCGCGCCAGCATGAAAGCGGATTAAGGGAAGCTGCCCAAGCGAAAGTCGTGACCGGCTGGCACAGAAGGCGCCAAAAGAGGCATGATTCGACAGCGATAACAAAAAAAGCGTCCTGACATGACCCGAACAGCCCGCGTGACAGACCCCTCCTACGAACTGATGGACGACCACAACGGGTTGTCCATCATCTATCGTCAGCACGGTTTTCCGTGCCCGTTGGTGCGCTGGCATTTTCACAAGGAATACGAGCTGCACCTGATCGTCGCCAGCTCCGGCAAAGTGTTCATCGGTGACTACATCGGTAATTTCTATCCGGAATCGCTGTTCCTTACCGGCCCCAACCTACCCCACAACTGGATCAGCCAGGTGGCCGAAGACGAAGTGGTGCCCAAACGCGACATGCTGGTCAATTTCACGGACGAGTTGTTCGACAGCGGCCACTTGGTGTTTGCCGAGCTCAAGGCGCTGGCGCCGCTGTTGGAACGCGCCCAGTACGGTATCGAGTTTCGCTGCAAGCGCACCATCCGCCAGGCCATGACCTTGATGCAGCGAATCGCCGACACCAAAGGCGTGACGCGCCTCGGGCACTTTTTTATTCTGTTGGAGTTGCTGGCGACGTCTGACGACTATCAGCTGCTGTCCGGGGCCACGACGCCGCAATTGGCCGACGAGCACAATATCGATCGCACCAACCGGGCGGTGGATTACATCTTTGCGCATTACGCCCGTGAACTGCCGCTGGAGGAAGTCGCCGAGCACTTGGGTATGAAGCCGACTTATTTCAGCCGAGTGTTCAAGCAAGCCACTGGCCGCTGCTTCATCGAGTTCGTCAATCGCCTGCGCATCAGCAAATCCTGCGAGCTGCTGGCCGATGGCAACAAGCCAGTAACCGACGTGTGTTTCGAGTCGGGCTTCAACAATATTTCCAACTTCAATCGGCGTTTTCAGCAACTCAAGGGCATGACGCCATCGCACTACCGGCGATTGGCGGTGCAGCGGTTGACTGAGCAAAATCTGGGTTAAACGCCTGAAAACCTATACGCATTCCATAGGTCACAACCGCTGAAAAGCCATACTCTTTACCTCTCTCTCCAAACAGCAGTGCAAAATAGTATCGATTGAAGTGCGACGGATGATTTGTCACGTCATCAATTGAAGGCTGTAATCAGTGCACATTCTTCCCTCCGCAGGAAGACACAAAAACAATAACTGTCCGTCTGTACCCGCCGGGTGCAGAAAAGGAGTGCACGATGCAACCTTCTGTAAAAACTCTGCTTGCCCTCACCTGCATGACCCTCAGCAGTGTCAGCTTCGGCGCCCAGGACCTGACCATCGCCACGGTCAACAACAGCGACATGATCCGCATGCAAAAGCTCTCGAAAACCTTTGAGGCTGAACATCCGGACATCAAGCTCAATTGGGTGGTGCTGGAGGAAAATGTCCTGCGCCAACGCCTGACCACCGACATCGCCACCCAAGGCGGGCAGTTCGATGTGTTGACCATCGGCATGTACGAAGCCGCACTTTGGGGCGCCAAAGGTTGGCTGGAGCCGATGAAGGACTTGCCGGCCAGTTATGCTCTCGACGACGTTTTCCCATCGGTGCGTGAAGGCCTGTCGGTCAAGGGTTCGCTCTATGCCTTGCCCTTCTACGCCGAAAGCTCCATCACCTATTACCGTACCGATCTGTTCAAGGAAGCCGGGCTGACCATGCCCGAGCACCCAACCTGGACCCAGATCGGTGAGTTCGCCAGCAAACTCACCGATAAGGATAAAGAACAGTACGGCATTTGCCTGCGCGGCAAGGCCGGTTGGGGCGAGAACATGGCACTGATCACCACCGTCGCCAATGCGTATGGTGCGCGCTGGTTCGATGAGCAGTGGAAGCCGGAGTTTACCGGCCCCGAGTGGAAGAACGCGCTGAACTTCTATGTCGACACCATGAAAAAATCTGGCCCGCCGGGGGCCACGAGCAACGGCTTTAACGAAAACCTGGCGCTATTCAACAGCGGCAAGTGTGCGATCTGGGTCGATGCCAGCGTTGCCGGTTCGTTTGTCACCGACAAGACCCAAAGCAAGGTCAGCGATCATGTCGGCTTCACCTACGCACCGCATGAAACCACCGACAAAGGTTCGGCCTGGTTGTATTCCTGGGCACTGGCGATTCCTACCAGCTCCAAGGCCAAGGACGCGGCGAAAACCTTTAGCGCCTGGGCAACGTCCAAAGAGTATGGGGCGTTGGTTGCCGAGAAAGACGGCATTGCCAATGTACCGCCAGGTACCCGCGCTTCGACGTATAGCGATGAGTACATTAAGGCGGCGCCGTTCGCCAAGGTGACCCTTGAATCGCTGAAAGCCGCGGACCCGAGCCATCCGACCCTCAAGCCCGTGCCGTATATCGGCATCCAGTTGGTGACCATTCCTGAATTCCAGGCCGTGGGTACCCAGGTCGGCAAGCTGTTTTCGGCAGCGCTGATCGGCCAGACCACGGTCGACCAGGCACTGACGGCGGCCCAGCAAACGACCGAACGTGAAATGAAGCGCGCCGGTTATCCCAAGTAACCCGCAGCCCCCGTGGGATCGCCGTACCGTCGCTCCCACAGTTGAACTTCATCTGTCTGTTCTCAATCGGTTCTATCGCCATGAATATTTCAACTACCAACGTTCACATGGACATACCCCAACCCGTGCGTAAAAGCCGGTTGGCCAATCCCGGCTGGTTCCTGGTCAGCCCCTCGGTGGCGTTGTTACTGCTGTGGATGATCGTGCCGCTGGGCATGACCGCTTACTTCTCGCTGATCCGCTACAACCTGCTGTACCCCGGCGAGAACCAATTCGTGGGGCTTGAGAACTTCAGCTACTTCCTCAGTGACTCGGGTTTCCTGCCCGGCGCCACCAATACCTTGTTGCTGGTCGGCAGCGTGCTGCTGATCAGCGTGGTGTTCGGGGTGCTGATCAGTGCGCTGCTGGAGGCCAGTGAGTTTCTCGGTCGCGGCATCGTGCGGGTGATGCTGATCTCGCCGTTTTTCATCATGCCCACCGTTGGTGCACTGATCTGGAAGAACCTGATTTTCCATCCCGTCTCGGGGATTCTCGCCTACGTCTGGAAACTGTTCGGTGCACAACCGGTGGACTGGCTGGCGCACTACCCGCTGCTGTCGATCATCATCATTGTGTCGTGGCAATGGCTGCCGTTCGCGATCCTGATCCTGATGACTGCCATGCAGTCCCTAGACCAGGAGCAGAAGGAAGCCGCACGCCTCGACGGTGCCGGGCCGATCGCGATTTTCTGGCACCTGACCTTGCCGCACCTGGCACGACCGATTGCGGTGGTGGTGATGATCGAAACCATCTTCCTACTCTCGGTATTTGCCGAAATCTTCACCACCACCAACGGTGGCCCTGGCTATGCCTCGACCAACCTCGCCTACCTGATCTACAACCAGGCGCTGGTGCAGTTCGACGTCGGCATGGCGTCCGCCGGTGGCTTGATCGCGGTGGTGATCGCCAACATCGCGGCCATCGTGCTGGTGCGCATGATCGGCAAAAACCTGACAGACAAAGCCTGAGGCCTGCGCCATGACCCTTCAACAATCCCGCCGCCTGCAAAGCCTGCTGCTCGGCACCCTGGCCTGGGCCATCGCGATCCTGATCTTCTTCCCGATCTTCTGGATGGTGATGACCAGTTTCAAAACCGAAATCGATGCCTTCGCCACACCGCCGCAGTTCATCTTCACGCCGACGCTGGAGAACTACCTGCACATCAACGAGCGCAGCGATTACTTCAGCTTCGCCTGGAACTCGGTGGTGATTTCGTTCAGCGCTACCGCTCTGTGCCTACTGATCGCAGTGCCGGCGGCCTACTCGATGGCGTTCTACGAAACCAAGCGCACCAAAGGCACGTTGCTGTGGATGCTCTCTACCAAGATGCTGCCGCCGGTGGGCGTGTTGATGCCGATCTACCTGCTGGCCAAGAGTTTCGGCCTGCTGGACACGCGGATCGCACTGATCGTGATCTACACGCTGATCAACCTGCCGATCGTGGTCTGGATGATTTACACCTACTTCAAAGACATCCCCAAGGACATCCTCGAAGCTGCGCGTCTCGACGGCGCCACGCTGTGGCAGGAAATGCTCCGGGTGCTGCTGCCGATCGCCAAGGGCGGCCTGGCGTCCACGGTGTTGCTGTCGCTGATCCTGTGCTGGAACGAGGCGTTCTGGTCCTTGAACCTGACTTCATCAAAAGCTGCGCCACTGACTGCGTTGATCGCGTCGTACTCAAGCCCCGAAGGCCTGTTCTGGGCCAAGTTGTCGGCGGTGTCGACGCTGGCCTGCGCGCCGATCCTGATCTTTGGCTGGATCAGCCAAAAACAATTGGTTCGCGGCCTGTCGTTCGGCGCCGTGAAATAGCCCTCAAAGAATAAGCACAAAAGGAGCGCCACCATGGCCAACCTGAAAATCAAGAATCTGCAAAAAGGCTTTGAAGGTTTTTCCATCATCAAAGGCATCGACCTGGAAGTGAGCGACAAGGAATTCGTGGTGTTCGTCGGGCCGTCGGGCTGCGGCAAATCCACCCTGCTGCGCCTGATTGCCGGCCTGGAAGAAGTCAGCGGCGGCACCATCGAGCTTGATGGCCGCGACATCACCGAAGTCAGCCCCGCCAAGCGCGACCTGGCAATGGTATTCCAGACCTACGCCCTGTACCCGCACATGAGCGTGCGCAAAAACATGTCGTTTGCCCTCGACCTGGCCGGTGTACCGAAAGCCGAAGTCGAGAACAAAGTTGGCGAAGCGGCACGCATCCTCGAACTCGGGCCGATGCTGGACCGTAAACCGAAACAGTTGTCCGGCGGTCAGCGTCAGCGCGTGGCCATCGGCCGGGCCATCGTGCGCAATCCGAAGATCTTCCTGTTCGACGAGCCGCTGTCCAACCTCGACGCCGCCCTTCGGGTGCAGATGCGCCTGGAACTGTTGCGACTGCACAAAGAACTGCAAGCCACGATGATCTACGTAACCCACGACCAAGTCGAAGCCATGACGATGGCCGACAAAGTGGTCGTACTCAATGGCGGCAAAATCGAACAAGTCGGCTCGCCCCTGGACCTCTATCACCAGCCGGCCAACCTGTTTGTCGCGGGGTTCCTGGGCACGCCGAAAATGGGCTTCCTCAAGGGCAAAGTCACCCGCGTCGAAAGCCAGAGCTGCGAAGTGCTGCTGGACGCCGGCACCCGCATCGCGTTGCCGTTGAGCGGTGCCAACCTGAGCATCGGTGGCGCGATCACCCTGGGCATTCGCCCGGAACATCTGAATCTTGCGCAAAACGGCGACTGCACCTTGCAGGTCACGGCCGATGTCAGTGAACGCCTGGGCAGCGACACCTTCTGCCACGTGGTGACCGCGTCCGGCGAAGCGCTGACCATGCGAGTTCGCGGCGACCTGGCCAGCCGTTACGGCGAGTCGCTAAGCCTGCACCTGGATGCCGAGCACTGCCATTTATTCGATGCCGACGGCGTGGCGCTGACCCGCCCGTTGCGCGCCGCAGCCTGAATTCGAGACCTTTTGATGAAACTCAATAAACAGAACCTCAATCGCCTCGCCCCTGAGGTTGCCCTGCCCGCCTATACCCTGAGCGACACCCGCCAAGGCATCGTGCACATCGGAGTCGGCGGTTTCCATCGGGCGCATCAGGCGTATTACACCGATGCATTGATCAATACCGGCGAAGGTCTGGACTGGGCCATTTGCGGCGTCGGCCTGCGCGCCGAGGACCGTCGCGCCCGGGACGATCTCAAAGAGCAGGATTACCTCTTCACCCTGTTTGAGCAGGGCGATACCGACGACACCGACGTTCGGGTGATCGGCGCGATTCGCGACATGCTTTTGGCCGAAGACGGCGCACAAACGCTGATCGACAAACTCGCCAGCCCCGAGATCCGTATCGTTTCGCTGACCATTACCGAAGGCGGCTACTGCATCGACGACAGCAACGGCGAGTTCATGGCCCAGCTGCCGCAAATCCAGCACGACCTGGCACACCCGAACGCACCGAAAACCGTGTTCGGTTTTCTCTGCGCCGCGCTGGCCAAACGTCGTGCAGCCGGCACGCCGGCATTTACCTTGATGTCCTGCGATAACCTGCCGCACAACGGCGCGGTCACCCGCAAAGCGTTACTGGCGTTCGCCGCCCTGCGCGATGTCGAACTAGGGGACTGGATCGCCACCCACGTGAGTTTCCCCAACGCGATGGTCGACCGCATCACGCCCATGACCAGCACCGAACACAAGCTGCAACTGCACGATAAACACGGCATCGACGATGCCTGGCCGGTGGTCTGCGAACCGTTTGTTCAGTGGGTGCTGGAAGACAAGTTTGTCAACGGTCGGCCGGCTTGGGAAAAGGTCGGCGTGCAGTTCACTGACGACGTCACGCCTTATGAAGAGATGAAGATCAAGCTGCTCAACGGCAGTCACCTCGCACTCACTTATCTGGGGTTTTTGAAGGGTTACCGCTTCGTTCACGAAACCATGAACGACCCACTGTTCGCGCGCTACATGCGTGCCTACATGGACCTGGACGTCACGCCGCAACTCTCACCCGTGCCGGGGATTGACCTGACGGAGTACAAAAACACCCTGGAGGCGCGTTTCTCCAACCAGGCGATTGCCGATCAGCTGGAGCGCGTGTGTTCGGACGGTTCGTCGAAGTTTCCGAAGTTCACGGTGCCGACGATCAATCGATTGATTGCTGATGGGCAGGAGACGAAACGGGCGGCGTTGGTGATCGCCGCTTGGGCGCTGTATTTGAAGGGTGTGGACGAAAATGGCGATACCTACAGCATTGCTGATCCGCGGGCGGCGTTCTGTCAGGCGCTGGTGACGGATGATGCGTTGATCACGCAGCGGTTGCTGGCGGTTGAGGAGATTTTTGGTACGGCGATCCCGCACTCCGCCGAGTTTGTGGCGGCATTTGAGTGGTGCTGTAACAGCTTGCGGGAAGTGGGCGTGTCGCGGACCTTGGAGCGGGTGCTGGCTTAAGCACGGCGGTGATTCTGACTCCGTCTTCGCGAGACGGCTCGCGAATGGCTTCACCGAGATCGACCTGACACACCAAGGATCTTCCATGGCAAACCAACAACTATTCCTGGGCATCGACTGCGGCACCCAAGGCACCAAAGCTATCATCCTCGACGCCGTCAACGGTCAAGTGTTAGGTCAGGGTGCCGCCGCGCACAGCCTGATCAGTGGCGCCAATGGCCACCGCGAGCAAGACACCGCCCAATGGCTGGAGGCCTTCGCGCTTGCCACCCACCGCGCATTGCTCGCGGCAAAGGTCGATGGCCAGGACATCCTCGGTATCGGCGTTTCTGGCCAGCAACACGGGCTGGTGCTGCTCGACGATCAGGGCCAAGTGCTCCGTCCGGCCAAACTCTGGTGTGACACCGAATCCACCCCGGAAAACGACCGCCTGCTTGCTCATCTGGGTGGTGAAAATGGCTCGCTGGAACGCCTCGGCGTTGTGATCGCGCCGGGCTACACCGTCTCCAAACTGCTCTGGACCAAAGAACAACATCCGCAGATTTTTGCTCGCATTGCGCGCATTCTGCTGCCCCACGACTACCTCAACTATTGGCTCACCGGCCGCAGTTGCAGTGAGTACGGCGACGCCTCGGGCACCGGGTACTTCAACGTGCGCACCCGCCAATGGGATTTGCAACTATTGCGCGACATCGATGCCACCGGGCGACTGCAAGCCGCGCTGCCGGAGCTGATCGACGCTCATCAAGCCGTCGGCACGATCCTGCCGAGCATCGCCGAACACCTGGGCATCAACCCGCAGGCGCTGGTCTCCAGCGGCGGTGGCGACAACATGATGGGCGCCATTGGCACCGGCAATATCAAGCCCGGCGCTATCACCATGAGCCTCGGATCATCGGGGACGGTGTACGCCTTTGCCGACCAGCCGAAAGTCAGTCCCGACGCGTCAGTCGCCACGTTCTGCTCCTCTAGCGGTGGCTGGCTGCCGCTGATCTGTACCATGAACCTGACCAACGCGACCGGGGTGATTCGCGAGTTGCTCGAACTGGATATCGAACAGTTCAACAACCTCGTCGCACAAGCACCCATCGGTGCCGAAGGCGTGTGCATGTTGCCGTTCCTCAACGGCGAACGCGTCCCCGCCCTGCCCCATGCCACCGGCAGCGTGCAGGGGTTGACGATGACTAATCTGACTCAGGCCAACCTGTGCCGCGCGGTGGTCGAAGGCACGACCTTCGGTTTGCGTTATGGGCTGGACCTGCTGCGCCAGAATGGCTTACAAAGCCTGCGCATCTGCCTGATCGGCGGCGGCTCAAAAAGCCCGGTGTGGCGACAGATCGTCGCCGACATCATGAACACCCCAGTCATCTGCACCGATCAAAGCGAAGCCGCGGCCCTTGGTGCTGCGATTCAGGCGGCGTGGTGCAAGTCCTGGGAAAGCGGGCATGAAGACAGCCTGGCGGACCTTTGCGAGCGTTGCGTGAAGCTCGATCCGGCCAGCGAAACCTTGCCGATCGCAGACAATGTGGCGGCCTGTCAGCACGCCTACGAACGCTATCAACAGCATGTCGTAACCCTTTAAAGAGTGAATAACTATGTACCTGGTGTGTGGCGAAGCGCTGTTCGATTTCTTCAGTGAAGATGACGCCAGCGGCCTGGCTTCAAAAGTGAATTTCAAGGCGATTGCCGGCGGCTCGCCGTTCAACGTTGCGGTGGGTTTGCGCCGTTTGGGCGTGGACGCGGCACTCTTTGCCGGGTTGTCGACTGACTATCTCGGTCGACGCTTGCAGCAGGTCCTGCAGGATGAAGGCGTGCGCCCGGATTACCTGGTGGATTTCGCTGCGCCTACCACCCTGGCGATGGTGGCCGTCGGTGCCAATGGTTCGCCGCATTACAGCTTCCGGGGTGAAGGCTGCGCGGATCGTCAGCTGAACACCGAGCATCTGCCGGAACTGGGCCCCGAAGTGCGCGGCTTGCACATCGGTTCGTTTTCGCTGGTGGTGCAACCGATTGCCGACACGCTGTTGGCATTGGTGCAACGGGAAAGCGGTAAACGTTTGATCTGCCTTGATCCCAACGTGCGGCTCAATCCTGAGCCGAATATCGACCTGTGGCGTTCGCGAATTGGCACCTTGGTTGAACTGGCCGACCTGATCAAAGTCAGTGATGAGGATCTGAGCCTGTTGTACCCCGAGCAGGACCCGCAACGGGTGATTGAAGGTTGGCTGCAGCATCGCTGTCAGTTGGTATTTCTGACCCGTGGTGGCGAGGGGGCGACGGTGTTCAGCCGTAAGCATGGCGCTTGGTCGGTGCCGGCGAGCTCAGTGAAAATCGCCGACACCGTGGGCGCTGGCGATACGTTCCAGGCCGCGTTGATTACCTGGCTGACCGAGCATCTGCTGGACTCGGTTGAGGGCGTGCAATCGCTCAGTCGCGAGCAGATCGACGGGATACTGAAATTTGCGGTGCAGGCTGCGGCGCTGACCTGCAGCAAGACCGGGCCGGATTTGCCGTATCGGCAGCAGTTGGAAATGCGCTGAATGTAAGGCCCTCATCGCGAGCAGGCTCGCTCCCAAAGTGGATCATCAGTGAACACAGGTTTTGTGCTCAACAACGATCCACTGTAGGAGCGAGCCTGCTCGCGATGGCGGTGCAACACACGCCGCCAATCTAAGGGTCACCACTCCAAAAGTCTGAAAATGACTGTCAATTCCCGGTCGCCGCAAGGGTGTGACGCTGCCATGTCAAGGTACGGATGACGAAACATCCCCGCATTCATTGGCCGAAACCGTGTATCTAGGGGTTTTCCCGATAGCACAGGGCATCCATGCCTACGGCATTTGCGCCTTGAACGAGGAGCTTTAATCCTGCACCATCCGCACCAGCTTATTCAAAGGACGGAATTAAAGGTATGCTGGACGCGAATGCAACCCATATTTCCCTGACGCTGGAAGGCGTTTCCGTTGACCTTCAGGTACTTAGCTTCGTCGGCCGTGAAGCCCTCAACCAGCCGTTCTGTTTCGACATCGAACTGGTCAGTCCCCGCCCTGACCTGAAACTTGAAGAGATCCTGTACAAACCTGGCTGTCTGACCTTCGGCGCGACCGGCAAAGGCATCATCCACGGCCTGGTCTATCGCATCGAGCAAGGCGATTCCGGTAAAAGCCTGACCCGCTACAGCATCAGCCTCTGCCCGCAACTGGCCTACCTGCGCCACAACCATGACCAGCAAATCTTCCAGCATTTAAGTGTGCCGAAGATCATCGCGCAGGTTCTCGAAGCGCGCGGCATCCTCGCTGACGCCTACAGTTTCCAGCTTGGTGCGATCTACCCGGAACGCGATTACTGCGTGCAGTACGATGAATCCGACCTGCATTTCATCCAGCGCCTGTGCGAAGAAGAAGGCATTCACTTCCACTTCCAGCACAGTGCCAGCGGTCACAAACTGGTGTTCGGCGATGACCAGACGGTGTTCCGCAAACTGGCGCCAGTGAACTACCAACAAGACTCCGGCATGGCCGCCGAAAAGCCGGTGATCAAGCGTTTCAACCTGAGCTTGGAAACCCGCACCACCCGCGTCAGCCGCCGCGACTACGATTTCGAAAAGCCAAGTATCCTGCCCGAGGGCGCCGCCAAAAGCTCCTTTGCTCCGGACTTGGAGGACTACGACTACCCCGGCCGTTTCACCAACCGTGCGCGCGGCAAACAACTGGCGACCCGCGCCTTGGAACGCCATCGCAGCGACTACCAACTCGCCGAAGGCAAAGGCGACGAGCCGACGCTGGTCAGCGGCCATTTCCTGGCCCTGAGCGAGCATCCGCGCGCCGAGTGGAACGACCTCTGGTTGCTGCTGGAAGTGATTCACGAAGGTAAACAGCCACAAGTGCTTGGCGAGAACATCACCAGCGACGTCACCCAGAACAAAGACGATTTCCACCAGGGCTACCGCAACCGCTTCCTCGCCACCCCGTGGGACGCGCACTTTCGCCCTGCCCTCGAACACCCGAAACCTAAAGTCCTCGGCAGCCAGACCGCCATCGTCACCGGCCCTGCGGGTGAAGAAATCCATTGCGACGAGTACGGCCGCGTCAAAGTCCAGTTCCACTGGGACCGCGAAGGCCAGGCCGACGACAACACCAGCTGCTGGCTGCGCGTCGCCACCGGCTGGGCCGGCAACGCCTACGGCGGCATCGCCATTCCACGCGTCGGCATGGAAGTGCTAGTCACCTTCCTCGAAGGTGACCCCGACCAGCCGCTGATCACCGGTTGCCTGTTTCACAAGGAAAGCGTCGTTCCCTACGACCTACCGGCGAACAAGACCCGCAGCACGTTCAAGACGCTCAGCTCGCCGGGCGGCAAGGGTTACAACGAGTTTCGTATCGAAGACAAAAAAGGCGCGGAACAGATTTACCTGCACGCTCAGCGTGACTGGGAAGAAAACATCGAGCATGACCAGAAAATCCACATCGGCAACGAACGGCATGACACGGTTGAGGCCAATGTGTTCAGCGAGTTCAAGGCTGAAGAGCATCGGATCACCCACTTGGATCGCAAGACTGAAGTGCGGGCGGATGATCACCTGACAGTGGGCGTGACCCAACATGTGAAGGTGGGGACGGCGCAGTTTGTCGAGGCGGGCCAGGAGATTCACTATCACGCAGGCGACATAGTGGTAGTTGAGGCGGCGATGGAGCTGACCGCCAAGGCTGGCGGGAGCTTCGTCAAGGTAGATGCGGGGGGCGTGACCATTAGTGGTGCGCAGGTAAAAGTTAACTCCGGCGGTGGTCCCGGCGCGGGGACGGGGATTCAGATTCTCCCTCCTGTTATTCCATGGGCCGCCACCCAGGATAAAGCAGGCGCCCTGCTCGTCCCGGCCGCCGTGCAAATGGCCATGGCCAAAGCCGCCCGTGCGGCTGGCGACATCCGCTGCCCGATCTGCGAAGCCTGCCGTGAAGGCAAGTGTGATTTGGGGACGGCAGCATGAGCGACGCACTGAACAACTGGCTCGGCGAACAAACCCGGCTCAACCGAGTCCTGATCCTCGCCCTCGACAGCCTCGCCGAACCGAACCCGGTCACCTCGCTGTACAGCGCCGGCTTGATGCAGCGCTCGGTGCAACTCTATCGAGGCACCCAGTACGCCGAGTTCGCCCCCATCAGCCCATGGCTGACCGAACTGACCAACCCCAGCGCCGACGCCTTCCGCAAACTACTAGACGACCCACAGCGAAACTGGGGCTGGATCGGCAGCATGGACAAGGCCGACCTCGACGGCCTGATCCAACACTGGCGAGCGCGGATGGTCATTGACGAAGACGGCGAGCGCTCGTTGTTCCGTTTTCAGGACAACCGCGTGATCGCCCGCTGCCTCGCCAACCTGAGCGAGACCGAGCGACCAGTGTTATTGGGCCCGATCAGCAGCGTGCTGTATTGGGACGAGGAACAATGGAAAAGCGCCGATAACGCCCGCCCCGGCATGTACCCAGTGCCGAATCCAGCTCCGTGGTTGCGAATTCCAAACTCGCCGGACCGCACACGCAGCATCTTGCGCGAAAACCTGAAGCGCTGGCTGCTGGTGCACCACGTCGAGGCCGCCGCCAAACTCTCCGAAACCCGCAACGTTCGCGAGTGGCTGGAAGAACAGATGGACCTGCTCGAAACCTGGCAATGGAACACGCCGGAACAGCGGGAATTCATGCTTAGCCTGAGGCTTGATCCTAAATGTGCGGACGACGTGGCTTGGCAGCCATTGCCGGGTGAGACGCCAGAGCAACATTTTGCAAGGTGTCAGCGGGTGTTTGATGCGAGCTTGGGTAAGTCAGAGCGTGAGTGAGGTTGAGGCGTTTGGCGGGGCTAGACATGTGCTTTGTTTTTTTGCTGTGGCGGGTGTGATGGCGGCTTCTGGCTGTTCGGCCATCAGGCCTACTGACAGTTTTACGTTACTGACGGAACTGCCGCCGGGATTCAGAATTAAAGGTGAAGCGTCTTATGTGCCTCGTACGGGCGAGATGTGTTCGGTGCCTGCGAAGAAAGGCAGGAACTCTCCGGGGCTGAAGTTTTTTGAGCAGAAGCTGAGTGATAGTGCACAAACGGCGCAGTTTGAAGTTCCGCTGACGAGTACGGAAGATGGTTGTCCTTTGGTACTAAAAAGTTTCGGATATGAAGTAGACGCAAAGTACGGAGCTGCGCGGCTCAATTTAGGTAGGGATTACACGGGAATTTCGTTTCAGGATGGAAGCACCAACCCTTCATTAACCACCTATCCAACAGTATTTAAGAAAGAGTGCCAATGGTTGTTCCGAACAGTCGGGCCGAAAAACTACATTTCCAAGATTTTGCAATGTAAAACTATCACTGCGCCCCAAGGGGTCGTGAATCGTGATCAACTTTCGGGAAAGACAGTAAAGGTGAAGTTTTCACTTTCGAAGGAAGAATCCCCATACATGGGTGACACATGGATCAAATTCCCGGAAGGCTGGAAACGCTGCATGGGTAAGAGCCTAGAAGGCCCTTATGCATTCTGTAGTGGCAATACTACCGACTTCAAGCCCTTTAAAATGCCGGATGGACGTGATTGCACCGTCTACCCCAACTGCACCGAATAAGGAAAATAAAATGGTTTCTCGATATTTTTTTTCTGGACTTGTTCGAGTAGCGACCATCGGTTTAGGGACGCTTGGGGCTACAGGTTGCTCCGTCGCACAACAGGATAGCTTCACGCTGATCACTGAACTGCCACCCGGATTCAGCATTAAAGGCGAAGCGTCCTACGTACCTCGTACGGGAGAGAGCTGCACGGTCCCTCCTCGAAAAAGCAGAAGCTATCCTGGTTTAAAGTTCTTTGAGCAAAAGCTTAATAACGATGCTCAGACAGCGCGTTTCGAAGTGCCACTAACCAGTAACGAAGGTGGCTGCCCCTTGGTACTTGACACCTTCGGATATCAGGTTGACGCGAAGTACGGATCTGCCCGGCTCGATTTAGGTAGGGCCTTCACGGGTGTTTCGTTCCGGGATGGAACCGCAGACGGTCCAATTCCTCCACCAGTCTTGGTATTGCAAAAGCAATGTGAATGGTTGTTTCGAACTGATGGACCTGATCGTTACATCGTAAAGATTTTAAAATGTAAATCTGTGGCCATGCCCGAACTGGCAAGCGATCCAGTAGCAAAAGGTCCAATGCCTCGTGCTCAGTTTGCGGGAAAGACGATAAAAGTAGTATTCGACATTTCAAGCGAGGAAAGACCTGCAGTAGGTGATAACTGGGTGAAGTTCCCAGCTGGCTGGAAACGCTGCATGGGAGAAAGTCTTGAAGACCCCTACGCGTTCTGCGGAGACAATAAAACTAATTTCAAACCTTTCAAAATGCCGGATGGACGAGACTGCACCGTCTATCCGGCTTGCACCGAATAAGGAAATTCACACATGCCGGCTAAGAAACCAGTACAACCGCTACTGACTGACACTAAACAAGCCTGCCCACTCAGGGGTACGTGGGTTAGTTTTCAACTGGTGGATGAGTCAGGGAATGGTAAACCCTATGCAGGTTTAGCCTACAAGCTTGTAGACAGTACCAATCAATCTCATGAAGGAACTTTAGATTCTGAAGGTTTCGCCAAAGTTTGTGACACTTACGAGGGCCCCGTAGCCCTCACCGTTGACAGTGCCTACAAAGGAGACGAGAAGGACTATAAATGGTTAATGACACGACCAACTTACCCGCTAAAAATCACCGAATTACAGGTGCGGGCCGAAAAAACCCGCTTTCTGCGCAAGGACGGTCTGCGAGTCGAAAATAACCCCGTAAAAGCAAAAGCAGACCAGTTCTTTCATGTCGAAGTACGAGATCTGGTTGAAAAATTCGCTCATCTTCCTCCTGTATCAAAGAGCGCACACCCACCAAATTACAATCTGCTCAAAATAATGGGCGATCTCGGATTTGGTCCGGAACAATCGGAATTACGGGGAGTTGCTCTTCTTCCAAACAAACACACCGTTCTTGAAGTTCGCCCATTACGGGCTTTTCGCCCCATGCTGTCGAAAGACAAAAATTTCAGCGCGTTGAATTTGTATCAACTATCTTTATTTGCCAGTTTGAGCTACTGTAACTTCGGCCAAGAGCCAGCCGAAAAACCTATCGACACTGTCACGTTCCCTCTAGACCCAAGCGTCGGATATATGTTTGGTGACGGCCTTTCCAGTTTCAGGGAAACCTGGAAAATCAATGCAAACCAAACCATTCCTTACTACCCGCTTTATGAAGATGTGCCGTACTCGAAGCGTTTTGAGATCCTGCCATTCGACCCCACGTTGTACGAACAAAACAAACCTGAACTGGGCCCAAATCAAGAACACCCCGCCAAATGGCACTTCTTCGATGATGGCAAAGCCGAAGGCGGCACCAATACCCAGGCGTTCATAACTCACCATGACGAAATCATTTTAATCTCCGTCCGAGGAACGTTAGAACTAGTGGACTTCGTGCGAGACACTGATGCAGAGCAAGTTCCATTTGAAGAGGGCGTAGGTAAAGCGCACAAAGGTTTCTACGAAGCCTATAAGGCCATGAGTGAATTTGTTCAGGTTTACCTCCAGCAGTTTCGCACTGATCAAAAGGTCATTGTTTGCGGTCATAGTCTCGGAGGAGCCATTGCAACATTGCTTGCGGAAGCGCTTCGGCGCAACACCAAAAAATATGACGTCCTTCTCTATACCTATGGCTCCCCACGAGCCGGCGACGCAGACTTCGTCAACGGCGCGGCAGATCTGGGCCATCACCGCATGGTCAACAACAACGACCCGATCCCAAGTGTTCCCGCCCCCTGGATGAACACTCGCAAAAGTATCTGGGTGCCCGGCGTAATCATCAGTTTTATCACCGCACCGTTAGGCGCACTGATCTTTGCTATAGGTCTGTCGCGAACTGGCGGCGCGCCATACGAGCATCAAGGTAATTTGCACCATTTCATGCCCGTCCACTTCAAAGGGCGTGAGCAATCCGCTGTTCTTTGGGATCCAGGTTGCGACTCCATCGAAGAAGCGGCTTGCACCAAAGCAATAAAAAAGTTCGGGGACATGCCTGACCGCGATGCTTTTGTGCTGCAACTGTTCCAGATGAGCGATCACTACATGGTGCCCTCCTACATTCCCTACGCCTGGGCAACATTGCGCCGTTGGCAGCAAACCCAGGAAAGCGGAACCACGGTGGTGACCAAAACAGAGTACGACCAAGTTTACTACCAACTACTAGAGATGCAGGACCGGTTGAAGGCGAAGGAATCCGAACTGAGGTTCGCTTCTCAAGCTGACCGTCGGCAATACCAGCAGGAGGCGAATCTGTTGAGAGCGGAAATAGGACGGCTGGATACGTCCCGACAACGGATTCATGCCATGAGTTTTCTTAAACTGACGCCCGAGGACGTTTACGGTTCAGCCACTCAGGCACCGGAACATAAAATCAACGTAGATCGGTGGATGGCGAAAAAAGAAAACAAAGTCGAGGTCCAGCTCGCGATGATTCCTGATGTACGCAGCAGTGACCTGAGAACAGCGTAGTTCGCAGGAAACATTTACTCGGTGGACCCCGCAAAACAAGCCAGTTCCACAGGAGACTGGCTTGTTTAGGCTGCGGTGCCGTCAGACCGGCGCCTTCCACCCCATCATCTGCTGCCGCGCAACCAGCCGCACATCGGACCCATCCTGCGTCAACAAATAAAGCGCGTGAGTAATGTGCGCAATGGAGCGTTTCAAGCAACTGGCTGGAGGCTCGAATGCGCTGCAAAGCGGCTTCGAGTATGTCTTGAGGATTGGCCTCGGTGTCGATGACCATTGGGCTTGTCTCGGTAACGCTGCTTTTGATTGAGCGATAGCGATCGGGGAATGGAAAGCAACTTTGAATCGCTTCAGTATCCAATTCGAAGATCGCCTCGACCTCGCCGAAGCGCCCTCCGTTTTTTTACCTACATGAAACCTCTGACAGAAACCTCCTCACGACGGGCGGCATTCAGTCGGGTTAACCATCGCTTAACCCCGCGGTCCAAAACTTTACTGGACCGCACGCCCTCAGAGTTCTCTGGCGCCAGTGCGGCAGGTTCGACGCCTACGTCGAGCTGACTTTAAGCCTGCATCGGAGATCGTTCATGAATATGCGCACTTTGCTGATCACCATAGGCCTCGCCTGCACCGCCTTTGCCGGTCTGGCCCAGGCCAATGACACTTCGAGCTCCCAGGCGGTGCCGTACCACTATGGTATGCCGCTGCACGTGGGCAAGGTCATTACCTTGACCGAACCGTCGACGCTGGACTGCAAAGTGGTCACAGCCAACATGAAGTACATCGATAGCAACTCGGGCAAGCCTGCGCAAATCTCCTATCGGAAGCTGTCCGACGCTTGCAGTTATCAGAACTGACTGAAAAGCCGGAATCGGTGGGCGTTGTCGCGCGGCGCAGTGCAATGCTGTTCGCGGCATTGGGCGTGATGTTTTATCTGGTTCGAAACGAGTCGCCTTCGATCCCCCGCCATGCACTGAGCAATGGCTTCATGGTCGGTTGCTGGCGGCTGGCGGCACTGGGCTTCGGCGAATGGTTCAATGGCCATGCCGGTCCGGGCATTTTGCTTGCGGTGGTGGTCGAGCTGGCGCTGGGTCTGGTGTTTCTCCAGACCCAGCGCGTGTCGGTGGAGCTCGAAACCGCAGGTTAAAGCGCTTTCCGGTCTGGATGCAGCGTCTGGGCAATGGTTTGGTGCTGCATGTCAGAGCGCAGTCCCGCAATCAAGTCGTTGATTTCTCGGCAACCATTCAAGTGTTTGGCATTTATTCCGGTCACCATGAGATCGAGGTGATCGGTTTCCCGATCGGAATACACCTTAACGGTCATCGACAGGTCCGGCGACAGCGTGCATTGACAACGTTTCGGCAAAAAACTGCTTTCAATGATATTGCGAAGTTCCAAGGCAGAAAGAAACATGGCGACCCTCTCCTTAATGTGAGACTGCCAATCGAGTATCGATACTGACGCAATGAAATCCCCGGTCAGCTTAAGACCAGCTAAAGCATAAAACATGCCTTGGATTTCGCCCTGCAGTTCATCGGCAAATCAACGATTTAGCGAAACCATCCGCAAATGGCCTCATGCAATCTGCAAGAATGGCCCGTCGTAGCCCTGCAATTTGCATACATCCAGCGACACGTTTGCATTGGCCGGCGACGCCAGTAAGAATGTGGCCAATTAAATCAGTATCCGCTGACCTCACACGCACGCAAGGAGGCATCATGGGTTTTTTGACCTGTATCACTACCGTCGGGCTGATTCTTGCCGGGCTGTCGACCATGGCTCACGCCGCGAAACTCGAAGAGGTTGCGCCGTTCCCCAAAGCTGAGAGCGGTTTCACCCGCCAGGTCATTCACCTTGCCCCACAGACTCAGGAAGACGGCTTCCAGGTCGAAGTCCTCGCTGGCAAAACCCTGACCGTCGACTGCAATCGTCAACGTCTGGGCGGCATTCTCGAGGAGAAAAACCTCGAAGGCTGGGGCTACCCGTTCTACCGCCTGGAAAAAGTCATCGGCCCGATGAGTACGCTGATGGCTTGCCCGGACGGCAAAAGCAAAAAGGACTTTGTGCCGGTGGTCGGTGCCGGTTTCATGCTGCGCTACAACAGCAAGCTGCCGATCGTGCTCTACGTGCCCAAAGACGTCGAAGTCCGCTACCGGATCTGGTCGGCGTCGAGCAAGGTGGAGAAAGCCGTCCAGGAATAACCGTTCTATCCCGTTACAGGAGCGGTCGAGAAGAAGTCTATCGTCAGTTACGAGCGGACCTTCCTGCGCCCGCTGCTGGCATGACACAGCTCACGCCGGGGCGCCGCTCAATGCGGCGCGCTCGGCCACATGGCGCAAACTGTCGAAATTGATATTGGCGCCCGAGTCGATCGCTACCAGTGTCTGACCACGGGCACCGGTTTGCGCCACGTATTTTTTGATTCCCGCCACGGCCAAGGCTCCCGAAGGTTCGGTGATCGAGCGGGTATCGTCGTAGATATTCTTGATGGCGGCACAGAGTTCGTCGTTGCTGACCGTCAACACCTCATCGACGCAAAACTGGCAGACCTCGAAACCATAAGCACCGATCTGGGCGACGGCCACACCGTCGGCGAAAGTGCCTACGTTCGGCAGGACAACTCGCTCGCCAGCCTGTAATGCCGCATATAAACAGGCGGAATGTTCCGACTCGACACCGATGATGCGGACTTCTGGTCGCAGGTATTTAACGTACGCCGCGATGCCGGCGATCAAGCCGCCACCGCCCACCGGGATGAAGATCGCGTCCAGTGGACCTTGATGCTGACGCAGAATTTCCATGGCGACGGTGCCCTGCCCCGCGATCACGTCCGGGTCGTCGAAGGGCGAGACAAAGGTGCGACCGGTTTGCCGCGCAAGGTTCAGGGCATATTCCAGCGCAAACGCAAAGCTCTCACCGTGCAGCACGGCGTCGGCGCCCCGACTGCGTACACCGAGTACCTTCAGTTCCGGCGTCGTACGCGGCATGACGATGGTCGCCGCAATTCCCAGTTCACGGGCCGCTAATGCCACGCCTTGAGCATGATTACCGGCGGAAGCGGTGATGACCCCGCGCGCCTTTTGCTCATCGCTCAGTTGCACCAGTTTGTTATAGGCACCGCGAATCTTGAAGGAAAAGGTCGGCTGAAGGTCTTCGCGCTTGAGCAGGATCTGGTTACCCAAAACCTCGGACAGTCCCGGTGCTACCTGCAACGGCGTACGCACCGCGAGCTCATACACGGGCGCGGCGAGGATCTTTTTCACGTAGTGCTCAAGCAAGGTCTGCTGGGCAGTGGTGCTACTCATGGTTGTCTCCTGACTTAGGTCGGAGCCCAGGAGACAGAAAGCAAAAACCCGCCTCTAGGGCGGGTTGGGTGCTGCAGTCGTGAGCTAGCCCGCCAGATAAGGAATAGCGGTAATAATGCTTGGCTGGCAGCGCAATACGGTGGAAGTCATGTCCGGAAACTAGCCGGACGCTGATGGCAAGTCAATGGCCAATTTCACTCGGCCTCTGTAGGCTGGCGACTCTGTTCGTTGTCCCAAGGAAGGAAGCCATGAAGTCTGTCGCCCTGCCCCTCATTGCCCTGATCGCGTTCGCCGGCTACACCGTTTCGGTGATGCTTCAGGCCGAACAGTCATTGATCGACTTTGGCATCAGCCTGATGTCGAGCCCCGACACGGCGCAGGTGGTAATTGATTTGTATCTGCTGGCGACGCTGGCCGGGATCTGGATGTACAACGATGCCCGCAAGCGTGGGCGGTCAGGGTGGGCAGTGATTCCTTATCTTTTGATCACTGCAATATTCGTTTCCATCGGGCCGTTGTTGTACTTGGTGGTGCGCGGGCTGCAGGATCGAAAGAAACCCTTAACCGTCCATCAAGAGACCTGATCCTGGAGGGGGCGGTGAATTTTTACTTCAATCCGACTTTGTACAACACCCCGTCATTCTCATCGGTCAACACATACAGATACCCGTCCGGCCCCTGCCGCACATCGCGAATGCGCTTGTTGAGTTCGCCCAGCAATCGCTCTTCGTGAACGACCTTGTCGCCATCGAACTGCAAGCGAATCAACTCCTTGCTCACTAACGCGCCGATAAACACGTTGTGCTGCCAGGCCTTGAAGCGGTCAGCGTCGTAGAACGCCATACCGCTGAGGCCGGGGGACTTTTCCCAGACATGGTGCGGGGTGACGGTGCCTTCGGCGGATTTCCCCTTGGCTTGCGGAATCGGCTGGCCGGAATAGTTGATGCCATGGGTTGCCATCGGCCAGCCGTAGTTCTTGCCACGCTCGATGATGTTGATTTCGTCGCCCCCCTGGGGACCGTGTTCGTTTTCCCAGAGGGTGCCGGTCCAGGGGTTGAGCGCCGCGCCTTGTGGATTGCGATGACCGTAGGGCCAGATTTCCGGACGTACGCCGGCCTGACCGACAAAGGGGTTGTCATCCGGCACCTTGCCGTCCGGGTAGATCCGCACAACCTTGCCTTGCAGCTTGTCGAGGTCTTGGGCGGTCGGCCGGTCATTGTTCTCGCCAAGGGTGATGAACAGATAGCCGTCGCGGTCGAACACCAGGCGCGAACCAAAGTGGTTACCGACCGAAAGCTTAGGCTCCTGGCGGAAGATCACGTTGAAATCCTTGATGGCCGTCAGGTCGTCAGACAGACGTCCGCGACCAACCGCCGTCCCGGCCTTGTTGCCCTCACCACCGCCTTCGGCATAGGACAGGTAGACCGTGCGATCTTGCTCGAAGTCGGGCGACAACACCACATCCAGCAAGCCGCCCTGCCCCGTGGCCCAGACCTGTGGCAGGCCGCTGAGCGGAGCGGAAAGTTTACCGTCGGCGCTGACCACCCGCAGATTGCCGGGCCGTTCGGTCACCAGCATCCCTTGACGATCGGGAAGAAATGCCAAAGCCCAGGGATGTTCGAGCCCCGTGGTCATTGTCGTCACCTCAAGGGTGCCCTGTTCGCTTTTAAAATTCTGGATCGGCGCTGCGAAAACAGGCGCCGTGGCGGTGATCAGTGCGCTGGCACACAGTGTAGCCAGAAGGGTTTTACGCAACATGCACGATTCCTTTTGTCGTTCGAATGGCTGGCAGCACGCTGTCGTGCCGTTCAACGGTTGCTGGTGTCTGCGTCTCGATGAGGCGGGTTGGGAATAAATTTCGGTGGGGTGGCGGGAGGCGGTCGATCCAGGGGGTAGTGGTTGCCGATGCCACCCTTGTCAAGCGTCGGAGGGCGCGGCACCGGCACGGTGTTCGGCCCACGAATGGCTGGCGCGCTGGGTTGCGTGCCTTGCATGCTGTTGGGATTGGCCCGGCGAATAGGGCTGTTGTAAGGATTGCTGGTGCGGCCCGTCGGGCTCTGGGCCAACAGCAAGGAAGAAGGTGGCGATGCGGTGTCAGCCTGGACCAGATTGCTGAGCACGCCACTCAACGCCAACGCAATGCAGCCGAGCACAAATCTGTTCATGGGGAGCCTCTCGACATCAGCGTGGATAGGAACTTCGATATCACGCTACGCCCGGGGTTCGGATTTGTTAACTAAAACCTCCCTCACAAGATGTAACACGAGTTGACCCGACCGCCAATACGCCCACAGCACCGGGTCGCAGCCCGCTGAAATTTTCGCACAGCGTTACAGGTCACCTGAACATCACTCGCGAGAAGACGACCATGGCACGGGCAATCTGGAAAGGCGCGATCAGTTTCGGTCTGGTGCATATCCCTGTCGCGCTGGTCTCGGCGACGTCCTCGCAAGGGGTGGATTTCGACTGGCTCGACAGCCGCAGCATGGACCCGGCGGGCTACAAGCGCGTCAACAAGGTCACCGGCAAAGAAGCGACCAAGGGCGAACTCGACATGGCCAAACGACTGGTTCAGGACATGAGTGCCGACCGGAAGCCCGAAGATTATCGCGACAGTTTTGAAGACAAGATCATGGCCTTGGTGGAGAAAAAGGCCAACGAAGGAAAATCGAAGATATCGAAACAGCGACTGGCGAAGAGGCGCGCAAAACCGCAGACGTTATCGATCTGACCGAGCTGCTTAAACGCAGCCAAGGTGGCAAGAGCACGGGTAAAACGGAGCCCGCCGCGAAACCCGCGACAAGTACAAAAGCCACGAAGACTTCTCGCGGCTGATTGAAGGTTGTGTGGTGAACATTTTGGCCCCAGCGCGGGACGTTCGCTGCCGCACGATGGCGTCTTGCGAGCTTACGCAAAACTCAGATCAGGACAAAAACCGCCAATAACCCAGCAAAAATCGCCCACTTTTCGAGGTAGTAACGTTTGCGGTTACTCTTCTTGAGTGCTTTGCCGCGCAGGCGAATTTTATAAATTTTGGTGAACCAGCGGTTGATGCCGCCGGTCTTGTCACCCGCTTCGTTCGGTGCGCCCGCCGCCGACATCACATTACGGCTGAACCAGCTATTGAGCGCGGCCGCCCAGCGATATTTCATCGGCCGCTCAACGTCGCAGAACAAAATGATACGGTTCTGCTCGGTGGTGTTTTCGGCGTAATGAATGAAAGTCTCGTCGAACATGACCGCCTCACCGTCACGCCAGTGGTAGCTCTCACCATCGACGTTGATGTAGCAACCGACATCGTTCGGAGTTTCCAGGCCCAGGTGATATCGGTAGGAACCGGCATACGGGTCGCGGTGACGGACCAGTTTCGAGCCCGGTGGCAGTTCGGCGAACATCGCAGCCTTGATCGAGCCGATGCTTTGCACCAATGCCGTTGTGCGCGGGCAATGTTTCCTGGCCGAAGGATGGCTGTCGCCGTACCACTTCAGGTAGAAACGCTTCCAGCCCGTCTTGAAGAACGAGTTGAAGCCAACGTCGTCGTATTGATTCGAGCGCTTGATCTCCCCGGCTCTGAGCAGGTTTTGGCCCTCGGCGCGAATTTCTTCCCAATGGTCCTGTAACGGACTCAGATCGGGAAAGTCGGCCGGGTTCAGATAAGGCTTGCTGGGGATTTTCGAGAACAGATAGAGGAAGCCGTTGATCGGCGCCAGAAACGTCGAGTGGTCGCTCAGTTGGCGACCCAGCCTGTGGCGCACGCGTCCGCGCAAGTGAACGTACGCAATGGATACAACGTAAATAGCGGCAATGATCAATTTCACAAAAAATCGTCACACGTCAGAAATGTACAAATGGCGTCCCTTGCCGGCCGATCGGCCCGAGGGTCTTGTGCAGCGTCTGAATACGCAATTTAGCCACAGTTTGTAACCAATAGTTAACCTTCAGCGGTGAAAATCTGTCCGCTGGTGCAGCCAAAGTGCCCGTGCGGCCTTAACGCCCTATCGTTTAAAGAGCCAGACCAGTACAATCGCCGCCAAACATTACGCGCCCCCCTTGGTTGATGACGGGAATGAACCCCGTCTCAGCGCACTTCGACTCGGGCCAAGCGCTCCATATGCAGCTGTCCACTTATTGCCAGATGGACCTTCCGCTTCTGACCGGGATGCATTTCCTATGGTTCGAATACCGGAAACGGGTACTGAATCGGTACTGCCGCAACCCTAGCTACTCTGAATGCTTCGCAGGAAAAACCTTTGATCTCTACAGCTAACATCACGATGCAGTTCGGCGCCAAGCCGCTATTCGAAAACGTTTCGGTCAAATTCGCCGCGGGCAACCGCTATGGCCTGATCGGCGCCAACGGTTGCGGCAAATCGACGTTCATGAAAATCCTCGGCGACGACCTCGAGCCGTCCGGCGGTCAGGTCATGCTCGAGCCGAACGTGCGTCTGGGTAAATTGCGCCAGGACCAGTTCGCCTACGAAGAATTCACCGTGATCGACACTGTGATCATGGGTCACGAAGAGCTGTGGAAGGTCAAGGCCGAGCGCGATCGCATCTACTCGATGCCGGAAATGACTGAAGCAGACGGCATGGCCGTTGCAGAACTGGAAACCGAATTCGCTGAAATGGACGGCTACACTGCCGAATCCCGTGCTGGCGAACTGTTGCTGGGCCTGGGTATCGGCATTGAGCAGCACTTCGGCCCGATGAGCGAAGTGTCCCCAGGCTGGAAACTGCGTGTACTGCTGGCTCAGGCGCTGTTCTCCGATCCTGAAGTGTTGTTGCTCGACGAACCGACCAACCACTTGGACATCAACACCATCCGCTGGCTGGAAAACATTCTGACCCAGCGCTCCAGCCTGATGATCATCATCTCTCACGACCGTCACTTCCTGAACAGCGTGTGCACCCACATGGCTGACCTGGATTACGGCGAGCTGCGTCTGTTCCCGGGCAACTACGACGAGTACATGACCGTGGCGACCCAGTCCCGCGAGCAACTGCTGTCGGACAACGCCAAGAAGAAAGCACAGATTTCCGAACTGCAATCGTTCGTCAGCCGCTTCTCGGCCAACGCCTCGAAAGCCAAGCAGGCCACTTCCCGCGCCAAGGCGATCGACAAGATCCAGTTGGCCGAGGTCAAGCCTTCGAGCCGCGTGAGCCCGTTCATCCGTTTCGAACAAACCAAGAAGCTGCACCGTCAAGCCGTCATCGTCGAGCGCATGGCCAAAGGCTTCGACGGCAAGCCGCTGTTCAAGGACTTCAGCTTTGTGGTTGAGGCCGGCGAGCGCGTGGCGATCATCGGCCCGAACGGTATCGGTAAAACCACCCTGCTGCGCACCCTGGTCAACGAACTGACCCCGGATGCCGGCACCGTGAAGTGGACCGACGCTGCGGAACTGGGCTACTACGCCCAGGACCACGCCCATGACTTCGAAGACGACTGCAACCTGTTCGACTGGATGGGCCAGTGGACCCAGGGCGGCGAGCAAATCGTTCGCGGTACACTCGGCCGCATGCTGTTCTCCAACGACGAAATTCTGAAGTCGGTCAAGGTCATCTCCGGTGGTGAGCAAGGTCGCATGCTGTTCGGCAAGCTGATCCTGCAAAAGCCGAACGTGCTGATCATGGACGAACCGACCAACCACTTGGACATGGAATCCATCGAGGCGCTGAACCTGGCGCTGGAGAACTACCCGGGCACGCTAATCTTCGTCAGCCACGACCGTGAGTTCGTATCGTCCCTGGCCACTCGCATCATCGAGTTGAGCGCCAACGGCGTGATCGACTTCAGCGGCACCTATGACGACTACCTGCGTAGCCAGGGTGTTGTGTTCTAAATAGCGGCTGAAACTGAAAAGCCCTGTCCTTGTGACGGGGCTTTTTGCATTTCAGATCTATATCGATCGCCCCGGAGAAAGTAGTTAGCCTGCTTTCTTTATCGGCACCAAGCGGGCGATTGTTTACGGGTTATCGGGGATTGTGTTGTTGCCGGGCCGTTGATGGGCGCGGTGGCATTGCACCTCGGGTACACATGGATCTTCTTCAGCGCGGCGTTGTTGTCAATAACAGGGTTGGCCCTGACCTTATTACTCAAACGCCGCGTGATCAGAATACAGAGCTTTGGGGATGTTGCCCGAGCGGTTTGACCGCTTTACGCGGCGGCGAACAACTGCTCGCTGATGTGCGTGTGAGCGTCGCTCATGGCTTTGGTGCGGACGTCATCACCGTAGGCAAGGCCATGAGCACGGACGAACTCGATGTCAGTGATACCGATGAAGCCGAACAGCACCTTCAAGTACTCTTCGTGAGCAACACCCGTCGCCTGACCCGCATGCAGCCCGCCGGAAGTCGATACGATGATGACTTTCTTGCCACCGCACAGGCCTTCAGGACCCGCTTCGGTGTAACGGAAAGTCTGACCGGCGACGGCGATGCGGTCGATCCAGGCCTTGAGTTGGGTCGGGATGGTGAAGTTGTACATCGGAGCTGCAATCACCACGGCATCGGCGGCGAGGAATTCGGCCAGGGTAGTGGCACTCAGCTCGGCTTCGTGTTGCTGGGCGGCGTTGCGCAGTTCAGCGGTGGTGCCGGCGGCAACCAGGGTTGTGGCGGAGAAATGACTGATGGCATCGGCGGCCAGGTCGCGGTAGGTCACCACAGCAGTCGGCTCGGCGGTTTGCCAGGCGTTAACGACTTTGCTGCTCAGCTGACGGGAAGCCGAGTTGTCACCAAGAATGCTCGAATCGATATGCAGCAGTTTCATGTGGGATCTCCAAGTGAGGATCGCTACGAGGCGATCTGATGGGGAGAATCCTACAGGCGAAACCAATAGCTGATTAGACTGCAACAATGCGATAGTTCGTCCCACTGATAGAACAATCGAGCTCCCACCATGCAAGACCTCAATGATCTCTACTACTTCGCCAAGGTCGTTGAAGCCGGCGGCTTCGCCGCGGCCGGGCGTTTGCTTGGAATTCCCAAGTCGCGGTTGTCGCGGCGCATCGGCGAACTGGAAGAGCGTCTCGGCGCGCGCCTGCTGCAACGCACCACTCGACAACTGAAGCTAACCGCGGTGGGTGAACGTTACTTGCGGCACTGTCAGGCAATGCTGCTGGAAGCCGAAATGGCCGACGAAGCCGTCGCTAGCATGTCAAGCGAACCTCGCGGGCGTTTGCGGGTGTCCTGCCCCGTCGGGTTGGCCCACCAAATTCTGCCAACAGTGATCAGCGATTTCCTTGAGAAGTATCCTCAGGTTCAACTGGAGGTGATGTTACTCAACCGCCGCGTCGACCTGGTGACCGAGGGCGTCGATGTGGCGTTGCGGGTGCGTGAGTTGGGCGGCGAGGATCCGCTGCTGGTCACCCGACGTTTGCGCCAGGCGCAGATGGTGATGGTCGCCAGCCCCGGTTTTTTGCACGGACGTGAAATCAACCACCCCGAAGACTTGAAAAGCATGCCCGTGCTCGGCGCCCTGGAAGCCGATCGCTTGGTGCATATCCGCCTGCTCGACCAGCACGGCAAAAGCTGCGACCTCACCCTCGAAGCGCGATTGGGCATCGACGACTTTATCGTGCGCAAGGCCTGCACCCTCGCCGGCCAGGGTTTTACCATGCTGCCGATGATGTATTGCGAGCAGGAACTGGAAAACGGCTCGTTGGTGCAGTTGCTGCCCGACTGGTCGTTGCCTGGCGGCTGGCTGCAAGCGGTCTACCCTCATCGGCGCGGGGTGATGCCGGCCGTACGCGCCTGGCTCGACCATTTGATCGAATCATTCAATGCCTGTGGGGACCGTCTGATATGAAGGCTGGACGTATGAGCGAAGAGGATGTCGCGCAGTTCTGTCTCGCGCTGCCGGGTGCGCGGGAAGACTACAAGTGGGGGGGTGTACGGGTGTTTTCGATTGCAGGGAGCAAGATGTTTGCCTTGCAGAATCTGCGGGGCAAATCCCTGGCCTTCAAGGTCGACAAGGACTTGTTTCTCGGTCATTGCGACCGTCCGGGAATCCGCCCGGCGCCTTATCTGGCGCGGGCTCAGTGGATCATTATGGAAACGCCCTACCCGCTGGGCCCTGACGAGCTGCAACGCTTGTTGCAGCGTTCCCATCAATTGGTGGTGAGCAAGTTGCCCAAGCGCACCCAGGTCGGGCTGCTGCTTTAAAGCAGCGCGAAAAGATGGGCGCCTAGAAACTGCTGGTCAATCCAGAACACCTGATGCATCAGCACAATGATCCAGAACACCCACTGAAACGAGAGCTTGCGCGTCTTGTGACGAAACAACTGCTGCGCCAGTAAGGCGCCCGGCCAGCCTCCGGCGAGCTCCACCGCATGCAACACGTTCTCCGGTGTGCGCCAATGGTTGGCGCGCGCCTTGCGTTTGTCACTCCAGTACAGCAAGAACGCCAGCAGGCTGACGACCCCGTACGCAGCCAAGGGAATCACGCAAACCCCGCGCACCCACAACGATATCGAGCCGAACAGCGGCAGCGCGCACAGGGCCGCAAACACCAACAGTTTCAGCCGAAGATTACGAATCTCTCCTGCGGGTTTGCGACCAGGGTTGTTGCGCGCGCTGGCGTCATTCATGGATTGACCGCGGTCCAGTCGACCCAGCCGAACTGCCAGGAGGCCAGAATGACCAGGCCGAACGCGATGCGATACCAGGCAAAGGCCGCATAGCTGTGGCTACCGATAAACACGAGCAAGGCTCTGACGGCAATCATCGCGAAGATAAACGCAGTGACGAAACCGATCGCGAACACCGGAAAATCAGACGGAACGAACAGGTCGCGGTATTTGTAGCCCGAGTAAACGGCCGCTGCGACCATGGTCGGCATCGCCAGAAAGAACGAGAACTCGGTAGCGGTCTTGCGTGACAGCCCGAACAACAAGCCACCAATAATGGTCGAGCCGGACCGCGAAGTCCCGGGAATCATCGCCAGGCACTGGGCGAAGCCGACTTTCAGGGCGTCTTTCCACGTGATGTCATCAACGGTTTCGGCATGCACTTCATGCTGACGCTTTTCGGCCCACAACATGACGATCCCGCCTACCACCAGCGCTGCTGCGACGGTGATCGGGTTGAACAGGTATTCGTGGATCAAATCGGAAAAAGTCACCCCCAGTACCACTGCCGGCATGAACGCAATTAACAGGTTTGCGGTAAAGCGGCGAGCGCCGGGCTGCGTCGGCAAACCAGTCACCACATCGATGATCTTGCGGCGGAACTCCCACACCACCGCCAGAATCGCCCCCAACTGAATAATAATGTTGAAAGCGATGGCCCGCTCGCCACCGAAGTTGAGCAAGTCCGCCACAATAATTTGGTGACCGGTACTGGAAATCGGCAAAAACTCCGTCAGCCCTTCTACAACGCCCAAAATCAATGCCTGCAAGGCCGTCCAAAGATCCATCATTCCCCCAAAGGCAATGCGCACAGGCATGCCCCGTTAATATTGGTCAGAGCGTTCACTGCGATCAGCGAGCTGAAGTCCCACGCGCACAGGATCCAGACGGAACCATAAAAATTCCGTGAAAAATCAACTTGGATTCAGGTTTTTCCGTGCGGGGCCGAAATCCTATCAGACAAGTCTGATTAGCGCTGCCGCGTTATTGGACGTGGGTCGGATATGACCGATCGGAAAAGTGTGGTTGGATGCTGGCGATCATTTATTACAAGAAAAAGAAATCGGAGTGACAGCGTTATGAACAGCTTGCGCAGTATGTCGATCAGCCGACGTTTGTGGCTCATCTTGATCGTGGCCGTCCTGATGCTAATGACGTTGGGCGTCTTGATGCTCAAGCAGATTCACGACGACCTGTACCACGCCAAGGCCCAGAAAACCCAGCATGTGGTGCAAACCGCCAGTGGCATTCTGACCTATTACCACGACCTCGAAACCGCCGGCACGCTCACCCGCGATGCTGCGCAGAAGCAGGCCCTGAGCGCCGTTCGCGGTCTGCGGTATGACCAGAATGACTACTTCTGGATCAATGACCTGACGCCGGTGATGATCATGCACCCGGCCAACCCGAAACTCGATGGCCAGAACCTCTCGGCGATCCGCGACCCGGACGGTTTTGCCCTGTTTAACGAAATGGTCGCCGTCGCCAAGACCAAGGGAGCCGGCACGGTCGACTATCGCTGGCCGAAACCGGGCGCCAGCGCGCCGGTAGAAAAAACCTCCTATATCAAACTCTTCGAGCCCTGGGGCTGGGTGATCGGTTCGGGCGTGTATATCGATGACATGCAGGCCGAGTTCTATGGCCAGGTCTGGAAGGCCACGTTCGTAGGGCTGGTGATTGCCCTGATCATGGCGCTGCTGGTCATCCTGATTGCCCGCAGCATCGTGCGTCCACTGCAGGAAACCGTGAACGCCATGGCCAACATCGCCAGCGGCGAGAGCGATCTGACCCGCAGTCTCGACACTCATGGTCAGGATGAAGTCACGCAACTGGCACGCCACTTCAACGCCTTCACTTCCAAGCTGCGACTGGTAATCAAAGAACTGCAAGTGTCTGCCAGTGCCTTGGGCCAGTCCTCCAGCGAACTGGGCAACGACGCCACCCAGGCCCAGCAACGCAGTCAGCAACAGTCTCAGCAAATGGAACTGGTGGCCACCGCAATCAATGAAGTGACGTATGGCGTGCACGACGTCGCGAAAAACGCCGAGCACGCCGCCAGTGAAATGCGCGATGCCGAGTCTCAGGCGCAGCAAGGTCAGGTCAACATCGATGGCAGCCTGCAACAGATCGACAAGCTGTCGTCGACCATCGATCAGGCGGTGGAAGTGATTCGGACCCTGGCCGCCGAAAGCACGCAGATCGGCAGCGTTCTCGAAGTAATCCGTTCCATCGCCGAGCAAACCAACCTGCTGGCCCTCAACGCAGCCATCGAAGCCGCCCGTGCCGGCGAGCAAGGTCGCGGTTTTGCGGTGGTGGCCGATGAAGTGCGGCTGCTGGCCCAGCGCACCCAGAAGTCCACGGCCGAGATCCAGTCGATGATCGAACGCCTGCAAAGCCACTCCGAAGCGGCGGTCAAAGTGATCGGCGACAGCAGTCGTGCATCGCAGTTGACCATCGAGCAGGCTGGCCTGGCCGGCGCAAGCCTGAATGCCATTGCCCAGGCCCTGCGCAACCTCAACGGATTGAACGCCTCCATCGCCAGCGCGACCTTGCAACAGGCGCATGTGGTCGAGGACATCAACCAGAACGTCACCCAGGCGGCCGGTTTGTCCCACAGCACCGCGCTGGCGGCCGAACAGTCGAGCGTGGCTAGCGTTCACCTCAAGGAATTGAGTGAGCAATTGAACGGGCTGCTCAAGCAGTTCCGGGTGTAACGACAGCCCCTGCTACAAAGGGCGGCGCACGCCGGTTCTACTTGGCAGCGCCTGCCGTTACAATCCGCACCCTCTTCGACTTCCCCCAAGGAACCTCCATGTCCGGGCTTGAACTGTTTGCCGCTACCCTCGGTGTCATTGCCGTCTGGTTGACGGTCAAACAGAACCTCTGGTGCTGGCCGATCGGTCTGGTCATGGTGCTGCTTTATAGCTGGATCTTTTTTGAGGTGAAGCTTTACTCGGACATGCTCCTGCAGGTGATATACGCCGCATTGCAGCTCTATGGCTGGTGGCAGTGGACGCATGGGGGGCACGCGCGTCATGGTCGGCAGGTCAGTCTGCTCGACAGTAAATCGGTCGCTATCAGTCTGTTCATTGGCGCGGTTGGCAGTCTGTTGCTGGGCGCTGCTATGGCGAACTGGACCGATGCTGCACAACCCTGGCTCGATGCGGCACTGACTGGCTTCAGCCTGGTGGCGCAGTTATGGATGGCGCAAAAACGCGTTCAATGCTGGCCGCTGTGGATCACCCTGGATGTGATCTTCGTCGGGCTGTTTATCTACAAAGACCTGTACCTGACCGCCGGGCTCTACGCGCTATTCGCCCTGATTGCCGTGCAAGGCTGGCGGGAATGGCGGGCTGATCCGGCGCTGCGCACATGAAAGTTCTGGTTCTCACAGGCCCCGAATCGAGCGGCAAGAGTTGGCTGGCAGCCGAGTTACAAAAGAACCTCGGCGGGGTCCTGGTAGACGAATATGTACGCTGGTTCATCGAACAAAACCCGCGAGACACCTGCCTGGCCGACATTCCGGAAATCGCCCGAGGGCAGCTGAAATGGGAGGACGAGGCACGCGCCCGGCGGCCGCACTTGCTGATTCTCGACACTCACTTGCTGAGCAACATCCTCTGGAGCCAGACCTTGTTTGGCGCCTGCCCAACGTGGATCGAGCAGGCATTGCTGGCACGGCACTACGACCTGCATTTGCTGCTGAGCCCCGACACCGTGGCCTGGCATGACGACGGCCAGCGCTGCCAACCGCAACGGGCAGAACGCCAGGCGTTTTTCCAGGCCAGCCGCCAATGGCTTGACCTGCACCACCAGCCTTACCAGGTGCTGCAAGGTGACTGGAAACAGCGCAAGGACGCGGCATTCGAGGCGGTGACGCGCTTGCTCAAGGCCTGACAGGCGCTACCCCGCCCTGCCGCAAATGTCCATTCCTGAAACACCATCCCCTGCACAAACCCGCCAGCTAAAGCGGCTCAAGCACTCTTGCAAGAAAATGTTAAGCCACTGATACAACCGGCCTTCAGCGCCCTTAGCGAGCAATACCGCCATCACGGACGGCGTTTTTTGCGTGGCTCTGTCTCAGTGGCCTTACAAAATTTATCTACCACCTCAACAGTTAAAGTCAACCAACTGTTTTTAAAAGAAAAACAAAAACCGGCACACCTTCTGCTCTCTTCTTCGCAACGCTGATAAGGGCCAGCGTTCCACTTACAGAAGGAATTGCCGCCGTGGGGAAACTTGAAAACAACTTCTATAGCCTCCTGCTGATCGGATGCGCACTGAGCTCAAGTGTCTGCCTGCCCGTACAAGCTGACAACGGCATCATCATTATCAAGCGTGATGTCCAACCGCGCATGGCAACGCGTGCGCCGATGATTCCCGACCCTAGCCCCACGACCGCCAATGCCAACCCGTCCAAACACATCCTCAGTCGAACGAACGAGTTGAGCGACGGTGACTTTGCAAACGTCTCCAGTGGTGCAGGTATCACACGCCTGGTCGATCAAGGTTCCAACAACCTGGGCGGCAATATCACCAATCAGTCCCAGCTTGCCAACCTCCCCGCTGGACGGTCAGGAAATTCGGGCAACGGTATTGCCAACATGGTCAATTCAAGCGTCCAGCAAGGCCTGGGTGCTCTGAAAGTCATGACGGGAGACCGTTAAGATGAATCGTACGCTGCTGATTATCGCCATGTTTTGCAGTGCATCGACCTTTGCCCAACCTCCCGTCATCAACAACGCCGAAATCGACGGTTCGGGCGCCCGGTACCAGGGCAACCTCGCCGTCAACCAGGCCGCCGGCGATCTACAGCAGCAGGCTAACGCCCGGGCCATCGCCGTTGGTCATGGAGCCAGCGCGACCACACAGATTCGCCAACGGCTGCGTACGCAGGTCGACCCCAGGATTGATGCTCGGTCCAGCATTCAAGGCAACTCCTTCAGCCACGGCAGCGGCGTACTGGGCGTCAACCAGAGCGCGGGCGCCAGCAACCAGCAAGCCAATGCCCTGCGGATAAGCATTGGTACACAGCCGCAAAGCATCGACGACAGCGTCCTCAGGCAACAGAACGTGGCGCTGATCACTAACTCCGATCCAACTGACTCTGCACCAGGCTATCGCCAGGTCGCTACCAGCGATCAGGCCTTCACCGGTAGCCGTGGGGTGATCCAGTTGAATCAGAGCGCCGGGGTGGGAAACCGAACGGCCAATACCCTGAGCGTACGGGTCACGGATTGACCCAAACAGGTAGGTACAACACTTAACCTAAAATAAGTACGGAGAATCACCATGAAACCTTCGATGGCAATAAAGCCTCTGGTTTTTGCAATCGCTGCGGTCCTGGCTGTTGCTGCACAAGCTGGACAAAACGATCGACGTGGTAACCACAATGGTCATAACAACGGCCAACACACCCCGCCTCCAACATGGATCCATACCGACGCGACTGCCAATGCGAGCGATAGGCAAACCAGTACCGGCAACCGCATCTACAACGAAGGGACTCAGAACTCAGCCGAAATGAGCAGCTCTGGCTCAGGCTCGAGCGGCAACGTCGGCATCAACGTGGCAGCAGGCGCCGGCAACCAACAAGACAACGCGGCCGCCATCGCAAACGCTGGCTCCGACTCCAGTCTCGATAACAGCTTCGTGTTCGGCAATGCCGAGGCCAGCGCTAGAGTCACGCAATACAGCAACAACAACAAGGTCTACAACCACGGCACCACAAACTCTGCCGTGATGAGTGGATCGGCCGATGGCAGCAACGGCAATATGGGGATAAACATTGCTGGCGGCGACCTCAACCAACAGAAAAACACCATGGCAATTGCCAACTCCAACTCTCCGTTGGGTAACGCAACAGCCACCGCCTCTGCCAATCAAAGCGGCCCTGGCTTGACAGTGAATAACAACGCTGATCGGACGTACCGTGTGGATACGATTACGGTTACCAACTCGGCCAGCGGTAGTTTCTCTAAAGATAAGTCATTCGAGGCTAGCGGCAGTGAAAGCGCTTCTTCGAGTTGGGCTGCCGCCGGCGCCAGGAACTCTGCATCCAGCGGTTCCTCAAGCGTTGATATAAGTGGTTCTAGCAGCAGCAATGCGAGCGGCTCCAACAGCAGTAATGCGAGCGGTTCCAACAGCAGCAATGCAAGCGGTTCTTCGAGTGCTTCCTTGAGTGCGTCCTTGAACGCTACTTTGGACGCTACTGCGGCGGCTTCCAATTCCGTTACCTACAATAATGGCTTTGGCGATCGCACCCGCAGCAGGAGTTCCGACTCATCGCTTAACGCATCGCTTGACGCAACGCTTGATGCATCGATAGACAAATCGTTCGAGGTATCGCGCGACTCTTCATACGACAGATCGCGCGACTCCTCGTACGACAGATCGCGCGATTCCTCGTTCGAAAAATCGTTCGATAAATCGTACGAGAAATCGTCCGCCTCCTCGTACGATAAATCGGGCAGCAAGTCGTCCGAATCTGCGTATGACAAAGCGAAAAGCTACAGTGAAAGCAGCTCATATGATCTGAGTAACACCTACTCCTATCAAGTGCTGACTCCAACTGGCTGGGCAAACCCTGTAACCAACACTGCAACCCTGAGCGGTTCGGTTAATGGTGGCAGCGGCAACCTGGGCGTCAACGTGGCTGCTGGTGTGGGTAACCAACAAAGCAACTCGCTGTCCATTGCCAACCAATCGTTCTAACTGCTGTCTCTGGAGGCCCCCTTATGGGGGCCTTTTTCAACACAACCAGAAGGCGCCCCACTATGCGCATTATCGCCTTGGCATTTTTGCTTTGCGTGGCCGGTGTGATCGAGGCAGCACAACTGCCGCTTGCCATCCTGCCGGGCGGCGCGATGGTGTTCAAGCCGATCCAAAGCGTGCGTGAGCGCAAGTTTTCCGACCTGGTGGAACAGCAAACCGACTTCAGTTGCGGCGCGGCTGCCCTGGCGACGATATTGCGCCAGGCCTATTGGCTGGACGTGAATGAAGAACAAATCATCGAAGGCATGCTGTCGCACTCTGATCAAGATCTTGTCCGCGTCCAGGGCTTCTCCATGCTCGACATGAAGCGCTACGTGGAAAGTATCGGCATGCGCGCCCGCGGCTACCGGGTAGCGACGGAAACGTTGAGCGAAATCAGAATTCCGGTTGTTGTACTCATGGATACCCGTGGCTACAAACATTTTGTGGTCATGCAAAGAGTCCATCAGGGCTGGGTCTATATCGGAGATCCGGTACTCGGTCATAAACGTTACAAAGTCGACGACTTTGTCAAAGGCTGGAACGGCATCATCTTTGCCGTCATCGGCCAGGGCTACGACAAAACCAATGCGTTGCTCGACCCACCCCTTCCACTGACCGCCAAAAACAGCATCAATACCTTCAGCCCGGTGCAAGACGCAGAGTTGATGGATTTCGGATTCATCCAAAGCGACTTCTTCTAATAACAAGGGAGCACGACGCTCCGGGAGCATTCCAATGAAGACTCCAATCTGGCTGGCTGTGGTTTGCCTGGCCGCCAGCCTGCCGACCCAGGCACAGACGTTCAAACCCATCGAACTTAGCGATCAGGAATTGGCGATCCTGCGAGGCCGCTATGTCATGCCGGGGCGGATCGTCAGTTTCGGCATTGTCATGACCAGCGCTTGGCAAAATGCCAACGGTGAAGTGATCGGGGCAACGTCCTCGATGCAAATTCAACAATCGACCATCAAGCCGCAGTTCTACGTGACAATGATCGACGAAAGGGGGAGTGGCTCAGCGCGTGCTCAAGTCACCGGCACTGGTACCGTCACTGGTGGCGGCGGCCTCAACGGCACCGAAGGCGTCACTCAAGTCGTACGTGCCGCCGGCGACCATAACACTGCCTACAACAACGTTGAGATCAACGTCACAAAAGCGAGCCAAGCACCCGCAGCGCAACAGCAGGGTCAGGCACTGGCCGCAGGCGCCACGCTGTCAGGCGCCAATGGTGCGGGCTCGCTGAGCATTTCATCGACCGGCACGGGTGTGCAACTCAACATCGTGGCCAACAACAACCAGGGCAATACCGTACAGCGCCTGGCCCAGGGCGGGCTGACGCAGAACACGACCGTGCTCGGCGGTGGCAACCAGGTCATCAACCTCACGTCCCTCAATGTCGTGCTGCGTGACAACGGACCGACAGGCGGATCACTGAACGGCAACCTGGACCAGCTCAAAGGTCTTCGCACCAGCGGATTCTGATCTACGCTCAGTCTCATCAGAGGTACTAAGAAGGGACGGCTAACCCATGCACCGATCGTTAACGTTCAGCGCTATCGTTTGTTTGAGTACCCTGGCCCCGGCGACACTGCTATACGCAGCACCGGACCCCCAGGTCGAACTATTAAAACAAGAACTCATGGAGTTGAAACAACGTTACGAAGCACAACAGAACGCGCTGATGGTACTCGAGCAACGCGTTCGCCAAGTCGAAGAAACACCTGCGACACCGGCTCCCAAACGCCTGACCAAATCCCCCGCCGAAACGACCAGGGGTGGCCAGACAGTGGCCGCCGGTACGCCGGGCACCACAGGCAGTTCATACGGCCAATCGCTCAAGGATGATTCGGAACCTGCGCAAAGCGTTTCCAACCTGTATGACGAAGCCAGCGGCTTTTTCGGTGGCGGCAAGTTCAGCCTCGAAACCGGGGTGACCTACACGCACTACGATACCCGGGCACTGACGCTCAATGGTTTTCTGGCACTGGACTCAATTTTTCTCGGCAGCATCGACCTCGACCGTATCAAGGCGGATAACTGGACCCTGGACCTGACCGCTCGCTACAACACGGGACAACGCTGGCAGTTCGATATCAACATACCCGTGGTTTATCGCGAATCCACGTACTCCTCCGGTGGCGCCGGTGGCGCAGGTCCGGTGACGTCGGACGCAACCGTTACCCGCGACCCGGCCATCGGCGATGTGAACGTTGGCGTTGCCTACAAGTTTCTGGATGAGTCAGCCAATCTGCCCGACGCGGTCGTTACACTGCGCGTCAAGGCGCCGACCGGAGATGACCCTTACGGCATCAAGCTGGTCCAGGTCCCGGGCAACGACAACCTCGCAGTACCTGAAGACTTGCCTACCGGCAATGGTGTCTGGTCGATCACCCCGGGTATCTCGCTGGTCAAGACCTTCGACCCGGCGGTGCTGTTCGGCAGCCTGGCCTACACCTACAACGTTGAAGACTCTTTCAGCGACATCAGCCCTCAGGTCAACTCCAAGGTGCCCGGGAAGGTGAATCTGGGCAACTCCTGGCAGGTCGGCGCCGGCATTGCTTTCGCCTTGAACGAGAAGATGAGTATGTCGTTCTCGTTCACTGATCAGTTCGCCCGCAAGAGCAAGATCAAACCGGACGGAGGCAATTGGCAATCGATTTCCAACAGCGATTACAACTCGGCCAACTTCAACATCGGCATGACCCTGGCAGCCACCAATAACCTGACGATCGTTCCCAACCTGGCCATCGGCCTGACCGACGACTCGCCAGACTTTTCCTTCAGCCTGAAATTCCCGTACTACTTCTAATCCGCCACCCACAAAAAACCCGCTTTTTCAGCGGGTTTTTTTGTCGATAGCTACAAGCTTTCAGCGCTTTTACCTGCAGCTCAACGTATCTGATGCTTGTGCAACAAGCGGTAGAAGGTAGGCCTGGATATCCCCAGCACCTTGGCGGCGATGCTCAAATTATCGCTGTGGCGGTTAAGTACATCGCACAAAGCCTGGCGCTCTGCCCGGTGCTTGTAGTTTTCCAGCGTGCCCATCGGCGCGGCAACGGCCTGCTGGCTGATCAGCCCCAGGTCTCGCGCTTCGATCTGCCGGCCTTCGGCCAATACCAACCCGCGACGTACCCGGTTGGCCAGCTCTCGCACATTGCCTGGCCAGTCATGCTTGCCCATGGCAATCAAGGCGTCTTCACTGAAGCTGCGCGGACGTCGCCCGGTTTCATGGCTGTAGAAATGGGAAAAGTGGTTCGCCAACATCGACAGGTCGCCATTGCGCTCACGCAGGGGGGCGGTCGCGACCTGCAACACGTTCAAGCGGTAATACAGATCTTCGCGAAAGCGGTTCTTCTCGATCGCGGCCTCAAGATCGACATGGGTCGCGGCCAACACCCGCACATCCACAGGAATCGGCAGGCTGCCGCCCACCCGCTCGATGTGCTTGTCCTGGAGGAAACGCAACAGGTTCGCCTGCAACTCCAGGGGCAGATCACCGATTTCGTCGAGAAACAGCGTGCCGCCGTTAGCCGATTCGATCCGCCCGACCTTGCGTTGATGGGCGCCAGTAAAGGCACCCTTCTCGTGGCCAAACAGTTCGGACTGGATCAAGTGTTCGGGAATTGCGCCGCAATTGATCGCGACAAAGGGTTTGCTGTGACGTTGGGATTGTCGATGGAGCGTGCGGGCAACCAGTTCTTTACCGGTACCGCTTTCACCACGGATCAATACCGGAGACTCGGTGGGCGCCAGCTTGCTCAGCAACTTGCGCAGTTCGCGAATGGGTTTACTGTCGCCAAGCAGCTCATGTTCAGGCTGATCAATGTGAACCGTGCCCTGCCCTCGCAGACGTGCCATCCCGAATGCCCGGCCCAGCGTCACCTGAACCCGGGACACATCGAATGGCAAGGTATGGAAATCGAAAAACCATTCGCAGACAAAGTCCCCGACATTCTGCAATCGCAGGACTTCCTGGTTGAGTACGGCGATCCATTCGGTACCGCTACGGCTGATCAGCTCTTTGACGGCGTCCGGGCGTTCGAGGTGAAACGGTTGCAAACGCAACAGGCCGACATCGCAGGTTTTGTCGACAGCCTTCTCCAGGGTGCAGCTGTCAACGTCCCAACCCACAGAGCGCAAAACCGGCAGCAGACGATGACAGTCGTCGCAAGGGTCCACTACTAACAGACGTCGTAAGGCAGGCGCTTCGATCATGACTGTTCCTTGGCGCCAAATTTATGAAATATTATTAAAAACAACCGTTTGGCGGACCTGGCTGTAACGTTAGCAATAATTTGACGTGACCTTGTACCGTTTGACTATAGAGCAGTTGCGTTATTAGTTATAAGAAGCGACTTAGTTAGTCACCTAACGAGTCCTGCCTTTCGTACAGTTTTCAAAGCCTGTCCGAACCATAAGCCAACGAAAGAAAGTTGATATTTCTTTTAATTGTATGTGACCCGCCCCCCGGTTGCGGGCATCAGTACAAGTAACCAGCCGAACGGTAAGCCCCACCGACGGCACATCACTTGATTGGACATACAGAGAGAAAACCCCATGAACGCCTCGCTCCGCATCAACGAAGCTCTTTTGATTGCCGACCGCGCATTCCAACCGTTCCAATGCGTGGCCTGGGCCCCACAAGACGGCAATGGCGAGCTCAGCCTGACCGTTATCGATCGCACCAACACCCGTAGCATCGGCCGTAAGCAGATCCCCAGCAGTGCCTATACCGATCCTGCGCAACTTGAATGCCTGCTTGAAGCGGCACGTGCGGAATTGAGCCAGGAGGGTTACAAACTCCAATCGTGGTCGATGCCACACTAAGCGTTTGGCGGGTTACTAAACGGTAACCCGCACCCTCCCCGATTATTATTCGAACTTGTATGCACCCAACTACTTGGCAGGCTTGTCAGTGGGTCGAAAAGACACTGTTCTGGCACACAGCGACCCTCCGTTTGTTAGTTATGACAGTTGTGCATCCAGGCGCTCAGGGATTGAATGTTTCCTTATACAGTCGCCCCCCAAACTCCCGGTTCAGGACGACTCGCAAGGAGTTGCGTGCATGTCAATCCAGACCGCATTTGCATTACCCGCAACCCTGAACAACGCCGGAAAACTTGATACAACCTTTGCCTCGTCTGGCAAAACCCAGGTGTATTTCGCAAGTAGCCTCTCAAGCATGGCCAACGGGGTCGCGATTGATTCACGTGGCAGGTTGTTAGTCGCGGCTAAGGTAGGAACGCCCGGCGGTAGCCGCTTCGGCGTGGCACGCTTGCTCGAGGACGGCTCGGCAGATTTGGCGTTCGGCAATCAAGGCAGCGTCATCGGGCAATTCGAACACGGCTTCGAGGCCATGGCCGGCAAAGTCCACATACGGCCTGACGGGAACATTCTGATAGCCGGCCTGCACTACGAAAATGCTCACCGGACACTGCCTGCCCTCGCCCTGTTTGATCAGCATGGCCGGCCGGTGCAATGTTTTGGCGACAATGGCCGCTGCGTCGTGCGTCTGCCAGGCGGTCTTTCCCAAGGCGTGCGTGATACCTGGCTCCCCCCCGGCGTATCGGGTGCAGAAGCTTGTGATTTCTGCGTGCAGGAGGATGGTCGAATCCTGCTGCTGGCCAATCATCACTTCGGACTGTCCGATCATGTCGGCATGCTGATACGACTCAACACCGACGGCTCGCTGGACGACACCTTCAACGGGCGTGGCTTCGTGATTGTCAGGCACTTGTTGATGAACACCTGGCTCAGCAGCCTGATGGTGCAACAAGACGGGCGGATCCTGGTGGGCGGGTCAATCAACTTCCCTGAAGAGGGTCTGCTGGCCCGCTATAAAACCGACGGCAGGCTCGACGATTGTTTCGCCGTGGATGGTTTCATGACCTTCAAGGCACATGGGTGTAGCACTCAGATCAGCCAGATCGTCCAACAGGAAAATGGCGATGTACAGTGCTTTGGCAGCAGCCGCGACCCGATGCATTGCCTGGCACTGAAAGTACACAGCAACGGCCGCCCGGACATTCATTGCAATGGAGGCCAGGCCCAACTGCTGGAAATCGGCCACAGTGGCTGCCAGTGGACCGACGCAAAAGCACTGCCGGACGGCCGCGTGGTGACGGTCGGGGCCACGATCGGCAGCGGTGAGGCGGACTTCATTCTGGCGCGGCATCTACCCGATGGGCAACTCGATCGTAGCTTCGGCAATGACGCCGGCTGGGTTCGCACCCGCCTGAGCCGCAACCTGGATAACGCAACTTCAGTGGTCCTGCAGACTGATGGAAACATTGTCGTCGGAGGCTATTCACTGGACGGCAACTATCGAGCGATCGTCGTACGCTATCTGGGGTAGGCCGGCACCGTTTTCCTTCACTTGATCTTCCCTGCCGTTTGCGGCAATTTGCGCGCTTCTTAATACAAGGAGTAGCCGATGCCCGGTTCAATGGCTCAGGCGTTCGCGCACAATTTTCTCGGGCATTCACCTCGCTGGTACAAGGCAAGCATTGTCGGCTTCCTGATTCTCAACGTATTGGCGCTGTGGACCGTAGGCCCGGTGGTGGCTTCCTGGCTGCTGGTGCTGGAGTTCATCTTCACCCTGGCCATGGCGCTCAAGTGTTATCCGTTAATGCCCGGTGGCCTGCTGTTGATCGAAGCACTGCTGCTGAAGCTGACCACGCCCCAGGCACTCTACGACGAACTGGTGCACAACTTTCCGGTGATCCTGCTGCTGATGTTCATGGTGGCCGGCATCTACTTCATGAAAGACCTGCTGCTGTTTCTGTTCTCACGGCTGCTGCTCGGGATTCGCTCCAAGGCCGCGCTGGCGTTGATGTTCTGCTTTCTGTCGGCGATTCTGTCGGCGTTTCTTGATGCCTTGACCGTGACCGCCGTGATCATCAGTGCAGCCGTGGGCTTTTACGCGGTATATCACCGCGTCGTCTCCGGCAACGATCCGCGTCAGGACAGCGGGTTTGGCGATGACCAGCACTTGTCCACACTCCATCACACCGACCTCGAACAATTCCGCGCCTTTCTTCGCAGCCTGCTGATGCACGGCGCCGTGGGTACCGCACTGGGTGGTGTTTGCACATTGGTCGGTGAGCCGCAGAACCTGCTGATCGGCGAGGAGATGGGCTGGCACTTCTCTGAGTTCTTTCTGGAAGTCGCCCCGGTTTCATTGCCGGTCCTGGTGGCAGGCCAGGTGACCTGCGTCCTGCTGGAGAAACTTCGCTGGTTCGGTTACGGCACCCCGTTGCCGGACAATGTGCGTGCGATTCTGGCCAATTACGCTGCACAAGACAGTGTCGAACGCACCGCGCGCCAACGTGCAGCGCTGGTCGTGCAGGGATTGGCAGCGCTGATTCTGATTGTGGGGTTGGCGTTCCATATTGCTGAGGTCGGCCTGATCGGCTTGATGGTGATCGTGCTGATCACCGCCTTCACGGGCATCACCGACGAGCACCGTATCGGCAACGCGTTCAAGGAAGCCATGCCGTTCACAGCCCTGCTCGTGGTGTTTTTCGCGGTGGTGACGGTGATTCACGACCAGCAACTGTTCACGCCTTTGATCCAGTGGGTGTTGGCGCTGCCAGCAGATCAACAACCGGGCATGCTGTTTATTGCCAACGGCGTGCTGTCGGCCATCAGCGATAACGTGTTCGTCGCGACCATTTACATCACCGAAGTCAAACAGGCCTTCATCTCCGGTCAAATGAACCGTGAGCATTTCGAGACACTGGCGATTGCGATCAACACCGGCACCAACCTGCCGAGCGTCGCTACGCCCAATGGTCAGGCTGCGTTTCTGTTCCTGCTGACCTCGGCGATTGCACCGCTGATTCGACTGTCGTACGGACGGATGGTGTGGATGGCGTTGCCGTACACCGCGGTGATGGGTGTTCTTGGTTGGTATGCAGTGAGTTTCTTGCTGTAAACCCGGAACGCAATAGGGGAGCGCGTTTGCCCCCACATGGGCGCGGTGTGGTTATCGAGGGAGGATATAGCGTTCGATTGCCTGGGCCGCACCGTCCTCGGTATTGGCGCCCGTCACCACGTCCGCTTGGCGCTTCACCGCCTCTTCCGACTGCCCCATGGCGATCGACAAGCCTGCGCGGTGAAACATCGCCGGGTCGTTGCCGCCATCGCCCAGCGCCGCGGTCTGCTCCAGCGGCACACCGAGAAATTTGGCCAGTGTCGCCAGTGCCTCACCTTTGTTGGCTTGCATCGCGGTCACGTCCAGGTACACCGGTTGTGAACGCGACACCTGCGCCTGACCCTCGACCTTGAGCAACAACTGCGCCTCCAGTTCAATCAAAAGCCCGGTGTTGTTGCTGGCGGCAACAATCTTGTCGATGCGCTCCAGGTACGGCTCGAAACCCTCGACCACCACTGGTGGATACCCCAGGCCATGCTGCTCCCGTGGAACCATGGGACCGGTCGGGTCCTTCACTAACCAGTCGCCACCGCTGAACACCCAAACCTCGATGTCCGGTTGCCCGGCAAACAACGTCAACGTGGTCAGCGCCGCCGTTGCCGGCAAGTAATGCGCGACCAGTAAACTGCCGTCCGGGTTGACGATAGTGCCGCCATTGAAGGCGGCCGTCGGCAGGTCGACGCCCAAGGCTTCAATCTGCTGCAACATGGCTTTGGGTGGACGACCGGTGGCCAGGCTGAACAGCACACCCGCCTCACGCAAGGAGCGGACCGCCTCAATGGTGCATTGGCTGAGGCTGTGATCGGGCAGCAACAAGGTGCCGTCCATATCACTGAGTAAAAAACGGATGGGAGGCGGCGGTAAGTCGCTCATCCCAGGCTATGCCAGACGCGACCGTCGCGGGTCAGGAGGTCTTCTGCGGCCTGCGGGCCGTCTTCGCCAGCGGCATAGTTCTGCACGCTCGCGTCCTGCTGCCAGGCATCCAGGAAAGGCTGCACGGCGCGCCAGCCGTTCTCGATGTTGTCGGCGCGCTGGAACAGCGTCTGATCGCCGGTCAGGCAATCGTAGATCAGGGTTTCATAGCCGGTGGACGGCTGCATTTCAAAGAAATCCTTGTAGGCAAAGCCCAGTTCGATATTGGCCATTGTCAAGGCCGGGCCGGGCCGTTTGGCCAGCAGGTCGAACCACATGCCTTCGTTGGGTTGAATCTGGATTCGCAGATACGTCGGCTGCAACTCCTCGACCTCGGTATCGCGGAACTGCGCATACGGCGCCGGTTTGAAGCAGATGACAATCTCGGTGTCGCGCACGCTCATGCGCTTGCCTGTACGCAGGTAAAACGGCACGCCGACCCAGCGCCAGTTGTCGATCATGACTTTCAGCGCGACGTAGGTTTCGGTTTTGCTGTCGGGCGCCACGTTGCTTTCCTGGCGATACCCCGGCAACGGCTTGCCGTCGATTTCGCCGGACGCGTATTGACCGCGCACCGAGTTGGCCAGCGCCTCCTCGACTGTCCAGGGACGAATCGCACCCACCACCTTGGCTTTCTCGCCGCGTACCGCATCGGCGCCAAAGGCGGCCGGCGGCTCCATCGCGACCATCGCCAGCAACTGGAACAGGTGATTGGGCACCATGTCCCGCAAGGTGCCAGTGTGTTCATAAAAACTGCCACGGGTTTCCACGCCGACGGTTTCGGCGGCGGTGATTTGTACGTGGTCGATGTAGTGATTGTTCCAGAACGCTTCAAACAGGCTGTTGGAAAACCGGCTGATCAAAATGTTCTGCACAGTTTCCTTGCCCAGATAGTGATCGATCCGGTAGATCTGGTTTTCCGTCATCACCTTGAGCAGACAAGCGTTCAACGCTTCGGCGGTTTGCAGGTCGGAACCGAAGGGTTTTTCGATCACCACCCTTCTGAACGCTTGCGGCGCCTCTTGCAGCAGGCCGGCGGCGCCGAGACGACGCACCACCTCACTGAAGAAACGTGGCGCGGTAGCCAGGTAGAACACTGCGTTGCCAGTGCCGCTGGCGGCAATTTTCGCCGCCAGCGCTTGATAAGTGCTGTCGTCCAGGAAGTCGCCCTGGACGTAGCTGATGCCTTTGGCCAGTTTGGCCCACAGTTCCGGATCAAGGGCTTGATCGCCCTTGCCCACCTTGCTCGCCACTTCGGCTCGAATGAAATCTTCAAGCTTGCGGGCAAAGGCGTCGTCGGTAATGGCATTGTGGTCAACGCCGATGATCCGCAGTCCGTCGCCGAGCAGACCATCGCGACTCAGGTTGTACAGCGCCGGCATCAGCAAACGCTTGACCAGATCACCGTGGGCACCGAACAAAAACAGCGTGGTCGGTGGTGCAGGTTCTGCCTTGGATTTATTGCGGATCAAGCGAGTCATTTTTTTGCAGTCTCCACATGGCCGCCGAAGCCGAAGCGCTGGGCTGAGAGAATCTTGTCGCCAAAGGTGCCTTGCCCGCGCGAACGGTAGCGGGAGAACAGCGAATTCGACAGCACCGGTACAGGCACAGATTGCTCCATGGCGGCTTCGATGGTCCAGCGACCTTCGCCACTGTCAGCCACTTCACCTGCGTAACCGTCGAGTTTCGGGTCGCTGGCCAACGCGTCGGCGGTCAGGTCGAGCAACCAGGACGACACGACGCTGCCACGGCGCCAGACTTCGGCGATGTCGCCTACGTTCAGGTCGAAACGCTGATCTTCCGGCAGGTTGGCGCTGGCCTTGGTCTTGAGGATGTCGAAGCCTTCGGCGAAGGCCTGCATCATTCCGTATTCGATGCCGTTGTGGATCATTTTCACGAAATGGCCCGAACCGGCCGGGCCTGCGTGGATGTAACCGTGCTCGGCACGATCGTCTTCGGACTTGCGATCCTTGGTGCGAGGGATGTCGCCCAGGCCCGGTGCAAGGCTCTCGAACAGCGGATCAAGGCGATTAACCACCTCGACTTCGCCACCGATCATCATGCAGTAGCCCCGCTCCAGGCCCCAGACGCCGCCGGAGGTGCCAACGTCGACATAGTGCAGGCCTTTTTCCGAGAGCGTTTTCGCCCGACGGATGTCGTCCTTATAAAAGGTGTTGCCGCCGTCGATGATGGTATCGCCAGCTTCGAGCAAGGTGCTCAAGGTGTCGATGGTGTCTTCGGTCGGTGCGCCGGCCGGCAGCATGACCCACACCGCACGGGGCTTGGCCAGGCCCGCGACCAGCGCCGGCAGGTCGATGACCCCAGAAGCGCCTTCTGCGGCCAGGGTGTCGACAAAGGCGGTATTGCGGTCGTAAACAACGGTGGTATGCCCGTTGAGCATCAGGCGCCGCGCAATATTGCCGCCCATGCGGCCCAGTCCAATAATCCCGAGTTGCATGTGCTGATGCTCCCTACTACGAATAATGTGTGTCAAAGGTTATAGCCCAACGCGACTCATTCGACTTAGTCCAGCGTCGGGGCACATAGTTTCCGGGCATTGTGCCCGATCCAGATTGATAACGTCGGTAATCGCGCCGAAGACACAACGACCATGAAAAATAAAAAAGTTCCCTTCCGGAGCAAAAGAAATCAAAATCAGCACCGATAGTAAGTCAGCATCCAATTTTGGGGCTGGTTTACAGTTGAGACAGCCATTTGCGAGGTGAGCAATGGGCACATTACATGCAGCACGGCCAGCACAAACCCTTTACGTCACGATCCGTCGCGATGAATTACGCCAGTTGAAAGACGAGCGCGACCAGCTGAAGCAGGAGCTCGCGCAACTGCGCTCGTTGACACAAAGCAATCAGGCACAGCCTTTGCCCGTCACGCACCGTGCGCCTCACGCCTGATCCCCTCGCTTGATTCGGAAGCCGCCCACTGCTGTTTCCGACCTGCCATTCCCCCCCTTTGACAAACCCCACAACTCACGAAGTTTTCACATCCGCTTGTTGATACTCCGGCTCATTATGGCCGCTCGGTATCCGTGCGGTGCCCGCTCGTCGGTAACATTGATGTCCCGACGATGGAAGTGACTACTGGCTGGAGCGCTGAATGGCTTTGTTTAAACGCAGCAATACGTCTGCGAAAGGTTTTGACTGGACAGGATTTCTCTGGCTGTTCCTGTTCTTCTGGTATTTTTCCGGCATTACCCAACTGCTGATCCAACTGACGGGCACCTCCGGGTTTACCGGGTTCCGCCAGGCCTTTGTGATGAGCGCCATCTGGCTTGCGCCGATGCTGCTGTTCCCCAAACAAACACGTGTCATGGCGGCACTGATCGGTGTGGTGCTGTGGGCCTGCTCAATGGCCAGTCTGGGTTACTTCTTCATCTATCAGCAGGAGTTTTCCCAAAGCGTCATCTTCATTATGTTCGAGTCGAACATCTCTGAAGCCGGCGAGTACATGACACAGTATTTTGCCTGGTGGATGGTGGCGGCGTTCCTCGCTCACACCGCTTTCGCTTACTTCCTCTGGACTCGCTTGCGCCCGGTGTATATGCCTCGCGGTCGGGCGCTGGTGGCGGCAACGGCGATTGTGGTCGCCGTCGTCGGTTACCCGCTGATCAAGCAAACCGCGCGTACCGGCAGTCTTGCCGGCGGTTTCGAGAAGTTCGAAAACCGCATCGAGCCCGCAGTGCCTTGGCAGATGGCCGTGGCCTATCACCGCTACCTCGATACCCTGGCCGGCATGCAAGCCATGCTCGATAACGCCAGCAAGATCCCTCCCCTGCACAATTTCAGCGATTCGACGGCCAATCAGCCGGCGACCCTCGTGCTGGTGATCGGCGAGTCCACCAACCGTCAGCGCATGAGCCTCTACGGCTATCCTCGGGAAACCACCCCGGAGCTGGACAAGCTCAAGGATCAACTGGCGGTCTTCGATAACGTCATCACCCCGCGCCCTTACACCATCGAGGCGTTGCAGCAGGTTCTGACCTTCGCCGACGAAGAAAACCCGGACCTGTATCTGTCGACCCCGTCGCTGGTCAGCATGATGAAACAGGCAGGCTACAAGACCTTCTGGATCACCAATCAGCAGACCATGACCAAGCGCAACACCATGCTGACGACCTTCTCCGAGCAGGCCGACGAGCAGGCGTACCTGAACAACAACCGCAACCAGAATGCTGCCCAGTACGATGGCGACGTGATCGAGCCGTTCAACCAGGCCTTGGCCGACGCTGCACCGCGCAAGCTGATCGTCGTGCATTTGCTTGGCACGCACATGAGTTATCAATACCGTTATCCGTCGTCCTTCGATAAGTTCCAGGACCGCAAAGGCGTTCCGGACGGTGTGCGCGACGATCAAGTGTCGACTTACAACAGCTATGACAATGCGGTGCTATACAACGACTTCGTGGTCTCGAGCCTGATCAAGGATTACGCCAAGTCTGATCCGAACGGGTTCCTGCTGTACCTCTCCGACCACGGTGAAGACGTTTTCGATTCTCCTGGCCACAGCACCCTTGGGCGCAACGAAAACAAACCGACGGCGCCGATGTACACCATTCCGTTCATGGCGTGGGCCTCGCCGAAATGGCGCGAAAACCATGACTGGAACATTGCCGGTGATCTGGGGCGGCCTTACAGCAGTTCGCATCTGATCCACACCTGGGCTGATCTGGCGGGTCTGAGTTTCGATGAACTGGATCGCAGCAAGAGCCTGGTCAGCGACAGTTTCAAGCCACGGCCATTAATGATCGGCAATCCTTATGAGCGCCAGCAAAAGGCATTGATCGACTTCAGTCTGATTAAACCCAAGGCCCTGCCAAACGCCCCGAAAGTCGTTCAGAAGTAATCCTTTCAGGGGCCGGTTCCGGCCCCTTTTTGACTGTGCCAATGCCGCAATTGCACTGTTCGAAATATTTACAAATAACAATTATTCTCGTTAGTCACTAAATCCCTCCTTCCTTCTTCGTCTTTGAACAAACGGAAATTTTCCCTCGAAGACAAGGAGTCGGCTGCGATGTTCGCGCCTATCACCCGTTCCATGACCTTTACCCTGGGCCTGTGCAGTGCCGCCTTGTGCCCCGACTTGCTGGCTGAAACCGGCCCTGATCAAGACTCCCGCCGCACCCTCGAACTGGGCACCACCAATGTGACCGCCCAAGGTTTGGGCAGCACCACCGAAAACACCCAGTCGTACACCACGGGCGCCATGAACACGGCCACTCGCCTGAACCTGTCGATCAAGGAAACGCCGCAATCGGTATCCGTGGTCACGCGCCAGCAAATGGACGATTTCAAACTCGGTACGCTGTCCGAAGCCATGAGCCAGACCACCGGCGTGGTCGTTCAGCACAACGATTCGGACCGGGTCAGTTATTCGTCCCGGGGTTACACGATCAGAAATTTCCAGGTCGATGGCATGCTGAACACCTTCAGCTACATGAAGTCCGACTCGGACACCATCATCTACGACCGCATTGAAGTGGTTCGTGGCGCGACCGGCCTGACCACGGGCGCGGGCGACCCTTCGGCCACCATCAACATGGTGCGCAAACGGCCGACGTCGCAGTGGGAAGTCCAAACAGGTGCCAGCGGTGGCAGTTATGACGACTACTACAGTTATCTGGATGTCGCAGGCCCGCTGGCTTTCGACGGACGTCTGCGCGGACGCAGCGTGCTGGCCTATCGCGACAGCCATTCGTTTCGGGACAAATATCAGCAACAACGGGAAGTCGGCTACGGGATTCTTGAGGCCGATTTGACCGATGACACCGTGTTGGCCGTGGGTTATGACTATCAGAACAAACACGTGCAGGGCTCCTCTTATGGCACCACGCCCTATTGGAACTCTGAGGCAGGCAAAGCGAACCTGGGACGTTCCACCAACATGGCCACGTCCTGGAGTTCCTGGCCGCTTAAGGACAAGACAGCGTTCGCCACTCTGGACCAACAACTGGGCGCCGGCTGGCACTTCAAAGCGGCCTACACCCACCGCGAAAGCGATACAGACGGCAAGCTGTATTACGGCGGTGGCGGCTTCCCGAATGAGGACCGCAGTGGCATGAGCGCCTACCTGGGGCACATGCTCGGGACGCAGAAAATGAACGCGTACGACTTTAACGTGGCGGGTCCCTACTCGCTGTTCGGTCGGGAACACGAATTGATGTTCGGGTATGGTGAAGCCGAACGCATCGAAGAAAGCCCCTACCTGATTGAGGGCGCGCGGCCGTCGGGTTCCTTGAACATTCCCGACTGGAAGTACATGGGCGGCATCGCCAAGTATCCCGACACCGTCACCCACCTTTCAGGTTCAAAAGACAGTACCCGCCAGAAGGCAGGCTATCTGGCCACTCGCTTAAGTTTGACGGATGACCTGCACGCGGTGCTCGGCAGTCGTTATGGCGGTTGGGAAGCGTCGAGCACGACCAACAGCTACGACGACAACCTGCAACTAAGCAGCGTCGATGCTACCCGCCAGCAACACAACGACATCTGGACGCCTTACGCCGGCCTGCTTTACGACCTCACGCCCGAATACACCGTGTACGTCAGCTATACCGACATTTTCAATCCGCAGTCCAATCGCGACAGCAATCGCAAATACCTCGAGCCCGTGGTGGGCAGCAACTATGAACTGGGGCTTAAGGGCAGCCTGCTTGAAGAACGCCTGAACCTCGCCACCGCGCTGTTCTGGAGCAAACAGGACAACGTAGCCGAACGCGACGATTCGGTGCCACCGGACCCGGCGACCGGTGAGACGTTCTTCAAGTCAGGCGGCAAAGGCAACAAGGTTCAGGGTTTCGAAGCCGAGGTCTCTGGCGAAGTCATGGCCGGCTGGAACATGACGGCCGGTTACACCTACACCCACTCGGCCAACGGCGAGAAGAAACGCGCCAATACCCACCAGCCGCTGAATATGTTCCGGCTCTCCACGGCCTATCGCCTGCCCGGCGACTGGCAGGCACTGACCGTCGGTGGCGCCGTGAATTGGCAGAGCGACGTCTTTGGCAACTCCAAACGCCCGATTGGGCGCAACGTCGATGGTGAGCTGATCACCGAAAGCGCGAAGATCCGACAGGAGGCCTACACCGTGGTCAAACTGATGTCGCGTTATGAGTTCGACAAGCACCTGTCCGCTTCGCTGAACGTCGATAACCTGTTCGACAAGAAGTATTACGACAACGTCGGGTTCTATAACGGGGTGTTTTGGGGTGACCCACGCACGGTGACCCTGAGTCTGGACTGGAAGCTCTAGGCTCAGGTAATTCCCATTTAACGGAATCGGCGGATAATGTCCCTTCGACATTGCTTCATGGATGAAAGGACCCGACAACTCGTAATGGGGCACACCATGAAATGTACAACCATAATCCTCGCCGGCCTGATGATGTTCAGTTCAACAGCGGCATTTGCCGAAGGTGGCGCTGAACGCATGCGGTATTACTTTGAGAACCTGCGGTTGAGCCAAGAGGTGAATCAAAGTAACGCCAGCACCGCTGAAATCAAGGTTGCGGATGATCAAACCGCGCAAGTGACAGAGCACTACAAACGGTAACGACAAAGGGCGTCCAGACGGACGCCCTTTTTCTTTGCTCGCAATACCTTAAAGCGCCTTGGTCCAAAACAACATCCGACCGTGCGCCGGGTCGAACATACCTGCGGCAAAACCGAACTTGCCATAGGACGCCTGGGCGACTGCATTACCTTCCAGCACCTCCAGCGTGATTTTGCAGCAGCCGCGCTGGCGGGCAATGTCCTCGACCTTTTGCAGCATCTTCTGACTCAACCCCAAGCCGCGAAACTTCGGCACCACCGACACATCGTGGACATTGACCAACGGCCGACAGGCGAAGGTCGAGAAACCCTCAAAGCAATTGACCAACCCGGCCGGCTCGCCACCGACAAAGGCCAGAACGCTGAACGCGTGGGGACGCTTGGCCAGTTCCGCCGGCAGTTGCTCCAACAAGTCAGCGGGCAACGAGTGGCCGCCACCCATCGGGTCTTCGGCGTAAGCATTCAGCACCCGTCCAATAGCCTCGGCATGCAGCGGATTGGTATAGCTGGCCTGAAGTACAAGAATTTCTGCGGATTCCATTTCCACCCTCGTTCACACATTAAGTTGCCCCAGCGCAACTGGCACTGAAAGGCCGACTGACAATATCGCGGGCATAGGCGTGTCGACAACCCGATCCTGCTGTAATTTTTCGCTCAAGCGCCCCAGATCAGCGCCTCGGTCCACCCCAGTTCGGCATAATCCTCAGCCCTCAAGCTTGACTCACCGGCACAGAAAAACTCGTCCAGTGGCGGTGGTTTGACCGAAGTGGCGCTGAGCATGGCGTGAACCTGCCCGCGATGATGAATCTGGTGCGCGAACAGGTGGGACAGCAGGCGCAAGCGGCTGTCATGTTGCGGCGTGTCCCGGGCGATGGTCACGACTTTGCCGAGGTCTGCATCGCGCATTTGCTCGCAATAGGCGATCAGTCGAAGGTCCACCAGCGCTTGTTCGCGTTTGAGGTCTACTGCGTGCGTACACGGCTCGTCCTGATTGAAAAACACAGAGCATTCGGGATGCGGGTCATCGCCACGCAACTCCCGCTCCAGCGCATCCAGGTAAAACCAGTCACAGGTCAGGATGTGATTGAGGGTGGCGCACAGACTTGGAAAGAAGCTGACCCGCGGTGCCGCCAGATCGGCCGAGCTCAATTGGCTCCAGGCCTTGGCGAGTCGATGATTGGCCCAGGCGTTTTGATAGGCCATGGTCAGCAAATGGTGCGACAAAGGCTGATTCATGTTCGCGGTTCCTTATTCAAGCGTCGGCGAAACGTTGCAGCTGCATTTCCTGCAAACGGCTGAGGGTACGGCGGAACGGAAACGCCAGATAACCCTCGGTGTACAACGATTCCATGGGCACCTGCGCTTCGAGGCACAGCGGCACCTTGCGGTCGTAACACTCGTCCACCAGGGCGATGAAACGCCGAACACCGTCGTCATGCACCGACAATTGTGGCAACTCGCGATCGCCCGCCGCCACCTGCTCGACGCCGTCTTCAGTGCCTCGGGCGATGCGCCCTTCGCGCTTTTGTGCGCTGAGGTTGGGCACGTCACTCAACAGAATAGCGCTGAAGGTGTCGCACAGGGCGATGAAATCCATGGCGGCAAAAGGCTGTTCGCAGAGATCGGCGTAACGAGTCCAGAGTACGGATTGACTGACCTGCACGACATTGAGTGAGCGGTAGCCGACCTTGATCGGGTCACTGGACACCGACTGGCCGACGGTCAATGCCTTGAACACTTCATCCAGAGCGCTGCGCTGCCCCGGTGCCGCCACCCAGTAACGTTGCAAACCTTTGCCTGGATGCAGGCGATGATCTTCGCCGCCGTCCACCGCAATCACCTGCATATGTTTCTTGATGGCTTCGATGGCGGGCACGAACCGGTCGCGATTGAAGCCATCGGCATACAGCTGATCCGGTGGCTGATTGGAAGTGCAGACCACCACCACGCCCTGCTCGAACATCACCTGAAACAAACGCCCGAGAATGATCGCGTCGCCGATGTCGTTGACGAACAGTTCGTCAAAGCACAGGACTCGCACTTGCTCGCTCAGTTCGCGAGCCAGCGCCTTCAACGGGTCGGCGGTGCCGGTCAGTTGAAACGAACGCTGATGCACCCAGCCCATAAAGTGGTGAAAGTGTTGGCGGCGGGCCGGGACCTTCAGACTTTGGTAAAACTGGTCCATCAACCAGGTTTTGCCGCGCCCGACCGGGCCCCAGAGGTACACGCCAGTGATCGGTGTACGCCCTTCATGCAGCGCCTCATAGCATTTTTGCAGCGCCCACACGGCATGTTCCTGGGCTTCGTCCTGGACGAAGCCCTTCTGTTCGATGGCGTGCTGCCAGGCGTATAGGGGGGAGTCGACATTCATGCGCGGCAGTATGCCATGCGGTCTGGTTAGAGAGAGCAGCCATCAGGCCGGTGGCCGGCCTTTCTCTCGCGCAAGGAAAAGCGCCTTGGCGGCGAACATTACCAACATCGTGGCGCATCGCGCGGGCCGATCTGCTGGCCGAAGCCTCGGTCCCGGCCGCTACGTTATGGTCGCCGCTGGCTGGCGAATTCCTCACTGGCCACAGACCAGAGCGAATACAACCTGATTTAAGGCTGCAGGGTTCCCCTGCAACATAGAATCTCCTACATTTTGTGTGTGCGTTACCGGTCGACCTTATGCTTCGCTGCATAGAGGCACAGCATTTCCATCGCCAACGTCGCCGCTGCCAGTGAGGTAATGTCCGCACTGTCGTAGGCCGGCGCCACTTCCACCACGTCCATTCCCACCAGATTAATCCCGCGCAAGCCACCCAGGATTTCCAGCGCCTGCACCGTGCTCAGGCCACCGCACACCGGCGTTCCGGTCCCTGGAGCGAAGGCCGGATCAAGGCAGTCAATGTCGAACGTCAGGTACACCGGGTTATCACCGACCCGCGCCCGTATGGCCTCGACAATCGCATCAACACCCCGTCGATGCACTTGCCGCGCATCCAGCACTTGAAAACCCAGGTGATCGTCATTGGTGGTGCGCAACCCGATCTGCACCGATCGCGACGGATCCACCAAACCTTCCTTGGCCGCGTGCCAGAACATGGTGCCGTGATCGACACGCTTGCCGTCTTCGTCCGGCCAGGTGTCGCTGTGGGCGTCGAAGTGGATCAACGATAACGGACCATGTTTACGCGCATGGGCTTTGAGCAGTGGATACGTGATGAAGTGATCCCCGCCGAACGTCAGCATCGCGCTACCGGCGTTGAGAATGTGTTCGGCATGGGCTTCGATGCTTTCCGGCACCGACTGCGGTGTACCGTAATCGAAGTCGCAATCACCGTAGTCGATGACCGCCAGATGGTCGAACGGGTCGAAGGCCCACGGCCAATGGCGTTCCCAGGCAATCCCGGTGGACGCGGCACGTATGCCTCGGGGTCCGAAACGCGCACCGGGGCGGTTGCTGGTGGCGGTGTCGAACGGGACACCGCTGACCGCTACGTCGACGCCGCGCAAGTCGCGACTGTAGCGTCGGCGCATGAAACTGGTGATACCGGCGTAGGTACTTTCGGCAGAGGTGCCATAGAGGCTGTCGCGGGTCATGGCCTGATCGTTTTGCATCGGGACGTCCATCTCAGGTTCCTTATTATTGGCGGCTACGGAATGTGGTCCACAAGCGAGTGCGTTGACGCATGTCCTTGAGGCTCATGCTGCGGTCGGCGTACAGCCGGTCACGCACGTCGGCGGGAGGGTAAATGTCCGGGTCGGTGCGCACGGCCTCATCCACCAGCAGCGTGGCGGCCTGGTTGGCGGTGGCAAAGAACAAGGTGTTGGTCAGCGCCGCGACGGACTCCGGACGCAACATGAATTCAATGAACTGGCGTGCGGCTTCGGGATGAGGCGCGTCCTTGGGGATCGCCAGGTTGTCCTGCCAGACCAGCGTGCCCTCTTTCGGAATCCGGTACGCCACTTCGAACGGTTTATTGGCGTTGCGCGCCTGATCGGCCGCCAAGCTGGCGTCGCCGTTGTAGGTCAACGCCAGGCACACGCTCCCGTTGGCCAGATCGCTGATCTGCCGACCGGTCGCGACGTACAACACATTAGGTTGTAACTGATGTAACAGCGCCTCGGCGGCTGACAGATCAGCCTTGTCGGTGCTGTAAGGATTTTTACCCAGGTAATGCAGCGCCAGGCCGATTACTTCCTGGGGCGAATCGAGAATGGCGATGCCGCAATCTTTCAGTTTGCTGGCGTACTCAGGTTTAAACAGCAAATCGAGGCTATTGAGCGGCACATTTGGCAAGCGCTGTTTCACCGCTTCGACATTCATCCCCAAGCCCAGAGTGCCCCAGGTGTAAGGCACGCCATAACGGTTGCCGGGGTCGACGGCGGCGAGTTTCCCCAACAAATCCGGGTCGAGGTTGGCATAACCCTTGAGCCCTTCGTGGGGAATCTCTTTCAATGCACCTGCCGCCAGCCCACGGGCCAGAACACTGGACGACGGCACAACCACGTCATAACCGCTGCCACCGGTGAGCAGTTTGGTTTCGAGCACCTCGGAGGAATCGAACGTGTCGTAACGCACGTGAATTCCGGTTTCCTGCTCGAACCGCTGCAACGTTTCAGGCGCGACGTAACCGGCCCAACTGTAGAGATTGAGGGCTTTTTCCTCAGCCTGAGCCGATGTGGCCATCGCGAGGAGCAACGCGGGTAAACACCGCTTGAACGTGAGAGTCATGACGAAACACCTGACCAGATAAAGTGGATGCAGAATGTGTCGTCGGATACATTGGTAAAATACCAAGTTAGTTATCCTGACTTTATCCCAGAGTAATGTTTTATGCTCGGCCAACTCCACGATCTTGATCTGCAACTGCTACGCCTGTTCGTCAACGTGGTGGAGTGCGGCGGTTTCAGCGCGGCTCAGGGGGAGCTGGGCTTGAGCCAGTCGAGCATCAGCCAGCAAATGGCCAAACTGGAAACCCGACTCGGCTATCGCCTGTGCAGTCGCGGCAAGGGTGGTTTCAAGATCACGCCCAAGGGCGAGCAACTGCTGATTGCGACTCGCAGCCTGTTCGAGTCCATCGAAGCCTTCCGCCATCAATCCAATGGTGTGGCCGGGCGCCTGATCGGCGAAGTTCGTCTGGGGCTGTCCGAAGCGCTCGATCAATCCGTGTTGCAACAGGTGGCCGATGCCATCCGCCGCTTTCGTGAACGGGACGAATCGGTACGTATCGAGTTGATCAGCGCCATGCCCGGTGAAATGGAACGGTTGCTGCTGCAACAACGACTGGACCTGGCGATCGGTTATTTCTCACAAGTGCAAAGTGCTTTTGACTACCGCGAACTGTTTACCGAAACCCAGCACTTGTATTGCGCCGCCGGCCATCCGTTGTTCAGCAATGATGCGCCTGACGATCAAGCGCTACAGGCTTGCGATCGGGTCGATCACCCTTACCGTTTCCTGCGCAGCGACGAGCCCTTCCAGGGGACGATGTGTTCGGCGCGCTCGGAGCAAGTCGAAGGCACCCTCGCCTTCATTCTTTCCGGCAAGCACGTCGGTTATCTACCCAATCACTTTGCCCGTATCTGGGAAGACAAGGGATTACTGCGGACCGTGCGCGGTGCCGATATGAGTTTCGACGTGGCATTCCATTTGGCCCGCCATCGCGCCCAAATACCGGGGGATGCGCAAAAAGCCTTTGAAGTAGATTTGTTGGCGGCGTTCGCCTGAGTACCCACACTCCAACAGGGATTGGGCAAGTATCGGGCTCATCGCTCGCCACAAAATAGTCTTTCTGGCATCCTGCGCCTCCATTTTTTGACCCGGCCCGCCTTCTGGCATGCACACCACCATGACCGCCTCTGAAAAAGCCCCTGCCGCGCGCAATAACGACCTGATTTACGGCCTCGACGACCGCCCGCATCTGACCGCCACTGTTTTCGCCGCCCTGCAACACGTACTCGCCAGTTTCGTCGGTATCATCACTCCGACCCTGATTATGGGCGGCGCCCTCGGTCTGCAAAGCGAAGTGCCATACCTGATCAGCATGGCGCTGTTCGTCTCGGGGTTGGGCACGTTTGTTCAGGCTCGACGTTTCGGCCCGATCGGTTCCGGCCTGCTGTGCCTGCAAGGCACCAGCTTCTCATTCATCAGCGTAATTCTCAGTGCCGGTTTCATGGTCAAGGCCCGGGGTGGCGGCACCGATGAGATCCTGTCGACGATCTTCGGTGTGTGCTTTTTCGCCGCCTTCATCGAAGTGGTGTTGAGCCAGTTCATCGGCAAATTGCGGATGCTGATCACCCCAGTGGTGACCGGCACGATCATCACGCTGATGGGCCTGTCGCTGATCAAAGTCGCCATGACCGACATCGCCGGCGGCTTCGGTGCGGCGGACCTCGGCGCGGCCAGTCATCTGGCCCTGGCGGCATTGGTGCTCGGAACGATTGTGGTGTTGAACCGGGTCGATGTGCCATTCCTGCGCCTCGGTGCAATCGTCATCGGCCTGACCCTCGGCTATGTCGTGGCCTGGCTGATGGGTGACGTCAACTTCGCCAGCCTGCCCGACGTACCGCTGATGAGCGTACCGGTGCCGTTCAAGTACGGCTTTAACTTCGATTGGGTAGCCTTTGTGCCAGTGGCGGTGATTTTCCTCGTGTCGCCGCTGGAAGCCGCCGGTGACTTGACGGCCAACTCGATGATTTCCCGGCAGCCCGTCAAAGGCCCAATCTACATCCGCCGAATCAGGTCCGGCCTTCTCGCCGACGGCCTGAACTCCGCCATGGCCGCCGTGTTCAACAGCATGCCGATGGTGACCTTCGCCCAGAACAACGGCGTGATTCAGCTCACCGGCGTGGCCAGCCGCTACGTGGCGTTCTTCATTGCCGGTTTGTTGGTGCTGCTGGGGTTGTTCCCGATGATCGGCGCGGTGCTGCAACTGATGCCCAAACCGGTACTCGGTGGCGCTGAACTGGTGATGTTCGGCACCGTCGCCGTCGCCGGGATCAAGATCCTCGCCGAAGCAGGCCTGCACCGGCGTAACATGCTGGTGGTATCGATTTCCCTCGGCATGGGCCTGGGTGTCGCGGCGGTTCCAGAAGTGCTGCGCGAGTTGCCGAAGGCGCTGCACAACATTTTCGAATCGCCGATCACCGTCGGCGCGTTGTGCGCTATCGTGCTAAATATCTTCCTGCCCGAAGAGTTCATTGAACTGGAAGAAGACGATTTCGACCCGCAAGCCTCGATCCTTCGAGTCATGGACAATCCGGATATCCTGACCAAGGGTGAACCCGTCTCGCCTGCCGCTGTCGCACCCTTGAACCGCTAGAAAATGCTCGAGGCCGAGCCACTGGCGGTTCGGCCTTTTCTTTAAGAGAGCACGTTCATGCGCAGTATCCACGCCGTTATTCTTTGCCTTCTTTTGCTCTCGCTGAGCGCCTGCGCCCTGTTTCCCAATAGCGACCCGCTGAACATCAATGTTGTCGGCATCGAACCGTTGCAAAGCCAGGACATGGAAGTACGCTTTGCCGTGAAAATACGCGTGCAAAATCCTAACGAGACCACCATCAGTTACAACGGCGTCGCCCTGGACCTGGAAGTCAACGGCCAGCCACTTGCCTCCGGCGTCAGCGATCAATCGGGTTCGATTGCACGTTTTTCCGAAACAGTGCTGACGGTGCCGGTCAGCGTTTCGGCGTTCGCTGTACTGCGTCAGACGCTGGGCCTGAGTAAAACCCAAACACTCGACAACCTGCCCTACGTCCTGCGCGGCAAACTCGCGGGCGGCTTGTTCGGCACGATGCGTTTCGTGGACAGTGGCAAACTCAGCCTGCCAACGTCGACGACCGGCACCTGGTGAAGCAGCGCTGAAAAACAAGGTGGGCGCGAGCTTGCTCGCGCCCATAGGGTCATGCGATGAAACGCACGCCAGGCTTGGCCCGCTCATCCACCGTCAACTCAAATACGTCCGGGCGCGCGTAATGCCCTACCACGTCGTAGTCGTATCGGGCGCGGACTAAGTCATCGGTGTCGATTTCTGCGGTGAGCAAACCGGCGCTGTCACGCAGCGGTCCTGCCAGAATATCGCCCATCGGTCCGACGATCACGCTGCCACCGGCAATTAATGGCCGGTCCGATGGCCAGTTGGCGATCTCCACGCCCAATGCGTGCGGTGAGCCCTGAACCTGGCAGGCGCTGACCACAAAACAGCGTCCTTCATGAGCGATATGGCGCATGCTGACCTGCCACATATCCCGCTCATCCACCGTTGGCGCGCACCAGACCTCCACGCCTTTGGCGTACATCGCGGTGCGCAGCAGCGGCATCATGTTTTCCCAACACACCACCGCGCCGACCCGCCCGACCTGACTGTCGATCACCGGCAACGTCGAGCCATCACCTTTACCCCAGATCAACCGTTCCGTACCGGTGGGCATCAGTTTGCGGTGCTTGGCGACCAGCCCGGCCTGCGGATCGAAATACAACGCGGTGCAGTACAACGTGCTGCCGGCGCGTTCGATGACGCCGATCACCAGGTTGGCGCCGGTGCGCGCTGACAGCCCGGCCAACGCTTCGGTTTCCGCGCCGGGCACGTCGATCGCATTGGCGAAATACCGGGCAAAGGCTTCACGCCCTTCCGGCAGTCGATAACCCAATTGAGTACCAAAGCATTCGCCTTTGGGGTAACCGCCGAGCAACGCTTCCGGCATGACCACCAGCGCAGCGCCGGATTCGATAATCGTGCTTTGCCAGGCAAGAATCTGTTCCAGGGTCTCGGCTGTGCCGCCGGGCAAAGAGCCGATTTGCAGTGCAGCAACAATTGACTTGGGCATCGCAGTGACTCCGAAAGCAATGAGGTGTTGCTCATTCTCAGGCGCCACGGGATCATGAATAAAGCCCCGTTTGCTGCTGAATGATATGAACCGAATGAATATCGCCACCGTCGATCTCAACCTGCTGAAAGTCTTCGAAGCGCTGCATGAAGAGTCCAGCGCCAGCCGGGCCGCGTTGCGTCTGGGCGTGACCCAATCGGCGGTCAGCGCGGCATTGCGAAGGCTTCGCGAGGTGTATGGCGATCAGTTGTTCGTGCGCACCGGCCGTGGACTCGCGCCCACACTCAAGGCCAACCAGTTGAAACCGGTGGTCAGCGATGCCCTGAACAAATGCCGGCAGAGCCTGGCGATGGTCGATCCGGCCGCCCACCATTACGACGGCCGCTCGGTGACCGTGGGTATGTCCGATGATTTCGAAATCGCTTATGGGCGCCGGCTGATCGAAGAAATCGCCCGCGTCGCGCCGAAGCTGCGGCTGATCTTTCGTCAGACCCACAGTCAGATCGTCGCGCGAGCGTTGATGGAGCGCAGCATCGATCTGGCGATCACCGCGGGTGGGTTTGCCGAGCGCTTGCTCAGCCGTCAGGTGCTGGGGTTGACTCGGCGGGTATGCGCTTCGACCACACATTTTGCGGCATTGCCGCACTTGCTCAAGGGCAGTCACGCCGTGGCGACCATTCCGGCCCACGCGGCTCGGAGCATTGCGGCGCTCAGCGGACTGGCACTGCTGCCCTGCCCTTTGGCGTTGCCGCGTTATCCGATCGAACTGGGCTGGCGTACCAGTGCGCAGCTCGATCCGGTGGTGCTGAAAGTACGGGAAGCGATTGTCGCGAGTTTTGCGAGCACTACTTGGCAGCCATCAGGCGATTGACTTCGCTGCGCACCATGTTCGCGAATTCCGGGGGCGACATGCCGTCAAGTTCGGCACGGACCCACTCCGCCCATTTGCCTTTGCGCTTGGCGCGTTCACCGAACAATCGCGCGGCTTCGCCCTTGGACTTGCCCAGGTTGCTTTGCCAGAGATCGAACAGACGGGATTTCTCATCTTCAAGCGCAGCGCGCTCGGCAAGGGGTTTGTCGGCCAGATTGAAGCTCATGGGGGTTACCTGCTGCGTAAAATAGGCGACATCTTACACTGTGGGAAGAAATGTCCGACTCAGGATTTTTCCTCAGGGTTGGGTCAAGGCGCCAATCCACTGCAACTTTTTCGCTGACGTCAGACTCCACTGTTCACTGTCCATTTATCTGCAAGGAGTACCTCAATGGCCCGAAAAACCGCCGCACAAGTCGCCGAAGACCAGATCAAGGATCAAGCCTTCAGCGAACTTCAGGCCCTGATCGACGAGTCAGAAAAGCTGCTCAAAAGCAGTGCTTCACTCGTCGGAGAGGACGCGGACACACTTCGTGGGCAGATCGCCCAGAAACTTCAGCAGGCTCGGGACTCCGTCACCCGCGTTCGTGACCGGACCCAACCTGCGGTCGAAGCCACTGAAACCTACATCGGCGGTCATCCGTGGCAGACCGTGGCGATCTCTGCCGGTTTCGGCCTGGTAGTCGGGTTGTTGTTGGGTCGGCGTTAAGCGGTCCCGTTTTTAATCAGTACAGGGCAAAAAGGCGAGCATTGAGCTCGCCTTTTTCATGCCCGGGTTTTATGCAGACCTCAGAGCCCGGCCATTTCCCGCAAACTCGCCAACGTCTGTGCGTCGAGCGGGATACCCTCGGTGTTGGCCTTGGCCCGCTGTTGGTGACGTCGATCACCCGGCAAACGCTTGAGCCCTACCCCGTGCATCTGCCGGACCAGTTCCTGGCTGCGCTCGGCAAAATTCTGCCCGGCCGTCTTGCTCGGGTCGATCACGATCAACAGTTGACCCGTCCACGGCGTCTTGGCTCCGGGATGGTTAGACCAATCGAACTCGAAGGAAAAATTGCCGCCAGTCAACGCCGCGGCCAACAGTTCGACCATCATCGACAGCGCCGAACCTTTATGTCCGCCAAACGGTAGCAACGCGCCGCCCTCAAGAATCGCTTTCGGGTCCTGGGTCGGCTGGCCGAGGCTGTCCACCCCCATGCCTGGCGGCAAACGCTCGCCCTTGCGCGCGGCGATCTGCACATCGCCATGGGCAATGGCGCTGGTCGCCAGGTCAAAGACAATCGGATCACTGTCGCCCCGAGGGGCGGCGAAAGCAATCGGGTTGGTTCCGAACAGCGGGCGATCGGCACCGTGCGGCACCACGCACGTCATGCTATTGACCACGCTCAGCGCCACCAGCCCTTCATAGGCGAAGGGCTCGACATCCGGCCACAAGGCGGCGAAATGGTGAGAATTACGAATCGCCAGCACCGCTATGCCGGCACTGCGGGCTTTTTCCACCAACAGTGCGCGTGCTGCCGCGAGGGCCGGTTGGGCGAAACCATTGCCGGCGTCGACCCGGACAAAGCCCGAAGCCACGTCCTCGACCACCGGCACGGCCTGACCATTGACCCAGCCGCTCTGGAGCGTCGACACATAACCGGGAATACGGAACACACCATGGCTATGGGCGCCATCGCGTTCTGCGCCGGCGCAGTTGAGGGCCAGTGTCCTGGCGACATCGGCGGAGGTGCCATGGCGCTGAAAAATCTGCTCAAGCAAAAGAACGAGCGCGTCGAAATCGAGCGTTTGAGTGTTCGAACTGACGGCCACTTCGGGCGTTGCGGTCATCTGAAGCTCCAGTTTTATTATTGAGTACGGGCAACAGGGTGAAACAAGGTTGCAGGACAACCCTAAACAGTTGGCGATTAAGCGCTGTTCTACCAGCGTCCTGTCAAGTCTCGACAGCCTGTTCAGCTCAAGCAATATGTACCGCACCCGCCCCGTCCAATGTCCGTACTGTTTTTTCTCAACCTAACGGCCTGCGATTGCTCCCCGATCGCAGCACATCGAGAAAAAACCATGACTCGTCCATTACCGTATTTTTTCGACGAGGCAGAACGCGCCTCCAAAGCCAGGCAGCCCGGTGATCGCGAAAAGGCACTGACCTTCACGCTTGATGACCTGAAGTGGTTGAAGGTTGTTTATCTGCCGACCCAAACAGCCCGTACGGCCAATAACAATAACGCGCCCATGCACGTCGATCAGTTGCTTTTAAGCGTACCTGATGCGCCTGGCATCCCCCTGGCTGGCGCTTTTGCCATGAGCCGGCCCAACGATGGAGAAGTCACGCTCTACACACCGTGGAAAGGCCTGATCAAATTCGCGGACTTGAAGAGCCTCAAAAGCAAAATCGGGGAATGGTTGGCGCAGGCCACCGGCAACCGTGAGCTGCTGCGTTTTCTCTCCATCGAACAACGCAGCGCTTTATCCGCTGCCACTACGCCAGACATTGCCACGCAAGCCATCTCAGGTGCGGTGTTCCAGACCCAGGAGCTCACCCTCGAACGCAATCAGGCTCAGAACATCAGAACGATGATGGGCGAGTTGCTCAAGCTGCCGACGCTGCAATCGATGCTGGACGAAACACTCAACAACGCGTTGTACAAACCGTTCCCCAAACTGGATCAACGCCTTACTCGACTGAAGAGCTTTGTCACGACGACTTCAGCCTTCGGCGCAGATCACCAGCAAATGCTTTCCTCGCACTCACTGAGCGATGCCCTGCTGCATTACTACCTGACCAACCAGTGGCCGACTGGCGATTCCAGAGTTTTTTCCAATCCCGAACACCGTGTGAGCAGCAACGTCGATAACCAGGCCTGGGAAAGCGCAGTCAAAGAGATCGCGCAAAGCTTTACCCCTCACTTGCAGAGCCAGCTCAAGACGTTCTGGAACACCCCCATGATCAACGGGCAGCCACGTTCGGAGTTTTTTGCCGAGGGTTTGCGCGACACCTTTCACGTGAAACTTTTTCTCGAGCGTCAGCAAGGCATTTTAACGACACAGGAATACCTGCGACTGATGAAGGTCAGCCTCGAACCTGAAACCGTCGATCCTCTTCGCATCGAAAAAGTGCGTTTCACCGCGCCCTTCAAGCAATGCGCGGAGCTGGCCTCGACGTTGATGATCGGCAGCCGCGAAACCCTGGGCTTTCTGTACACACAGTCCAGAGGCATCGAGGCAACGAGCGACCTGCCCGCGGTCAGGGACATCGTCCTGAGAATGATGAAAAGCGAAGGGCATGAAGACACGCTACTCAACTTCATGTCTTTGGACGAACGCGGCTTACTTCTTTCATTAGAGCCCGCTGAGCGTGTCATTGTCGGTGAACCGATCATCGGCCCAGTGTTTGAACAGTTGATGGACGACATCCTTGGCAAGCAACGGGAGAACCTGTCCCATGCGCTGAGCCGTTACCGTGGAAGCGAAGGCTCGCAGGACCCCCATGCCTTACTCGACAACGCACTGGATGTCCGGGGACTGATCGACGATCGACTGCTGGCGGCCGATGCCGAAGGACGCTGGAGCACACACGCCGACCAGCGCTGGACCGCGCAACCGGCGACCGTTCGTGCCGAGTCGGCCAAAGAGCAACTGCCCCGGCTGTCCTCCGTTAAGGTGGCGCTCGACCAACTCCTCGAAAACCGCCCGGTCATTCCTGCAGCAACCCGCACAATTGCCGAGGTGCAGCGTGTCGTCAATTCATCACTCGGGAGCCTGCAATCGAGTTTCACTCACACTCTGTCAACGGCGTTGCGCAGTGAATTGAAGCTGCACACCGTTATGCGCACCCTGGGTGCGACTGAACAGGCGATCATCAAAACCGTACTCGATACCCCGGCACGCTTACAGCGAGCTGCATTGAACGGTTTTTTGCCGGACGTATTTTCCTTGATGCTGAAGGCAGGCGACGCGGCGGCCCCGTTGAAACTGGCCAGTTGTTTTGTGCTGACTGAACGAGGAGGCCAGGACCCGTTGCATTCGGGCAAGGCGATTTTGTGGACGCCTGCGTTTGGATTTGAACCCTACAAGGCACTGGTACCGTTGCTGACGGAACTGGGACGGCGCCTCAAGGACGACGGTGCTCGCACCACCCTTCTGGAGAACCTTGGACGTAGCGAGCGGTTGCCTGGTCAGGTTTACGCTCTGGTGCCACTGCAGCGAATAGATGAGCATTTTCTCGACCACGTGCAAAGACCCTATGTCCAACTGGACGAGGTGTGCGTCACCCGTGCGCTGGCCACAAAGCTTCCCGAGACGAACCTGGTCAGTCTTCTGAAGCTGGTGGCACTGCGTCAACCGATGACGGGGTTAGACCGTGCGACGGACATTGCCCAATCCCTGACGACCCAGCAAAAACTGCCGACATGGCTGGCCAAGGCGTCCATTCAAGACCAGATACTGCATGGGGAGTTGCTTCAGCAATACCTCAACAACGTCACCGACGACCAGGACTACCTCACCGGCATACGCTCCCTGGCGCGCACGGCGCACCATGAGCTTGAAAAACAACTCAAGGCTGACACCTTTGACATCGATCCGGACAATGTCCAGATACAGATCGACAGACGTTCGAGGTCTTCGGCCAGCACTCAAACCCTGACCGACTTTGCACTGGCCCATTTCAAGGATCTGGATAAAACCCATTTCAAAATAGTGTCGCTTGATACCAACGAGATTCCCGAGGACATGGACCAACGCTACATCAGAGACCTGATACGAAACTTGAAGCTGGGTGAACATCAACAAAAAACATTGAACGAAGCCTTTGCTGACACCCAGGCGAATGCAGCGGACCGCAGGAAGCGGTTTTACATGCAATTGCCCTGGCAACTGATGCACTACGCTCATACGGAAAAACTGCAGGAACGCCTGAGCGAAACGGGCTTTGATCTGATACGTCAAGTCATGGACATGCCTGATGCTATCGCCCGCGTGGCAGTCGACGGTGCTCACGGGATCATCCGCCCACTTGAACTCCTGGGTATCAAGAGCGGGCAAACGATTAAAGTACCCGGTGTCTATCTGATCGGCTCATCGGCCGATAACGCAGCACCACAGGTTCTTCTCGCGCCTCACAGTCCTCGGCACGGGGTAAAAGAATACAAGAATGAAACACAACTGCTGACTGAACTGAAGACCCGCGGCGGTCTACTCGATTGGGCGCTCATGAACCTCCCGCAGCCTGATCGAATACTGCTTGAACTGAGGATGGCGACCTCCAGTAACCGTCTCGCCGAGGTGACGCTGGCGTCCAATCCGATCAAAGGGAATCTGTTTAAACACTTGTTCAACGACAACGTCGAGCTATTAACCCGATTGCTCGGTTGTCAGGCCGATGACAACAAGCAGATTGATTGGGCCACTATCAAGCATGTGCTGGGTGAAGATTTACGTGAGGCATTTACGTTCTTGACGGGCAAGCTTGCCTATCCGATCACGGTGTGGCGCAGTTACCAAGACATCAAGCAGTCCGCCGAGGACCTTCAACTGCACAAATGGGGAGCGGCGATAAAGGAATTTATCAGCGGCATTGCACAACTGGCCTCGTTGCGGCAATCGATGGCAGGTCCCGTGAAAGAGCCTGCGATGACCCGCGCGCCCGCGCCAGAAACGCCCGGCACTCGACTCAAATGGCAGGACATCGACGTCACCGCACCCCAGCGCACGCAGTTGAAGCGTCATGAGCGTGTTGACGTCGATCTGAGTTCGCTGACACACGACCCCACGCTTGGGCTCTACGCTCACCCGTCGTCAAAAAAACATTACGGGCCGGTTGAAGGCAAAGTCTATCCCGTCGAAAAGCACGGCACTCGCTGGCGTATCGGCGATACAAAAAACCATGGCCCTTATCTACGTCTGAACGAATCGAAGCAATGGGTTCTGGACAGGGGAACACCGGCGCCCCGCTTCAGCCTTATCAACCGGGTGCAAAACGCGATAACGGTTTGGGAAAGCATGAATATCGAAGCACATGGAATGCCCAAGATCCGTCAGTTTTTTCCGCGAAAGGCTCGTCAGATTGACGAGGCGCTGGATCTGGCAACCACCTATGCATGGAACAGCTTCCGAAACCTGCAACTGCTCAAGACTTCTGACGACACGGTCACGCCCGTGCACCAACTCATCATGGATTTTATCGATGTGCCGACAGTCTCGGACGCACATGTGAAGACGCTCGAAAAAGCCTTGGGCGACATTTTTGCGGCCCTGTTGGACCCTTCACTCAGAAAGCCGAACACCAAGCGTTTTGTGATCGGCACGCTCCTCAATCACCAGGAAAACACCTACGGGTTCACCCTCCCAAAGGACTTAAATCGGAAAATTTACCTGACAGAGAAATTCTTCTTTCCCCATTTAGACTTCTACCGTGAACACCTGTCCGACACCGCCTTCCCCATCAACACTCATGCCCGGGCGGCCACCCTGATCCACGAGGTTTCGCACATTGCTTGCAACACCGAAGACATTTCTTATCTCGATTCCGGCAGACCGTTCGTCGACCTGATAGGAGCGGCCAGTGCTGTCGCCACTGATCTCAAGACTGCCTTAAGCGATCTTCAGGGCAGCGCACTGTCAATCAAGACGCCTTATACACAACTGTTCAAAGTCCAGAACCCTGATGACGGTGAATGGGAGGACCTGGGTAATACGTCTGATGAAAATACGGACGGGATAAAGAAACACATCTTGACCTTGACCGGCGAGGACAACCTGAGCGGTGCCCGCACTGCCTTCAAAAAAGACTCACTGATCAGGCTGGCGGTGCAACTTGCTAACGCCGACAGCATGACCTGGCTGATCACTCACCTGGGGCGCCAACTGCACACCAGCACCCCGTGAATCAGAAAAATAAACGCCCATTTGATGGGGAATTGCCATGACGGTTGTTCTCGCAGACTTCCTCACAAGGTTAGAATGCAGGAAATCAGGATGAGTCAATGACCGACAACGCTCTCTCGCAAGCCGAATACGACGCTGTCACCGATGCCGCTGCGCATTGGTGTATGCGTCTGCACGCCATCGACTGCACTGCTGAAGAGCAGCTGGCGTTCGAGCAATGGCATGACGCTCATCCGCTACACGCGTTCGAGTACGAGGCCATGCTGCAGATCTGGGATGTCGCGGGGGACCTGCCACGTCCAGAAACCGTGATCCCGAGGGTCCGCGCCAAACCTGCTACGCCTTGGCGCAGCTTGGGTATCGCCGCCGCGGTTTGCGCCATGGCGTTGCCGCTGGCGGCCTATAGTGGCTGGAATCTGGGCTGGCTACCCAATTCCTACCAACATTTCGAAGCCAACGACAATGTCCGCCACGTCACCCTGAATGATGGCAGTCAGGTGGAACTGAACCTGGGCAGTGAGCTGACGTTCAGCAATTACAAAGACCAGCGTCGGGTCACGTTGAAAAAAGGCGAAGCCTTCTTCAGCATCAGCCATGACACTCGGCACCCCTTCATTGTCAAAGCGGCCGAAGGCAGGATTCGGGTCACCGGAACCAAATTCAACGTCTGGATGTATGAAGATCAGGTACGCGTGAACCTGATAGAAGGTTCGGTGCTTGTGAGCAGTAATGACGCCGTTACGGGGGACGGTTTGCGCCTCGAGCCAGCGATGCAGGCTAGCTATAGACGCGGCGACTTCACTCCCCGGATCAGTCAGACGTACGACCATGACAACTCACTGGCCTGGCGCAGCGGAAAACTGGTGCTCGATGATCTGGCGCTGACCGACGCATTGCCACTGATCAATCGCTACTTGAGCAAACCGGTGATGGTGGCCGACCACAGCACTGGCTCGATTCGCATCGGCGGCATTTACAACATCAAAGAGCTCAACAAGCTGGTGGCGTCCCTGCCCAAGGTATTGCCGGTCTACCTGACCCGCAACAAAGATGGCAATCCGGTCCTCAACTCCATTCCGCAACAAACGCCAAAAAAATGAAGGCCGCGACCTTTGCAAGGTACGCCCTTCATTCTTCGTTCAAACACCATCAACGTTACTGTACGGCGACTTTCCTGGCCTTTTCATCCGGCTCGCGGATCGTCTGAACCTGGTACTGCGGATCTGACCTGATCTGCTGTTCGCTGAACGGCAACACACTCAACTGCTTCCTGGAAAATGCCACGGTCTGATCTCTGGAGTACTTGGAGGCAGGGTCACTGGATAGCGAGAATGCCAGCAGCCCCTGGGCCTGCGGTCCCTTGTCATCGAAGGTCACCACCTGCAAATAGCTGGTGCCGCTGACGACCTCGAGTTTACCGTCGGTTCTCGGCACGCTCTGAATAGCGTTATAAACACCAAGAGTGCCAGGTCCACCGTGAATCGGCGTCTGCTGGCCCCCGCTGCTGACCACCTGGATATCACCCCAACGGCTATCGGCCTTGAGCCCCATCTGGTTGATCTTCGCTATCGATGCCTGCATCGCTTTGCGAACCGCCTTTGCGACTTCCGGGCGATCGATCGCCAGGCCATGCGGCGTGTGTTGCGGGTCTTTCGGATCGAACGCCACACGCCACAGATCAGGCGTTTCCTGTAGCGACGCCATGACATTCTGGAAATGCACAAACCCCAGACCACTGTCCAGATTCGCACGGCGATCCCAGGTCTTGAGACTGGCACACAGCGGCGCGAGCGCTGGCGCATCGGTACCCAGTGCCGCCGCACAGAACAACAGCAGGTCCGGCATCACTTGTGCCACCTGATACACCTGGTCGTCCATCACCATGTGTTGCAGATCCGTGGCTGCTATCGGGCCGGCCTTGTTCAACGCGCTCAGGCGATCCAGCGCAAAACGCGAGCGCAGCCCCAATGGCTGGCCATCCTGGCTGATCAGGGGCGAAAAGCCGGTGAGCGGTTGCGCCGGGTTAGCCATCCAGGCCGAATCGTTGGAGTGCTGCACAAAATCCTTGCGCAGCAGCTGCGGTAACTTGTCTGCCGCAAAAATGCCTTTTTGTGCAGCTGTCGGGTCGATGTCCCACGCACAAGCACTGTTGGAACCGTCGAGGATGATCATCTGCAACCCGGCCCGCGGATCACTGCACCTGGCCAGTTTGTCGGCACTGACGTTCGGCACGACCGAAAGATTCATGTACAGCGTCTGCCCCTGATCATCCGTCGCCAGGGTGTTGACCCACGGGATCCCCTGGATCTTGTGCACCGAGGCCTGCAAGTCCTTGAGGCTGACCGCTCGGTTCATTGCATACCACTGTTGCAAGACCCGGTCGTTATCCAGATTGGCGTCGCGCAAGCTGTAAGCGAACTGGTTATCCCAGTCGAGCTTTCCGGGCCATTGCACGATCGGACCGAACTGCGAACTGTAGACCACATGAGAAACCGGTCTGGTTTGGCCATCCGGTTGTTTCACATTCACGGTCAGGGTCTGTTTCTTCATCGGCAATGACTGGCCGTCGAGCAGATAACGGGTCGAATCCTTGGGATCGAGCTGCAGGCGATACAAGGTGAAATGCTTGGATGAGTCCACGGTGTGGGTCCACGCCAAGTGCTGGTTGAAACCGATGTTGATCATCGGCAACCCCGGCAGCGCCGCACCCATGACGTCCAGTTTTCCGGGAATAGTCAGGTGCATTTGATAGAAACGCATCCCACCGACCCAAGGAAAATGCGGATTGGCCAGCAACATTCCGCGGCCGTTGAAAGAACGCTCACTGCCGATTGCCACGGCATTGCTGCCGCGATCCAGGGCAAAACGCTGCATGCGCGAGGCCGCCACCTGGAACGACACGGGGTCGCCTGCCGCATGAGTAACGGCCTTGGGTGGCGTGGCGCCGGCCAGCGCTTCTGCAAACTGCCCTACTCCGCCTTCGACCAGCAGACGCCGTGTCAACTTGACCAGGTCCTGGGCGGTTATCTCGCGCACCCAGTCGCCCTGGCACTGCTGTGGCAAACCCTGCGCTCGACGCTCTGTCAGCGAACGGTTATAGCCCGACACATACCCTTCGATGAGATCGCGCACTGCCGGGGTTTGCGCCTGCCAGAAATCCTCCACGGCCTGTGGCGTGTTCAGCCAATTGAAAAACAGATCGCTGACCAGGTTTTCGCGTTCTTCGAGCGTGAACTGATCCGGGCCGAAATAGCGTGAACGTTCACCGTTCACGGTGGTGATCTCATTGGCCAGCAGGCATAGGTTGTCCTGAGCGTAGGCGTAACCAATGCCATAGCCGAGCCCGCGCTCGTTGTCGGCACGAATATGCGGCACGCCGAAACTGGTCCGGCGAATGTCGGCGCTCGCCTGCTGCGGCTGACTGCGTGCGTTTGCCGCTAGACTCAAGCCTACCAACACGCCCGCAAGGCTCAACCGGGTTAACTGCCTGGATATAATCACGCTCGCTCCTGATCGAAAAGACAAACGCCCTGCGTCATACACGCACTGCGCCCTTCCCTGGAAACGAAATAAATGACAAAAATTTAGACCCTGAAAGGCGCTTTTCACGGACACCTCACAGGCCGCTGACGTGACGGCGACAAAATTTCTACATTTGAGGCTTCATTATTTGCCCTGCTCATACGTCCTATTGATTGAGAGCACCCATCACATTTCCTGGCCGGCTCGGATAAGGAGTTTTTGCATGTACAACTCGCAACTGCCAACGGACGGTAGCAATGCGCCAAATGGCTCTGCCATGGGCTCCGGTGTTTTCGGTCAACGGGGCGAGCGCAATGGCAACGAGCGGATCAGGCTGCTGCTCAAAAGCTTTGGTCTGCGAACCAGTCTGATCCGCCTAAAAGTCATCGACGCCTTGCTGACTGCCGCTGAAAGCGACCGTAGCCTTGGCGTGCGCGGCGTGCACAGCCACTTGCTGGACCTGGACATTCCCCTGTCCTTTCTCAGTGTGCGGGAAGTGTTGAAACGCTTGTGCAGCGAAGGCGTGATCATGTTCAATGCGGACAAAAGCTACAGCCTGCATCCGCACGCTGCAGCCATGCTCCATCGCGAGTGATCCGCTCAAGGTGCGTCGTTCAGGGTTTGACCTTGCGGCGCATCACGCCATTGATCACCACCACAATCACCGCCACGCCGATGGCGATGTACTGAAACAGCTTCTCGCTGATGACGCCTGCGTTTTGCAGATACGAAAGGCCAAACATGATCCCCAACACCAAGAGGGAGATCAGAATCGAGTATTTCAAACGTTGCGACTGAGTCATTACGAGTTCCTGAACCTGAAAAATGTATCCGGTTTGTATCCAAATGCATGCCAAGCCTCAACCGTTCTCTGGGGAGGGGGCGCTACAAACGGGGTCTCATGTTACAGCCGATCAAAAGATTTGGCTTTATTGCCCCATGAGGATGTTGATATGTACCGTCGAATCACACTGCTGATTCCCCTGCTCGCTCTCCTGACCCTGAGCGGCTGCATCGTTTTCCCCCACGGCGGCCACCATTACGACCGTGGCGGGCCGGGTGGTTATTACCAACACCGATAACGGGAATAGTTAAACCTTTATTCGTAAGCTAACGACCCCACCCGATAACTGATAAATAAATGCCCGCCCGGTCGCGGGCATTTTTTCGTACGTGCCTATTCACCTTTTACTACCCATCGAATATCGAAACATAGCGACAATAACTGAAACCTTGAGTCTCAATAGTTCATTGGAGCTATGCATACTCAATGATTAGTCTCGGCGCATCGCAACAAACCCGTTATTAAACTACGAGCACGAACAGGGATGCCATGCACAAGCCTTTAATCAATATCAGCCCCCACCATTTGTTTGGCTTTTGCCTGGCAATAACTTTTTTTGAACTGCTGACCTATATGGCCAGCGACATGATGATGCCCGCTATGTTGACCGTCACCCGACAACTGGATGCCAGCCCAGACCATGTCCCCTACGCCTTCAATCTTTATCTGGCCGGCGGCATGCTTGTGCAATGGCTGATTGGCCCGCTGTCCGATCATTTCGGTCGTCGCCGGATGTTGCTCATCGGCTGTGCGGTATTCGCCCTGGCCTGTGCCGCAGCGTTCAACGTGCACAGCATTTATGCGTTCAACGGTTTGCGACTGATTCAGGGCATGGGGTTGGGGTTTGTCATCGCGGTCAGCTACCCGGCCCTGCAAGAAGTTTTCTGTGAAGCCTACGCGGTCAAAATCATGGCCTTGTTAGGGAACGTTGCACTGCTCTCCCCGCTTCTGGGGCCGTTACTCGGCAGCCTGCTGCTGGAGTGGTTGTCCTGGCGGGAATTGTTTTTATTGCTGGGAATCGGCGGCGTGATGGTCTGGCTTGGGCTTTACCTGTACATGCCAGAAACCGTGGGCACCCTGCGCCACGACGGTCAGCGACTGGAAGCCGTACGCTTTGAATGGCACGGCACCGTGCGCCGCTATGTCGCGTTGCTGACTAACCCGCAATTCCTTTGCGCCGCCGTCGCGCTGGGCGTGATGAGCCTGCCCTTGATTGCCTGGATCGGGTTGGCGCCGCTCTTGCTGATCCACAACCAGGGGCTTTCAACTCTGCACTATGGCTTGTGGCAAATCCCGGTGTTCGCGGCAGTCATTCTTGGCAATCTGATCCTCAACCGACTGATTGCCAACATTGAACTGCAATCACTGATTCGATACGCGCTTTGGCCGTTTTGCGGCGGGCTGATCACGCTAGTCGCCGTCAGCTTCTACGGTGCTTCGACAGTCGTGTTGATCAGCTGCCTGGCGCTTTACGCTGTTGGGCTTGGCATGAGCAATGCCGCGCTGTACCGGCTTGCGCTGTTCGCCAGCGACGACAGCAAAGGTCTGGTCTGGGCCATGATCGGCATGATCTCGATCGCCGTCATGGGCGGCGGCGGCTCGCTTATTGCCGCCGCCGGTGCCGGTGACAGCCACGAATCCTTCGCTTTGATGGCGGGTATCGCGGGGCTTCTGAGCCTGGCGCCCCTACGCCAGTTTCTGCGGCGCTCTCACATCGCGCTTGCCGTCTGACACCACACAGTAGGTCTTCTGATGATCCATTTACCCCACACCGATGCGCTCTGCGCGTTAACGCAACCCTATTGCCTGGATTCCGTACCCGAGGGTCTGTTCGACCAGGCGATGGGGGAAATCAGCCTGTTTCATTGTCACCACACGCTTGGCTACGAACGCTGGCTAAACGCCAACGGGCTCGATGCGCAGGACCTGGAGACACTGGATGACTGGTCCAGGTTGCCACCGATTTTCGCCCACTATTTCAAACGTCACTTGTTGTTGAGCCCCACCGGCGAAGGCGCGCTGGAGTTGACTTCATCCGGCACCAGCGGCCAGAAGAGTCACATGCGCTATGACCCTCGCAGCATGGCAGCGGCTCAAGGCATGGTGAGCCGCATTTTCCGGCACTACGGCTGGGATACTCCGCAAAGCCCCTGCAATTATTTGCTCCTGAGCTACGAGCCCGAGGCTGCCATCACCTTGGGCACCGCTTTTACCGACCAGTTTCTCTGCAGCTACGCGCCCGTCAATCGGGTCGTCTACGGATTGCGCCTGACCAGTAAAGGTCACGAATTCGACCTGTTTGGTGTTATTCGCGCCTTGCAGGAGTTTGCCGACGAAGGCTTACCCGTTCGGATTATCGGATTTCCTGCGTTTCTTTCCCACGTGCTACAGCACTTGGAAAACACCTGCGCACCGAATCTCAAGCTGCCCGCCCAGTCATTGGTGTTTCTGGGTGGCGGCTGGAAAACCCAGGTAGCACAAGAGATTCCCCTGCTTGAGCTGTATGTGCGAATCAACCGGCAATTGGGTATCGACCTGTCCCGATGTCGGGATGGCTACGGTGCCGTCGAGCATGCCGTGCCCTATATCCAATGTGCCCACCATCATTTTCATGCCCCCATTTACTCGAAGGTTTTCGTGCGCAACCCATCCGATTTCACCGTCCAGCCATACGGCCAACGCGGCTTGCTGGAATTCGTCTCCCCGTACATTTCCTCAAGCCCTGCTCATGCGGTGGTCATGGGCGATCTGGCGACATTACATCCCGGCGCGTATTGCGGATGCGGCCTGACGACCGATTGGTTCGAGTTGCACGGACGCGCTGGCACCACCGCCAGCCGCAGCTGCGCCATGGCGGCCTCAGAACTGCTCGGAGGCGTTTGATATGTACCTCATCAATGGCCAACTGCGTGACGACGTTACTCCGGAAAGCGCCCTGGAGCGCCTTCGAAAACAATTACCCAGGTTGCTTTCTGCACCGATCGACAGCGAGACCGTCATCGAAGCCGCGGCTCGTTTCGCCACGCACCTACAGACTCGCAGCCTTAACCTGCCCCTTGACGACGATCAATGTCAGGGGTTGATCGATTTCTGCCAGTGCAGCAACTTGAGCAGCAAGCTTGAGCGGGAACTGGGTGCGCAACCTCGTTCGCTGAGGCGTATCGACTACGCGCAGTCACACTTTGAAAGTTGGCACCCGTTGGGACTCGTGGTGCATGTGACCCCTGGCAATGCGCCGATGCTGGCGTTCTGCGCGGTTCTCGAAAGCCTGCTGGCCGGCAACATCAATTGGTTACGCCCCAGCACCAGCGATGCGGGTTTGACTGCGCAATTGCTGGCTGCCTTTGTGAAGTGCGACACCCGTGGCAGGCTTGCCAAGTTCGTCGCAGTGCTGCCCGTGGGCACGTCCCGGATAGCCGAACTCTGCGCTCAGGCCGATGGCGTGTCAGCGTGGGGCGGTGAAAAAGCGCTCAACGCGATTCGTCAGCAGATCCCCACCGGATGTCGCTGGATCGATTGGGGGCACAGGATCAGTTTCGCTTATCTGTCGCCTGACGCGGCCAGCCCTTCAGCGCTGGATGCGCTGGTAGACGAGGTTTGCAGTCTGGATCAGCAAGCGTGTTCCAGTCCGCAATGGGTGCTGGTGGACAGCACCGATCCGGCCATCCTGCAGGGCCTGGGAGAGCGTTTGAGCGAAGCCTTCACGCGTCGTGCGTCGCACTGGCCGGCGCTGGTGCCCACGGACCAGCAAGCGTGCGAGATCACTACCCGCACGGCCATGGCGCAACTGGATTACTGTTTTGCGAACCAGAGCGGCCAGGTCTGGGCCGGCCACGGATGGCGGATCATCTGGGAGCACCACCAGACGCTCGCACCTTCGCCGCTGTTTCGTACCGTGCTACTCAAACCCGTACCGCAACACTTGATCGCCGAGACGCTGTTGCCCTGGCGCACCGTCCTGCAAAGCTGCGCACTGATTTGCTCTCCAGCAGAAACGCCAGGGCTTGTGCGAACGCTGGTCAACGCTGGGGTCACCCGTATTGCGCCTTGCGCGGGGATTCATGACGGCTACGCCGGTGAGCCCCATGATGGCGTCTACGCGTTGACGCGTCTGAGTCGCCGCCTCTCGGTGAGTCTGTCGCCGGATGTTTTGCCTGGCCAGGCAACGCTCGACCCGGTCCCGCCCGCCCCTGACACCGCCTATGCGCCGATCATGGACAAAACCGCCTTCACAACCCAGCCGATGGGCACCGCGGCGCAATTGTATTTTCGCTCTGGAGGAAGCAGCGGCACTGCGGCCCTCGCCGGTTTCAGCTATCGCGACTTTCAACGGCAGATGCGCGCAGCGGCAGACGGCCTGTTCGCCGCCGGGCTCGATCCTTCACAGGACCGGGTCATGAACCTGTTTTACGGCGGCAGCCTGTACGGGGGTTTCCTCAGCTTTACCAAAATACTGGAACAGATGGCCGTCACCCATTTCCCCATGGGGGCGCCCCAGGACGATGATTTCAGCGAAATCGCCCAACTGATCGTTGACCAGCGTGTCACCGTGCTGATTGGCATGCCGAGCACCTTGCATCGTCTGTTCTTCAACGAGCAGGCCCGACTCCGCACGTACGCAGGTATTGGCAAAGTGTTCCTCGGCGGCGAGCATCCAGGGCAAACCAGCCTTAGCCTGATGGAAAGCTGCGGGGTCTCGATGATCCGCTCGGCGATCTATGGTTCCGTCGACGCGGGTCCCTTGGGGCATGCGTGCGCAGCTACCGCGAACGGAGTGTTTCACTTGATGTGCGATACCCAGCACCTGGAAATCGTGCAGATTGAACAGGACGTACCGGTTCAGGCCAATGAGGTCGGTCGCCTGCTGTTTACTTCACGAGCACGGCAAGGCCAGGTCGTGCGCCGATATGACGTGGGCGACACCGGTCGCTGGTTACCCGGAACCTGTCCGTGCGGGCTGGACTCACCCCGATTCGAACTGCTCCAACGCCACGGAAAACTGGTGCGGATGGGCACCGAGTTTATTGCGCCGTCGGCTCTGCAGGATAGCGTCGGCGCGCCCATTCAGATTGTTCTGGATCACGCCCCTGATGGCGTCGAGCGACTGAACGTTCTAACAGATGCAGACATCAGCCAGGTTCGCAACGCATTGCTGAGCCATGTAGCGCTGGCCAATGCCGTAAACGCCAACCTGTTAACTGTCGACGTTCAAGTGTGCACGGAGCAAGCGTTCACTCGAAACAAACACAGCGGCAAAACACCGTTGGTTATTGATAAAAGAAAATAAACATACCGTCGACGACTCACCACTTGTTTTAAACCCTCCAGGCGCCTGATAAAAAAGAGACCCCAGTGAAACCAACTTATTCGCTCGAACAACTACTGCCTTATATAAGGCAACATTCAAACTTCTACCGCCAGCAACTGGAACACTTACCGCCGCGCGGCATGACGTTACAAGACCTACCGCTGACCCATGCGGCGGACTATTGGGCTGACAGCCATGACTTGAGTTGTTGGCCGGTCCTGACCGGACAGGTCGACGATGCCCTGGTGTTTAAAACTGGCGGAACGACCAGCCAAGGTAAACTGGCGGTGTACACCTATAACGAATGGCAAGTACTGGTCAGGACGTTTGGAGAAAGTTTCTCCTCTCAACTGAACGACGGCGACCGTCTCGCCAATCTGTTTTTTTCCGGTGATCTTTATGCCAGTTTTCTGTTCATCCACGACGCCCTGGCACACGTCAGGCGATCCATTTGCGAGTTTCCGTTTACCGGGCAAGTCGAACTGGACGTACTGGCCGATGCGATTGATCAGCATCGGATCAACGTGCTGGTCGGCGTACCGGCACAACTGTTGCGATTCGCGGCCTACCTGAACCAGCATCGGCGCGTACTGTGCGGGGTTGATACGTTGCTGTATGGCGGCGAAAGCCTGTTTGCCCCGCAGGTGGCAATCCTCACCGACGTATTTCCCAACGTGCGCATCGCTTCCATTGGTTACGCCAGTGTAGACGCCGGCCTTATTGGGGCCAGCAGTCGCGACTGCGCCTTGGGCGAGCATCGGGTGTTTGAACCAAACACCGTGCTGGAGATCGTCGATGAACTCACCGGTGACGTCATCGACGAATGCGATCGCATCGGATTACTGGTGGTGACCAATCTGACTCGCCGGCTCATGCCGCTGCTGCGTTATCCGGTGGGCGACCGCGCGTGCTGGCGCGAACCCGGCTCAACCCCGAGGCGCAAATTCGCCCTCAAGGGCCGTAGCGTGCACAGCCAGCGAGTGCGCGTCGGGGTACTGTCGCTACTGATCGATGACATCCAGCGGATCGTCCAGCGCATCGCCCACAACGACCAATGGCAATTGCTGATCGAACATGACGGATACAAAGATATTTTGAGTGTGAGGTGGGTTCCCTCAGCGCTATCAATGGCCACCGTACCGGTGTGCCGAAAGTTGTATGAGACCCTGGTTGAACACTATCCCGCCATCGAGGAACTGAGCCGCGAAGGTCTGTTGGAGTTGCGGGTGTTGTCTTGTGCGGTCACCGCATTGAAGCTTCACCCTCGCTCTGGCAAACAACTGCGGGTCCTGGACTTGCGCGTGTATGACGCACCGTCGCCGGAGCCCGCATGATGCAGCATTTGATTTTTCGACCCTATCGGCCATCCGACGCACGTGCCGTGAGCCAGTTGTTTCGCGAGGTCTATGGCGATCATTACGTTCAACCGGATGTTTACTTGCCGAAGATGATCAATCAGCACAATGCCGAGGGGCACTGGAAGTCGATGCTGGCGGTGGACGACGCAAGCGTTCTAGGGCATGCCGCTTTGTGCCATGACACACCGGCGGACACCACCGAACTGGCCCTCAGTGTGGTACATCCCGCCGCGCAGGGGCAGAGTATCGCAACCCGCCTGGGACGGGAGTTGCTGTCGCGGTCAAGTTCCATGGGGTTCAAGAGCGTCTCGATCAAACAAGTGACACACCATCCCTATACGCAACGCATGGCAGCAAACATCGGCTTCCACAGCACAGGTCTGCTTCCTGACTACGTCCCCTCGCCCTTTGCTCAACCGCTGCCGGAAACCATCGTGATGGGTTGTTACGTCGACGAAGGACATACGCGTCCACTCCCCGACATCCCATGGCCTGACAGCTGCCGGGAGTTTATGCAGCACTTGTGTTCCGTGTTCGGGGCTCATCCGGACACGACGCCGTTGTCTTCTCTACCGTTGCAACTCAAGCAACACCATAAAAGATTCGAAATGGTCATTCCGCGCTTGACTAAATGTCTGCTCGACCAGACCCGGCAATTGCCCAGGCACTGGTTGATCTCGGCCAAACTTCAGATGTCACGGCACTTTGCTCAGGACTTTCGCAATTTTGCGGCCCTTGGCTTCACCTTTACCGGGCTGATGCCTACATCGAACGCCAATGGCTGGTTCGCACTGTTTCATCGAGGCGCGCAGTCTCGACACCTCAACCTGCTCTGCCCGCGCATGCAACGCTTGCATGACGATTTACAGCAAAACGCCAACACGCAGAGTCGCGCCGAAGCACTGAACAGCGCCCGTGTCCCTGAGCAGCAAACCTGCCTTGGAAGTCCAGGCCCCGGTATAGCCGATCGTCATGACCGAACTCCCGACTGCGCTACTTGATGCAGACGTGCCGATGAGGCGACCCTGAAAAGTTCCTTGTTTAGTCAGTGTGTACCGTCCGTCACCTCACGGCGTTCTTGCACGATCGTACTTAAAGCTCGACGTTCCTACGCCGATAGCCTTTGGAAACGCCGATTTCATACCGATAATCACAACAAGAACGCTGCTCTAAGGACCGGTCCCATGCCCCCATTCCGTACCATTCAGGCTCGTTACACGCTGTTTCTGGTCCTGTTCATCCTGCTGTTGTCCGTGCTGACAGTGGTCGGCATCAGCCAAGTGGTCGCACCAAAGCTGCGTCACACCGAAGAACAAGTGGTCCTCAACCGAATCGCCGAAGTCGCCGAGCAAATCCAGGGCGAACTGAATAAGGTTCAGGCGCAACAGCGAAGCATCACCCAGACCATTCCCCTGCTCGACAGCGCCGCCATCGACACCGTCCTGCCGGGCCTGGTCGACCAGTACGGCGAGCTAAAAGTGTTCGGCGGCGGGATCTGGCCGCTGCCAGGCCAACGTGAAGTCGGGCGCAACAAGTTCAGCACGTTCTGGCACCGGGATGCCTCGGGCAAACTGGCGGTCAACACCTTCTGGAACAGCGGTGCCGCGCCCAACTACTACGACCAGACCTGGTACAAAGGCGGCATGCAAACCCCGCGCGGCCAATGCGCGTGGGCGGCAGCCTATAAAGATGACGCCAGCGCCGAGCCGCGCACCAACTGCGCCATGGCCATCCAGAAGAATGGCGCGGCCTACGGCGTGTCGACCATCGATGTGACCCTGGGCTTTTTCAATGACCTGGTGGCACGCAAGGAGAAAGACCTCGGCGCCGAAATGCTGATCGTCGAAGCCGACGGCAAGATCATCAGCAACAGCTCGCGCATCAGCGGGGCGATCGTGCTGAAGAACATCAGCGAGCTGACCGGCAACTCGCCGTTCGCCGCCCAGGTGAAGGCCGGCTTGCAAAACCGTGACCAGTCGCAGCGGGTCGAGTTCGACAACAACGGCGAAGCCAGCACCTTCTTCATGCGCCCGATCGAAGGCACGCCTTGGTTCCTCGCCACCGCCCTGCCGACCAAGCTGATCACCGCCCAGCGTGACGATGTGCTCAGCACCCTGAGCCTGCTGCAAATCCCGATGGTAATCCTGCTGGTGTTGCTGCAGGTCTATGCGATTCGCCAACTGGTCCAGCGCATGAAAGCCCTGAAGGCCAACATCGACGCACTGTCAGCCGGTGACGCTGACTTGACCAAACGCATTACCATTCGCGCCGAAGACGAACTGGGCGCCATCGGCCACTCGGTCAACGCCTTCATCGCCTACTTGCAGAACATGATCGGCGAAGTCACCCTGGCCACCGGCGCCATGGCCTCCAGCCTGGATAACCTGCAACGCACCTCCGCCCACACCAGCCAGATTCTGGTACGTCACGCCTCGGAAACCGATCAGACCGTCACCGCCATCACCGAGATGAGTTCGACCGCCGAAAGCGTCGCGCAAAATGCTGCTGAAACCGCTGCCTTCACCCAACGCGCCAACGAAAACGCCGACCGTTCGCGGGTCGTGGTGGGCGAAGCGTCGAACAGCGTGATTGCACTGATCGACGAAGTGGCCAGCGCCACCCATAAAGTCGAAAGCATGCAACAGGACGCTCAACGCATCACCGAGATTCTCGGCGTCATCGGCGCCATTGCCGGGCAAACCAACCTGTTAGCGCTCAACGCGGCCATCGAAGCCGCCCGCGCCGGCGAGCAGGGCCGCGGTTTTGCCGTAGTCGCCGATGAAGTCCGTGCCCTCGCCGCCCGCACTCAGGCCAGTACGTCGCAAATCAATGAAATGCTCACCCGCCTGACGCAGGGTGTGAGTTCGTCAGTAACCGCCATGGAAAACACCCAGACCAGCTGCCAGTCGGCCGCTGATGCCACGGCACGGGTCAACACCGGTCTGGATGAAATGGCCGGCAACGTCAGCCACATCAACAGCCTCAGCACCCAGATCGCCACGGCCGCCGAGCAGCAAAGCGCGGTGACCGAAGAGATCAACCGCAGCATGGTGCAAATCCGCCACATGGTCGACGAACTGGTGAAAAGCGGTCAGGCCAGCGAGCTCAATACCCAACAGTTGCTGGAAGCCAACAGTCGCGTGAGCGCGATCATGGGACGGTTCAGGGTTCGTTAATTCTGCTCTACCCTGAGTGCCATCCCCGGCACTCAGCGGGCAACCTGACAATCTTGTAATGTGCGCCTCATCTGACTGACAGCTTTGATCGACGATGATCAAGGCTGCCCAGTTTTGTATTAACTCGAAACACTCCTTGAATGCCTGACCAAAAAAAATGGTCAGAATGCATTTTTTTGGCCGCAACTCGAAACGAGATTCCCCATGCGAACCCACCTGCGTCTGATCGCCCTGAGCGCCCTGTTCATTTCCTCCCTGGCCCAAGCCGCCGACCTGATCCCGATCGAGGTTCACCGCGATGCCAATTGCGGTTGCTGCAAAAAATGGATCAGCCATCTGGAGGCCAACGGCTTCAAAGTCGACGATCACGTCGAAGCCGATATGAGCCAATTCAAGCAACAGCACGGTGTGCCTCCGCGCCTGGCGTCGTGTCATACCGGCTTGATCAACGGCAAGTTCGTCGAAGGCCATGTCCCCGCCGATCAGGTGCTGGCCTTGAGCAAGCGCGACGATCTGTTGGGCGTTGCCGCCCCCGGCATGCCCATGGGTTCGCCGGGCATGGAAATGGACGGCACGAGCGATGCGTATCAAGTGATCGGTCTGAAAAAAGACGGCACTGACGTGGTGGTGGCGGACTACCCTGCCCATTGATGTTCGGTGCGTACATCGGTCTGTTCTTCGCCGCATTCGGCGCGGCAACGTTGCTGCCCTTGCAGTCCGAAGCGGTGTTGGTGGGGCTGTTGCTCAGCGGCAAGTATTGGTTTTGGTCGCTGCTCGCCGTGGCGACATTGGGCAATGTTCTGGGGTCACTGCTGAACTGGTGGCTGGGGCGCAGTCTCGAGCGGTTTCGTGATCGGCGCTGGTTTCCGGTCAGCCCGCGCCATCTGGAAAAAGCCCGGGTCCATTATCAGCGCTATGGTCATTGGTCGTTGCTGCTGAGCTGGGCGCCTGTGATCGGTGATCCGCTGACCCTGGTGGCCGGTGTGATGCGCGAGCCGCTGGGACGATTCCTGCTGATCGTGACCCTTGCCAAAGGCGCCCGTTATGGTGTGCTGGCCATGGCCACATTGGGTTGGATGGGCTGAACGATTATCCGTGGCGATTGCCTGTGTTTAATGTCGCCCTAATCATGCCGATCCAGCATCGGCCGATTTCCAATGGAGTTCACCCATGTCCCTCACCCGCTCCCGCTGGCTGCCCGGCCTGCTGCTGACCGCTGCATTGCCTGTCATCGCCCACGCCGAAGGCCCGGAATATGGCCCGCAGTTGCAAGGTTTCGAGTACCCCTACACGGTCAAGCATTTCGCCTTTGAGTCCCAGGGCAAATCTCTGCAAATGGGTTATATGGACGTCGCCGCTGACGGCAAAGCCAATGGACGCAGCGTGGTGCTGATGCACGGCAAGAATTTCTGCGGTGCGACCTGGGAAACCTCGATCAAGGCCCTGAGTGAAGCGGGTTACCGGGTTATCGCCCCGGACCAGATCGGTTTCTGCACCTCCAGCAAACCCGACAATTATCAGTACAGCTTCCAGCAGCTGGCGGCCAACACGCAGCAACTGCTCAAGGCCCTCGGCATCCAGAAGGCCAGTTTGCTTGGGCATTCCACCGGCGGCATGCTCGCCACTCGTTATGCCTTGCAATATCCCGATCAGGTCGAGCAACTGGCGCTGGTCAATCCCATCGGACTGGAAGACTGGAAAGCCCTCGGCGTGCCCTATCGCACCGTTGATCAATGGTATGAGCGCGAGTTGAAGGTCACCGCGCAAGGCATCCATGACTATCAACGCAGTACCTATTACGACGGCCGCTGGAAACCCGAATTTGACCGCTGGGTGGACATGTATGCGGGCCTGAGCAAAGGCCCGGGTAAAACCCAGGTAGCGTGGAACTCCGCACTAATCTACGACATGATTTTCACCCAACCGGTGTACTACGAGTTCAAGGACCTGAAAGTTCCAACGCTGTTGCTGATCGGCACCGCCGATACCACGGCCATCAGCAAAGAAATTGCACCACCGGAGGTCAAGGCGAAAATCGGTCATTACGATGTACTCGGCAAGCAGGTGGCGAAACTGATTCCCCGGTCGACGCTGGTCGAATTCCCCGGCATGGGCCACGCGCCGCAAATGGAAGAACCGGCGCAATTCCACCAGGCCCTGCTCGCCTGGCTGAACAAAACCAATCCCGTTCATTGATGAGTCAGGCTGAGAGCAAGGTAGAGTGCGGTGATTGATGACTGCCGGCCCGGTTGGGCGAGTTCGAGACGATCTGCGTGATGCGCGAGCGCACCCGTGGCGCCTCGATTTGAGCTGTCCTTACACCGACCGCCAGAACGAAATGAATAATTGTTCACCCTGCGGTGTTCACCTTTTATCGCCCCTGAGAATCGCCGATAAAAAACCCAAACCTGAAGCCGGGGCGAGGTACGAACTGAAGCGAATTAACCTGTGGAGCATCGCCCATGAACACTCGTTTCGCTGTGTTAACCGTCCAGTTATTGCTGGCAGTCGTATTGTCCAGTTCGCTGGCGTTCGCCAAGGGGGGTGGCGATGACGCCCCCGCCAGACCCAATTGCCCCAAAGGCCAGGTCTTTGACTCCCGCTCGCAAAAATGCCTCAAGCACACCAGCAACCTGGTACCGGACGCCGACCGCACCGATTACGCCTATCGCCTGGCCAAGGACGGTCGTTATGAAGAAGCACTGGCCCTGCTCGACACCCTCAAACAGCCAAACACCGCCAAGGCCTTGAACTATCGCGGCTACGCTACGCGTAAACTGGGGCGCACCGACGAAGGCATCGGTTATTACCTGCAATCAGTCAAACTTGACCCGCACTACGCGCAAGTTCGCGAATACCTCGGCGAAGCGTATGTGATCAAAGGTCGGCTGGACCTCGCTCAGGAACAGTTGCAGCAGATCAAATCCATCTGCGGTAGCACCACCTGCGAGGAATATCAGGACCTGGTCGAAGCCATCAACGATTCCTCGAAAACCTGACACACCGAGCAGACGGAGGTCGCCATCGCCAGCGATCAGGCAATACGGGCAGAACTGGGCCAGCACCTGGCGCGTTTATGGCGCTACGGCCTGCTGTTGTCGCGGCAACGGCATGTCGCCGAAGACCTGGTGCAGGCGACTTGCGTGCGGGCACTCGAGCGTGCCGGGCAGTTTGTCCCGGGCACCCGCATGGACCGCTGGTTGCTGAGTATTCTGCACTCGATATGGCTCAACGAAGTTCGCTCCCGAAGAGTGCGTCATGGACAGGGGCTGGTAGATGCCGACAACGCCTTGTCGTTCGATGGTGAATACGCGGCGCAAACCCATGTCCTCGCGGCTCAGGTGATCAAGCGCGTTGATGCCCTGCCCGAAACCCAGCGCGAAACGGTGTTTCTTGCCTACGTTGAGGGCTTGTCCTACCGCGAAGTGGCGGACGTGCTGGACGTCCCCATCGGCACTGTCATGAGTCGCCTGGCTGCGGCACGCGCGAAACTGGCCGAGTACCCGCCGTTGCACGCCGTGCCGAACCCTTCCACTGGAGAACGTCGATGAACGATCACGTACGCCCGACGATACCCTCGGATGAGCAACTGGTGGCCTACCTCGACGACCAGCTCGACAGCGAACAGCGCACCCGCATCGACGCGGCCATTGCCGAGGACCCGGCGCTCAATCTGCGCCTGCAATGGCTGGCCCGCAGCAGCCTGCCGTTCAAGGAGGCCTACGACGAGTTGGCTCGACAAGCGCCCGTGGACCGCTTGCAATCGATGCTCGACACCTTGCCTGAGCCCGAACGGCCGGCCATGAATCGGCGCTGGTTTCTCGCAGCGGCCGCCGGGTTGGTGCTGAGTGGCGTGGTAGCGGACCGGCTGTTCCTCGGTTGGCAGTTGAGCCATAAAAAGGAAAACTGGCGCGGGCTGGTGGCCGAGTACATGTCGCTCTACGTGCCGCAAACTCTGGACCACTTGCCCAGTGACGAAGCCGCTCAGCGGGCGCAACTGCGGACCCTCGATGCACGTCTGGGCCTGAATCTTGCCCCCGCACAACTGGTCTTGCCACGCTCCGAGTTCAAGCGCGCACAAATCCTCGAGTATGACGGCGTCGCCATTGCCCAAATCACCTACCTGGACCCGGTCCACGGCCCCATGGCGCTGTGCATCACCCGCTCCAACAGCGGCAGCCGACAGTTCGCCCTGGAGCGCCGGTACGGGATGAACATTGTCTATTGGGCTGACATGCAACATGCCTGGATGTTGATCGGGCATAACCCGGTGGCGAATCTGGAGGACATGGCGAAATTGTTACGAGGCCGACTGAGCACGTGATCCGCGGCGGTCATCTACGGTGCCGAGTTGCACAAGGATCTGGACCTGCCCCACGCCCAATGAACATACGAGGCAGTTGCAGAGTGTGCGTCAAGTTGAGCAGGGCAACCACAGCCGGAACCGTGCCCCACCCAGCGGCGAAGCTTCAACGGTGAGCGTTCCGCCCTGAGCTTCAAGGGCCCGGCGGCTGATGGCCAACCCCAGGCCAAACCCGCCAGTGGCCCGATCCCGGCTTCGATCCAGCCGATAAAACGGTTCGAAGATCCGCTCACGCGCCTCATCCGGAATACCGATCCCATCGTCATCCACCCAGATTTCAGCCCCCTTGGCACATACCCGAACACCAATCTGAATGCGTTTTTCACAGTAGCGCATCGCATTGCGCAGCAGGTTCTGAATAGCGCGGGCAGTCAGCCTTGGGTCGAGGACGAAGCGTTCAAGTTGTCCGTGCAGGAGCACATCGATAACGATGTCCGGGGACTCCAGTTCTTCGTCGACGCTGCCAAGGATGCTGTCGATAAATTCATCCAGCGACACCTCAACCTGCTCCGGCTGCCGCGCGGGGTTTTGCAGGCGGCTGTAGGACAACAATTCCAGCACCAACTCGTCGAGTTCGCGAATGTGCGCAACCAGACCTTGCAGGCGCTCGCGGCTGGCGGCGGGCAAGTCGTCGGATAACGCCAGCGCCAGACCGAAATCCAGTCGTGTCAGGGGCGTGCGCAATTCGTGAGAGACGGCATTGAGCAGGTCCCGCTGCTGGTTGAGCAGGTTCTCGATATCGCCGGCCATGGTGTCGAAGACATTGGCCAGGCTGCCGATGTTGGAGCTTTTGGAAATCTGTGTGCGTTCGCTCAAGTGGCCTTTGCCGAAACGCTCAGCCGTACCTTTGAGGCGCTCCAGGTCGCGCCAGTGCGGGCGCAGCCACAGCAACAGGCAGGCGAGCATCGTCGCGCCGATCAGCACGTTGATGCTCCAGTACAACAAGCTGACGTCCACCGGGTCCGGCGGTACGACCATCTCCACCACCGTCCGCTCGTTCAGCGGCGACACCGCCAAGGTGCGCCAACCCCAGTCGCCAATGCGCACGACATTCTCGCCACGCTGTAAACGCTTGCGCTCATCAGGGGTGAAATCGGCATCGTCGTTACCGGTCAGGATGATGTGCAGCGGCTGGAATTCCGTGTCCATCTGCGCGGCCAATGCCGGCCACTGCTCCGGGGGCACGGCGTGAAACTGTTTAACGATGAGGGTTTGCAGCCCGCGTGAATAATCGAGGTTGTAGGTGACAAAGCGCTCCTGGAAGACCTTGATCACCACGTCAGGCACCAGATAGATCGCCGCACTGTACGAAACGATGGTCACCAGGTACAGGCGAAACAGGATTCTGAACATCGACTCAGCATTCCCACTCGGAACGGCTGAACAGGTAACCCTTGCCCCACACGGTCTTGATCTTGCGCGCCTCGCCGGCGTGGTCGTCGAACTTGCGCCGCAGCTTGGAAATCGCTACGTCCACCGAGCGGTCGGTGCCATTGAACTCGATGCCGCGCAGACGTTGCAGAATCTGGTCGCGACTAAGCACTTCGCCGGCATGCCGGGCCAGTACCACGAGCAGGTTGTATTCACCGCTGGACAGTTCGACCAATTGCTCGCGCCAGGTCACGGTGCGCTCGGACAGGTCGATGCACAGATTGCCCATCAGAATACGGTCGTTGGCCGTCTGCGGTTCAGTGAGGCTGCTGCGCCGCAATAAAGTCCGCACCCGGGCCAGCAACACCCGCGGTTCACAGGGTTTGGTGACGTAGTCGTCGGCGCCCATTTCCAGGCCAAGCACTTGATCGTGACTGTCGTCGCGGGCGGTGAGCATCAGGATCGGCAACGTGGCCGAATCGGCGCGCAGCAAGCGGCAGACTTGCAGGCCATCGAGCCCCGGCAGCATCAGGTCGAGGATCACCAGGTCCGGCGGATTCACCCGCGCACGCTCGCGCACATGGTCACCACGGCTGATCACGCTGACGCTATAGCCGTTGCGTTCCAGGTAACTGGCAATCAATTCGGAGAGCGCGGTGTCGTCTTCGACCAGGAGGATGTTGGGCATGGGGTGTTCCAGAAAGTGCTGTGGCGTTTGATAGACCGCTTTGGCGAGTCTGCTCGCGAATGCACTCTATCAGTCGCAATAGAAATCAAGGCGTGAAGGATATACGCCCTCACGCCCGCCTGAGTAAAACCCTTACACAATTTCACACAGCGCCTACAAAGCTTCACGGCTACCCTCCTCGCCTCCCCGTAGGATGCGGGGGGTCATTATTGGGGTATTACATGTCAAAGAATCTGCTTGCCAGGCTCAGCCTGATTGCACTGGCGGTGACGCTGAGCGCTTGTGAAAAGGCCTCCACGGCCGAAGAACAGGCACCTCTGGCCACGGTTCGCATCGAAACCATCCAAGCCCGGCCCCTGTCGATCACCAGTGAGTTGAGCGGGCGGATTGCTGCGCCACGCAGTGCCGAAGTCCGCGCCCGGGTTGCCGGGGTGGTGCTGCAACGGGTCTTCCGCGAAGGCAGCGATGTGAAAAAAGGCGAAGTGTTGTTCCGTATCGACCCGGCGCCGTTCAAGGCTGACCTGGACAGTGCCGAAGCGGCGTTGCGTAAGGCTGAAGCCAACGCATTTCAGGCGCGATTGCAGGAGCAGCGATATGCGCAGTTGATCGAAGGCAACGCCATCAGCGGCCAGGATTATGACAACGCCCGGGCCAGCGCCCGGCAAACGGCTGCCGACGTCGCCGCGAATAAAGCCACCGTGAAACGGGCGAAACTCAACCTGGGTTACGCCACCGTCACGGCGCCGATCTCCGGGCGCATCGGCCGCGCGTTGGTGACCGAAGGCGCACTGGTCGGGCAGAACGAAACCACACCGCTGGCGTTGATTCAGCAACTGAACCCGATTCACGCCGACCTCACTCAATCGACCCGCGAACTCAATGACCTGCGCCGGGCGTTCCGTTCCGGCCAGTTGCAGCGGGTCGGCCAGGACCAGGCCAAAGCCACACTGATTCAGGACGACGGCAGTCTCTATCCGTTGCCGGGCAAGTTGCTGTTCGCCGACATCACCGTCGACCCGGGCACCGGTCAGATCATTCTGCGCAGCGAATTCCCCAACCCGGACCTCGACTTGCTGCCGGGCAGCTTCGTGCGCGTGCGTCTGGAGCAAGCGGTCAATCAACAAGGCATCAGCGTGCCGCAACGGGCCATTCAGCGTGACAGTGCCGGCATCGCCCAAGTGCTGTTGCTCGACGCCGAACAGCGGATCGGCCAGCAACCGGTCGAGCTGGGCGCCGTGCAGAACGATCGCTGGATCGTCACCGGCGGCCTCAAGCCCGGTGATCGCATCGTCACCGAAGGCCTGCAACACGCCCGTCCTGGTGAAAAAGTACAGATCGACGAAACCCCTCTTCCACTTGCCCAGGCTTCTGGTCAGTAAGCAGGACGCTTCTTTATGCCGCAGTTCTTTATCGATCGCCCGGTGTTCGCCTGGGTGGTTGCCCTGTTCATCCTGTTGGCCGGCGCCCTGGCCATTCCACAGTTGCCGGTGGCGCAATACCCCAACGTCGCGCCGCCGAAAGTCGAAATCTACGCCGTGTACCCCGGTGCTTCGGCGCAAACCGTGGACGAAAGCGTGGTCAGCCTGATCGAGGAAGAACTCAACGGCGCTGACCATCTGCTGTATTTCGAATCCCAAAGCAGCCTCGGCAGTGCCACCATCACCGCGACGTTCCAGCCGGGCACTGACCCGGAAATGGCTCAGGTCGATGTGCAAAACCGCTTGAAAGTGGTCGAGTCGCGTCTGCCTCAAGCGGTGACACAGCAGGGTTTGCAGGTGGAGAAAGTCTCCGCCGGCTTCCTGCTGCTGATCACCCTCACCTCCAGCGACGGCAAGCTCAACGACGTGGCGCTCAGCGATTACCTGGCGCGCAACGTGATGAACGAGATCAAGCGCCTGGACGGCGTTGGCAAGGCGCAGCTGTACGGTGCCGAACGGGCCATGCGAATCTGGATCGACCCGCAAAAGCTGATCGGTTTCAACCTGACCCCGGCTGATGTCAACGCCGCCATCGTCGCGCAGAACGCACAAGTGTCGGCCGGTAGCATCGGCGACTTGCCGACCCGCACCACCCAGGAAATCACCGCGACCATTCTGGTCAAAGGTCAGTTGTCGACACCGGAAGAATTCGCCGACATCGTCCTGAAAGCCAATCCCGATGGCTCCGCCGTGCGCATCGGCGATGTAGCGCGCGTCGAGATCGGCAGTCAGCAATACCAGTTCTCTACCCGCCTCAACGGCAAACCGTCGACCGCCGTCAGCGTGCAGTTGGCACCGGGCGCCAATGCCTTGAGCACTGCCACGTTGGTGCGGGCGAAGATGGACGAACTGGCGCGCTATTTCCCGGCTGGCGTGGAATACAAGATCCCGTATGACACCTCGCCTTTCGTCAAAGTCTCGATTACCAAAGTGGTTTACACCCTCGGCGAGGCAATGTTGCTGGTGTTTGCGGTAATGTTCCTGTTCCTGCAAAACATCCGCTACACGCTGATTCCGACCCTGGTGGTGCCGGTGGCGCTGATGGGCACCTTTGCGACCATGCTGGCCCTAGGTTTCTCGATCAACGTGCTGACCATGTTCGGCATGGTATTGGCGATCGGCATCCTGGTGGATGACGCGATTGTGGTGGTGGAGAACGTCGAGCGAATCATGGCCACCGAAGGCCTGTCGCCCAAAGAGGCAACGCGCAAGGCGATGAAGCAGATCACCGGGGCAATCATCGGGATCACGTTGGTGCTGGTCGCGGTGTTCATTCCGATGGCGTTCATGCAGGGGTCGGTCGGGGTGATTTACCAGCAGTTCTCTTTGTCGATGGCGACTTCGATTCTGTTCTCGGCGTTCCTCGCCCTGACCTTGACCCCGGCGTTGTGCGCGACGCTGCTCAAGCCGATTGCCATGGGCGAACATCACGAGAAGCGCGGGTTCTTTGGCTGGTTCAACCGGCGTTTCGAGCAACTGACCGAGCGTTATCAGGGCTGGGTCGCCTATGCGCTGAAACGCACTGGCCGTTACCTGCTGATCTACGGCGTGCTACTGATCGGATTAGGCGTGTGTTTCAGTCGACTGCCCTCCTCGTTTCTGCCGGTGGAGGATCAGGGTTACACCATCACCGACATTCAACTGCCACCGGGCGCGAGCAAGAACCGAACAGTGCAAGTCGTTGAACAAATCGAAGCGCACAACGCGACTGAACCCGGCGTCGGCGACAGCACGGTAATTCTCGGTTTCAGCTTCTCCGGCAGCGGCCAGAACGCCGCGTTGGCGTTTACCACGCTCAAAGACTGGTCTGACCGGGGAAGCGACGACTCGGCCAGCTCCATTGCCGACCGCGCCAACATCGCGTTGAGTCAGATCAAGGACGCCGTGGCGTTTGCAGTACTGCCGCCGCCGGTTGACGGTTTGGGCACCTCCAGCGGTTTCGAGTTCCGCTTACAGGACCGTGGCGGTCTTGGCCATGCCACGCTGATGCAGGCGCGCAGCGAATTGCTCGCTGGCGCCGAGAAAAGTCCGATCCTGATGAACGTGCGCGAAAGCGCCCTGGCCGAAGCACCGCAGGTGCAACTTGAAGTCGACCGTAAACAGGCCAACGCGCTGGGTGTTTCCTTTGCCGACATTGGCAATGTGCTGTCCACTGCCGTCGGTTCGGCCTACATCAACGACTTCCCCAATCAGGGGCGGATGCAGCGCGTGGTGGTTCAGGCGGAAGGCGATCAGCGCAGTCAGGTTGCCGACCTGCTGAAGATTCACGTGCGCAACAGCAGCGGAAAAATGGTGCCTCTGTCGGCCTTCGTCCAGGCCAAATGGACTCAGGGGCCGGCGCAATTGACTCGCTACAACGGCTACCCAGCGATCAGCATTTCCGGCGAACCGTCGCCCGGTCACAGTACCGGCGAAGCCATGGCGGAAATCGAACGTTTGGTGGCACAAGGGCCAGCGGGATTGGGCCAAGAGTGGACCGGGTTATCGTTGCAGGAACGCTTGTCCGGCAGTCAGGCGCCCATTCTGCTCGGGCTGTCGCTGTTGATCGTGTTCCTGTGCCTGGCGGCGCTGTATGAGAGTTGGTCGATTCCGACCTCGGTGCTGCTGGTAGTGCCGCTTGGCATGCTCGGCGCGGTACTGGCCGTGACCTTGCGCGAAATGCCCAACGACGTGTTCTTCAAGGTCGGGCTGATCACCATCATCGGCTTGTCGGCGAAGAACGCGATCCTGATCATCGAATTCGCCAAGAGCCTGTACGACGAAGGCCACGACCTGATCGACGCCACGCTGCAAGCCGCACGTCTGCGACTGCGGCCGATTGTCATGACGTCGCTGGCGTTCATCCTCGGCGTGGTGCCACTGGCGATCGCCACCGGGGCCAGCTCCGCGAGCCAGCAAGCTATCGGCACCGGGGTGATCGGCGGGATGATCACGGCGACGCTGGCGGTGGTGTTTGTGCCGGTGTTTTTTGTGGTGGTGATGAAACTGGTAAAAAAACGCCATGGATGAAGTCGGGGGGGGCGTTAAATACGTCGGTCATCCGTCTTGCAGGTGCAGCATGAAAATCGTGCGCCAGACCATCCTCGACGGTTTGCCTGTCGCTGGCAGGTGGTTTCTCACGTTGACTTGACGCACGGCGCCAGCACAACAGGTACAAAAATGCCCCGACACATTCGGGGCATTTTTGTATTGAATGACCGCAAGACACTCCCTCGATTAGAAGAAGTAACTCAGCCTCAAGCTACCGTTCCAATCCTGACTAACCGTTGTACCTTTGCTGCCACCCACTTGGCCGGAAACCTGCCAGTTGCGTTGCGCCGGTGTCCACTTCAAGCCGGCGCCATATTCGATAGAACTGCTGGCGCGATCATCATCGAAGCTGTCGTCGTTGATCTTGACCTCGTTGGTTTTCACAAACTCATGATTGACCGCTGTGGACAGACTCGGTTCTAGAAGGCCGCCGTTGTCGAGAGTGATGACACGCCCGCCACGAACACCCACCTTGCCTTGCAAGGAACGCATGGTATCGGCTTTGACTTCGAGCCCATTGTCGAGCCTGTAGCTCTTGCTTTGGATGACCCCCGTTGAGACCTGTACTTGAGGCTCGACAAAATAATCATCCTTGAGATGGATATGCTTGCCCACGGCCACCGACCCACTGGCGCCCAAGGCCTTGTAGTCACCCTTGGCCCGAGTGCCATCACTCATGGTGACCTTAGCCTTGTTATCGAACTGATTGACCTTGGCCATGACATTGACGAATACACCGCTTTGAACATCGAACGTGCTGCCGTAAACACCGGCATTCAGGCTGTCGACGGTGGCGCTGGAGCCGTATTTGAGGTCCATTTTGGTATGGCTTGTTCCGACGAATCCGCCCAGCACCCACGACCTCCCAACAAGATCCACTGTTGTGTCGGCCCCTCCCGTAATTCCGGTCTGATTCTGGGTGTAGCCATCTCCATAGGCGTTACCAACGTTGTACTGGTTGCCATAAGTACGAACCCAGACACTGTTGCTGAGGTTCTTCACCGAGCGGTCGTTCATCGAGCGCATCGAGGCTTGCGGTCGTACGCTCAGGCTCCGGTCCCCCAGTTGGTCGCTAAGCATGGCCCCTTCAGCATTCAGCACACTGCGCGCACTCCCAGCCAGGGCCAACGCAGTATTACTTGAGGTACTGACCGTTTCCTTATCTGGATTCAGGTACAAACCCTGACCTTCTTTGGCCAATCGGTACACAAACGTACCTGCGTCCACGGTTTCACGACCGCCCAGCGTGAAGCTCGCGTCGCCAGCAGCAATATTACCGACCTTCACCGCTTCAGACGTGACAGGTGTCGTACCGGTCGCGCTGATCTGCAGTTGATGTTGCCCGCTCGCATTGCCGGTGACGTTCAAGAAGTCGGTGTCACCGTTGCCCAGATCGGTGCCCATCACAAACGTTCCCCTACCGGAAAGATCACCCACGTTCAATTGTTGGAACTGCTCGTTGGTACCCATGCGAACCACGCCGTCATTCAGGGCGAGGCGTTGCACGTTACTGCCGCCGGTCATTACCCACTGCGCGGCGTTGTTGATATTGAGGTTGCCGGAATTGTTGATCTGGCCGGTCACTACCGACCCGTTGTCCAGCAGCACGCTGGCGACATTCTCAATATTGCCGTTGATCGTAGAACCGTTGTTGAGGTTGACCGTGGCACTGGTGCCTGCAACGGCCAGCACATTGCCGTTCAATTGACTGCGCGAGTCGAGATTTATCCGCGTAACGTTTTGAAGATTGCCATCGATGGACGCTGAGTTTTGCATCGACAGCGCGACGGTGCTGCCCGTATCGGCAATGACATTGCCGCGCAACATACTGGCATCGACGTTTAAATTGGCGGTGGAGCGATTGGTCGCCTGCAACAGTGTGCCGTTGCCGCCGAGCAGCTCTGAATTACCCAGCACATTGACGGTGGCAACCGTGCCAGCGTCCCCGGAAGAACCGAGCACAATCGCCGAGCCTGTACCGCCCGTCACACGGGTGCCGTCGAGCGTAACGGTGCTGGCATTGACGCCTGTGTTATCGGTGACAATTTGCAGACCATCCTGCACTCCGGCGATGGTGCTGCTGACGGCCTTCAGCGTTGCGCCGCCCAACTGCACACCGTAACTGGTGGCGCCCGTGCCACGAACCTCTGAGTTTGCGAGATTCAATACCGCAAAACCCACGGCATTCGCGCCACCGGCTGCCCCCGTGATCACGCTGTTGCCGGTCACCGACGCGCTGGAGGACGCAGAGGTATTGATGTTTCGTCCTAACAAAAGCCCGAAACTGTTGGTGCTGGTAATCGTTGACTTGTCGATGGTCGCAGAACTGTCGCTGAGTGATACCCCCCCCCTGCCGGTCGAGCTGTTGACAGTTGCACCTGACAACGAAAGCTTGGAGTTGTCACGAGCCTCGATTCGCTCACTCTGGCCACCGTTGAAAATGATGTTGGCGTCTTGTGAAGTAATTGACAGTGTGCTTGCGTTATTGATCGTCAGCGTTCCGCCCTGCGAAACCGTCCACGCCTCCGGAGCCGATGGATTGGTGACGGTCCAACTCTCACCGGGAAGCAGTGTTCTGGCATACACGGTGGGTGTACCGAGGACAATCGCAGCAAGCAAGTATCCAGTAGTTGCGCATTGGTTGAAACGAGAGGGTAGAGGCATTAAAACTCCGCACAGCGAACAAATCCAAAAGCGACTTTTTGGTAAACAGAAAAAATCGCCCCAAAAACGTCCTACAGACTAATCAGCAATCTCTCGGCAAGATGTAGGAGTTATCCTCGGTTCAGTAGGATCTATCTGCAAACGTGAAGAGAAATATAACTGCCAGTCGTCAGAGACTAATGAATACGCGGGAGCAAAACACCTCTCCCGCGATGTACTTCCCTTACGACTCAGGCCGGAACAGGCGTTCGGTCGCAGTACTCGGCACTCGAGGTGATGGTGTCCAGTTTTTTGATGATCGGAATCGAAGTTTGAACGCCCCCGATATTTACCGTGTACCAATACTTGGCCCAGGCCTCCGCGCCCCGTTTAGGTTGTGCAAGCTTGAAGATGGCTGCATTGCCAACACCTGCAACATCCGCCGTGCCGGGGGCCAGGATGGTATATGGCTGGGAATCCGCCGTATTCGGGATCAAATTACTTCCCGCCTCATCGCTGTACGCTTCAAAGTGCACGGTGATCACGATACCCTGCGGCAAATTGATTGCATCTTTTGGAATACCGATTGCCACCTGCCAGTTAGTCATCGCATTGTTCATTGCGAAGCAGTCCATCTGATCCTTTAAAGGGTTACGGATCCGGATGGTCGGCGCGAGCAAATCGATTCTCTTGCCACTGACAAGTACGGTTTCTGAACTGGACTTGATGACATTCTTGTCTATGCCCGTCTTCTGGCGTGTCCAGTAGGCAGGTACGCTCGGTGTCGGCAGTGCCGCGATATCCGCAGCGGTGATCTCATGACTAAACGTATTAATGTCACTGAACGGTGAAACCTCGCCTACCGGTTTGCCGTTCAGGTAAAACTTGGCGGTTTCAGTCGAATTAAGCGGCGGATCCGTCAGTGCCAGCGTTACTTCGATTTTCCCTGGATTGTCGCGATCACCCGGTTGTAAGTCATTCGGTGTATTGGAGGCACCGGTGACTACAGGCAAGGCAAAGGCCGGGTTTACATCTTCAGGCAGTTCCGGAAACAGCCCTCCTGCCGGATACAAATCCGCCCAGAAAAATAACTCTGGCGATGCAAAGGTATCGGCTCCACGAACAACCTCTGACCATATTTTGAACTCCATGGCTTCTTCATACGCGCCAAAGAGATCTTTGAAAGAAGCCTGATAGTCAAGGGTGAATGGCACATCCACGTTAGTGATAGGGACAGGGCCCAGCATTTTGAAATTCGTAGGGTCTGTAGCATCTTCGACGTAGATCTGTATGCCATCGCCTGGTTCCAGGTTTTCGATGAATGAGCGTTCGACGATCGCCTGTATGTTGCCTGTTGCAAGGAAGTTATCCAGATAAATCGTGGTGGTGGCATTGGGGTCAGTCGCCGGCACCAGCGGCGCCTTACGCAAAATCGGGTCCAATGCAAGACCCAGTGTCAGGAGGGGGGCGGGAGCGGAACTTACGCTTCGGTTTCCGACATGGTCCGTCCAGAAAAAATGAGCCATAACCCGGCCGTTCTGGAGTTTGCGCAGCTCAGTGTTGGGCACGGAAACTGAGCCATCAACCGGAACCGCGCCTGTATACACAACGATATCCACGCCACCTGAAACCAGATGGAGCTCCAGCTCATCATCAATACGACGATTCGCATAAGCGATGCCAAAAACCAGCTCTGCATTCGCATTTGCGGGCAACTGCATCCAGGCTTCGTTGACGGTCCTTTGCGAATCCGTCGGCGCATTGGTGAAAGCCGGGGCGGGCGTTGGTGGGGTCAGTCTTTTCGTCGGAAACTTGAGCCCGAACGGCGGCTTTTCATCAATGACGAGCCTGATTTCATTCGAAGGGTCGTCGTTACCGGCGCCGTCCCTGTAGACCAGGACTTGCACTGTATACGCCGTTGGTCCAGCAGGCTGAGGCAAGTCCGGCAAAAGCGCTTTGTCCAGCTCAATCAAGAAAGGGTCAGGACGACCAGCGACCGGGCCAAGCACCTTGAAACCTATTTGCTTGAGCTGTTCGCCCTCGACAGCAGCCCAAATATCACATTCATCACCGTCGAGTGGCTGTGCAAAGGAAGCCAACTTGATAATGACTTTCCCGGTATCCAGCTGACTCTTTGGAATGAAATCGTCAGTTAGCGTATCCACCGAAATGGCTGTTGCATAAATACCATTAATCCTCTCGCCGAATAGTGGAGGGTTAGCCCTAGCTTTAAATATCACCTTTTGTTGAGCAGTCATTTCCCTTTCTCCTTCATTAAGCCCGGACGGGCCACTTTCACCAGGTACTACTTGGTCGATTTTCACCAAAGCTTTTGTTGACTCTGCAATAAGGCGCCCGCCCCGGAGTAGTTGGCAGATAACCGTCGCCGAGTCATTATCAAATAATTGGCGTATGTGGGGCTGGTACGGCACAACATGATCAAATCCGTTCGTTATGTCGGCAGCGGAGAGAGTCTTATCCCAGACACCATAGGTTCCAGGCACTTCTGGTGCACTACCGTTCAGGGACGAGTATCCTCGCCAGTGAATTTTTGCGACGTCTCCGGGCACCGCAATGTTCGTGAAAGCGGGAATGACAACAGTAGCGCCACTTGTCAAAGGAGGTTTCGTATTGTTATTCAGATACCCCCAAAGTGTGGCATGCCGAAACCGAGGTTCTAACAACACTAACAGTGGCGAGTGATCAATGGTCAGTTGTCGTTCTGGCGAGGGGTCATCAGTCCCACCCGACCCTTTCCAGACTTTGTAATACACGAATGCAATGCCGTCAGCGGCCAAGTGTTGTGACGTCAGATCGAAATATAAAAAAGTAACGTTTAGTGGACTTTTATAAAAAACGGTGTAAAGCCTGTTTTCCACGCGATTCTGACGCAACATCACCCAGAGTTCATCATTTGGCACCGGGTCGACCCAATAAGGAATGACGATACGGGTGCCCTTAAGAAGAATCTCGTGGGAGACATGTCCTGCCGGATCACTATCATTGACGCCCTCCACTGAAAGCGGCAGTGCCAGTGGTCCTATGGCTCTGTTGGGTCGTTGATTAAAAGGCACCAAGTTCATTTCTGTATCACCGACGAATACGGAACATCGAAAGGTTTTAGCGTATTTGTTTGCAGTTCAGTTGAGGAAATTAGGCGCTTGTACATTGAAGTTGGCTACTGTCATATCTGACAGGTTTGCCTACCGCCTGTCGGATACGCCGGGGGTCTAGCCCGTTGTCGGAAACATTTTGACTTGACGCAGCCAAAGTAACTGCCGTCTTCTGAAACCGGTTTCAAACCATAAGCAGACTAATTCCGTGAGCGATTTCTCTGCCGCCCAACGCAGCCGCGTGACCATGCTCGACGTCGCCGAACGCGCCAAGGTCTCCAAGGTCTCCAAGGCCAGCGTCTCGCGCTTCATCGGCGACGACCGTGCCCTGCTCTCCCACGCCACTGCCTCGCGCAGGCGATTGCCGAGTTGGGCTACCCTGCTGCGCGCCTACAACATCGAAGGCTTGATCGTGAACACCCTCGGCCATCATCGCGACGTGCTGCTGGTCACAGAACCCTATGACGGCATCAGTTCACGGATTGAGAGGGTCAGCAGCTTCGAGGCGCAGATTGAACAACGCCCGACCCTGCGCGGCACCCTCTTAGAAACCGGCAGTGAACTGACCGCTAAACTGAAAACCTTTCTCGAAACGCCAGGCCCTGGCCCGAAAGCGCTGTTCTGCGCCAACGGCATCGCCGCGTTGGCCAGCACCCATTCATTGCGAGAATTGAAGTGCAATCTGTTCGAGAACGTCGGCCTGATTGCCTTCGATGACCTGGATTGGTATCCGCTGGTAGGCAGCGGCATCACCGCCCTCGCCCAGCCGACGGCCGAAATTGGCGCCCGTGCGCACGAGTGTTTGCTCAAGCGTTTGCGCGGTGATGACGGGCCAGTTCGAACCCTGGATTTTTCAGCGAAGTTGATAGTGCGTGGGTCGACGATAAAGTTGCGGGCGCCCAGCGACAGGTACTGCCGGGCAGCCAATGAGGTGCCATATCCCGCCAAGGGCGAGGCGGTTGGTAGTTGTTGGTCGGGCTGTTTTTGATCAAGTCGCGGCAGCCTTGGGTATCCACCGGATCACCGATCAGGCTCAGTTCCAGGTAGGCCCTGCCCGGTTCGGCCCCAGGCAAGTCAATGGTCAGACTATTGATGGCACTTACGGAGGTCAGCCCGGAAGGGCCATTGGAACGGCTCATCACCGAGCTGCTTTCTGCTCTGACGCGGGGGGTATACAGGATGCCGTACAGTTGGTTGAGTTCGTCTTGTTGAGCCTTGGCCGCGATAGGCTCTAGATTGCCTGCTCGAGCTTTTGACCAGCAGCAGAAGTTGAGGAAGTTTTGCAGTGGGGTTTGCTGAAAGAACCAGGAGATCAGGTACAGCACGCCCAGTGCGGCAATGACCCAGTTGAGCGGGCCCATGCATAGCGAGTAGCGCATGATCGCCGCCTCCACTTCCACTAAGCCCGCCAAGGCTCTCGCCGTCTGACCAAAGCCTAATAGCGCTTGAGCCCCATAGGCCGTTACCTGGCCCGCAACGACAGTCTTGCGCATCTCCAACCATGGATCGATATGCGTCTGGCTGCTTTCCAGTTGTAGTTGCAGTGACTTGTATTCGTTTAGGGCGGCGCTAAATGACAATCCACCAATCACCCCACCAAACAGCGTCAAGGTTGGGGCCGCTGCTGAGCGAATCAGAAATCGTGCGGATTCCACGACACTTGGACACTCAGCCCACGATCATTTGGACACTCGTTCCATGCTCACTTGGACATGGGCTATGGGCGTTTCGGGCCATGCTCGCGAGGTCATCCAAAATCGGCGCAGTCAGTGGCGCAAGTGCCTGATGGGTAGCCGCGATATTCTCAGCGGCCAGTGCGGCCATCAGCTCGCCCAAGCGAGTGGTGTTGTTAATGCCCGCATCGAGCGAGGGCGTCCAGGCGCGAAACAGTTGTGTCAGTGCGCCGCCATCGGCTGCCCGCACGTAGTCGGCGTACTGTTCGGCGCCCTGGGCACGAATGCATTGGGCGGTCAGGCAACCAGTGGCCAGTTCGGTTAACCAGTGCCGAGTGTCCAGGTCATAGTAATCGGCAAACCAGGTGCCGCTGACTGAACGTTTGAGATACACGCCTCGGTCGGCAAACAATGCTTTATGGCGTTGTTCGATGTGTTGGAAATGCGCTGGCGCGGTGATGCCGGCGACGCTGGTGTACCTGTGTCACGGGTTCACCCGTGCCGAACGCTCGCGGGCCAATACGTTCCTGATCCTCGGCAACCCCGTGACCATGCTTTGGATGTCGGTGGTATGGGGCTATCTGGTGCAGCAGTTCAGCTGGCGCTGAATGTTCATCATCGAAGGGTTGCCGGCGGTGCTTTGGGCGTTTATCTGGTGGCGTCTGGCCGATGATCGTCCGGCTCAAGCCAAGTGGCTGACCGATCAAAAGAAGCAGGACCTGCAAAGCGCTCTGGCTGCCGAGCAGGTTGGCATCAAAGCGGTGAAGAACTACGCCGAAGCCTTCCGCTCGCCGAAAGTGATCATCCTCGCCTTGCAGTTTTTCTGCCGGAGCATTGGTGTCTACGGTTTTGTGCTTTGGCTGCCGTCGATCCTCAAGGCCGGGGCGCAAATGCACTTGATCGAGGCCGGTTGGCTCTCCGCGCTGCCGTATCTGGCAGCGGTGATCGGCATGTTGCTGGTGTCCTGGGGCTCAGACAAATTGCAGAAGCGCTAACGCTTTGTCTGGCCACCGCTTTTGATTGCTTCCAACAGTTCTGGACCCTAGATAACAGTTAGCTTTTTTTCCATATAATTCAATAGCTTAATGCTTCTAACTATTTTCCATTTATTTTGCGCAGTTCACGTGATTAAGCGGTCGTCCACTCGCGCGGTAAACTCGGGCATTGTTGCTCGCCTGCATGAGCGCACCGAGGTGACGCTGATCGACAGCCTCGACGCCGAGAGTCTGGCATAGCTTCGTCAGCCCCACTTCCGAACTGTTCGATACCTACTGAGGCCCGTGTTCAAAGGGAAGATGTGTGACGTGCTAGCCCTTCGCATCCAGGATACTTAAAGGGCCAGCACTGACCTACTTCCAAGAGTCGTACGGCACACCAAACTTCTCGACATAGGCTTTGGACACATCAGAGAGTGAGTCGTACTCACCGCCAGACTTACCTTCATACGGGCCGCGTGGATCAATCACGGCTTTTACCGTCGTCACCTCGATCGGTGTCATGCAAGGACCGCCTACCCAGACTCTGGCGATTCCTCCGGGGACCAGTCTTATGCCGATTGAATCACGATAACCAGTGATCCATTTCCCATCAAATGCACAGAAAACTTTTTCGCCCTTGCGCATGATCTCCCGAGTCGCCTCGGGGATTTTAATCACCATCAGGTAGGTTTGCGGTTCGGCCAGCGACTGCCAGCGGACATAGATCTGTTGGGGCAAGTCCGCCCCTGTCACACGTTTTCCGCCTCCAGCAGGCCCTCTTTTCGGCCAACCACGTGGATTGCCGGCGTTGTTGGGAGGCGCTTGCATTGACGCGATGCCACTCGCCGCACGTGGAAACACATGGTCCTGAATGTCGACGACATCGGCTGTTTCGATCCAGACCTCCATGTAGTCAGGAGCCGAGAACCCCAGAGTCCATGCTTTGTAAGGCATTGAGCTGCTGCTAGCAAATGTGCAGCCACAGAGCAGAAAAACGACAAGAGCGACGCGTATAAAATTACTCATTCGGATGCACCGTGCGCACAGAGTTTTCGTCTGGTCGATTAATGAAGACGATATTCAGATCGCTATTATTTCGATTTTTAGCGGCGTTCCAGTTATCGGAGATATGAACATTCCGCTGGAATAGCAACTCTCCTCTTGAGAGCTCAGCCCAGACGTTTTGCTTATGCCCTGCGCGTAGGCCATCAATTTTTCCGAGATCGAGATGAGTTCCGCGGGTAGCGCAAGACGGGGTTCGCCTTCGTCAATTTCGCCAAATGGTACGCCATTTGCGGCGGCAAGTTCGCGCATGATTCGATAGTAAACCAAAGACAAATCGCGGCGGCCTTCGCGCTGGCTGCTGACAGCAGCATAAACGTATTTCATATTGGCTCGGTTGCGGTTGTCCTTGTCTGTGGCGCGATATGGCACTTCCCACGTCCAGCTGTGGCAGCAGGCCGATTTCGTTTGCCTGACATTGCCGCTGACCGCTGAAACCGAAGGGCTGATCGGCGCTAAACAATTCGCCCTGATGCGCCCAGGAACCATTTTCATCAACATTTCACCGGGCAAGGTGGTGGACGAGGCGGCGCTGATCCTGGCCTTGCGTGAGGGGCAGATTCGCGCTGCGGGGCTGGATGTGTTCGAGCGCGAGCCGTTGAACGCTGACTCGCCGCTGTTGCAGTTGAACAACGTGGTGGCGATGCCGCACATTGGCTCGGCGACGCATGAGACGCGGGAGGCGATGGCCACGTGCGCGGGAACGATCAGCCTACCGAATCAGGCCCGACGCGACTCCAGAAGGTCCGCCGCACACAACGCAATCCGCTGGCACGCATCCGCCAGCTTCAACTGATTCACCACCAACCCCAGCCGAATATGCCCCGCCGCACTCGGGCCGAACGCTTCACCCGCCAGCACTGACACGCCATAACCTTCCAGCAGCCGCTCGGCAAAACGCTGGGCACACAACCCGGTCTGGCGTACATCGATCATCACGAACATCCCGCCATCGGGCCGGATCGGCCGGATGCCGGGGCAATCACTCAGGCTCTCGCACACCAGGTCGCGACGCTGGCGATACTCCTCGCGCATCTGCGCCACTTCCGGCAGATTCTCATCCAGTGCCAATTGCGCGGCGTTCTGAATGAAATCCGGAATACCAAACAGCATGCATAACGACAGGTGCACCAAGTGTTCGGCCAGGGGTTTTGGCCCGATCACCCAGCCCACGCGCCAACCGCTCATGGCGTGGGATTTTGACAGGCTATTGATGGTCGCGGTGCGCTCGGCCATGCCCGGCAGGCTCGCCGGACTGATGTGTTCGCCTTCGTACAACAGATCGCTGTAGACCTCGTCGCTGATCAGCCACAAGTCGTGACGAACACACAGCGATGCCAATTCTTGCCAGACCATCAGCGGCAAACTGGCGCCGGATGGATTGTTCGGACTGTTGAGCACGATGGCGCGGGTTTTCGGCGTGATCAGCGCTGCGACATCCGCCGGATCGACCCGAAAGCCGTTCTCGGGGCGCACCGCCACCGGCACCACTTTGGCTGCGCAGGCACCGAACACGCCTTCATAGGTCACGTACATCGGCTCGGCGACGATCACTTCATCGCCCGGATCGAGCAGGCATTGCACGACTGAATACACCGCACATTGCGCGCCCGGCAGCACGATCACATGATCGGCATCCACCGCTTGACCACTGCGACGTCGATGGCGGTTGGCAATGCTATCGCGCAACCCCCGACTGCCCCGTACTGGCGGGTAGTGGGTGTCACCGGCCAACAAGCTATCGATGCACGCTTGAACGATGGGCTTGGGGGTATCGAAGTCGGGATCACCGATCGATAGCAGCAGCACATCAACGCCCTGCTCGAGTAATTCCAGTGCTCGGTCATGAATCTGCCAGGCCGCTGCGCCGTCACCGGCAATTCGTTTGGTCAAGGCTGAATAGCGCATGTACTTCTCCAGTCGCGCGGGTTCCAAACCTCAACCCTATCTCAAATCACGAAACGCGCCACCATGGCATTTAAATCCACGGCCAGGCAAGACAGTTCGTGAGTGGCGGCGCTGGTCTGATTGGCGCCAGCGGCAGACTGGGAGGCCAGTATCTACAGGTGATTCGTACGAGCGGCCACTCGCCAAACCCGCGCAACATCACTCGCCCGCTCCCGCAACAACCGCGGTGCCTCGGCACACGCCTGCTCCAGCGTCATCGGTCCACTGGCCAAGGCAAACGCGGCATCGATGCCATGTTCGTACAGCGCCTGATAACCCTCGCCCAGTGTTCCGGCGAGGACGATCACCGGCACGCCGTGCTGGCGAGCAATACGCGCCACACCAAACGGCGTCTTGCCACGTAGGGTCTGAGCATCGAAACGACCTTCACCGGTGATCACCAGATCGGCACCCTTGACCGCATCGTCCAGGCCGACCAGTTCGGCGACCACGTCGACCCCGGCCTTGAACTGCGCGCCCAGAAACGCCTTGGCAGCAAACCCCAGGCCGCCTGCCGCACCGCTACCCGGTTCGTCACGTACATCTTTGTTCAGGACCTGAGCGCACCGTTCGGCAAAGTGCCCGAGCGCACGATCCAGTTGTTGGACTTGCTCGGGTGATGCCCCTTTTTGCGGACCGAAAATCGCTGAAGCACCATGAGGGCCGCACAGTGGATTATTGACGTCGGCGGCGATATCAAATTGCACCTCGGCCAGACGCGGATCAATTTCACTCATATCGATGCGCGCTAGTTGCGCGAGGGCCAAACCGCCCGGTGCCAGTATCTGGCCCTGAGCGTCCAGCAGTTTGACGCCCAAGGCTTGCATTGCACCCGCCCCGCCGTCGTTGGTGGCGCTGCCGCCGATCGCAAGAATGACCCGCCGCGCCCCGGCATCGAGCGCCGCGCGGATTAACTCGCCAGTGCCAAATGTACTGCTGATGCAGGCATCACGCTTGCCCGGCGGAACCTGTTGCAGGCCACTGGCCTCGGCCATTTCGATGATCGCGGTGTGGCTCTGGGGCAGCCAGCCCCAAGCGGCCACAACCGTTGCCCCGAGCGGCCCACGAACAGGGGTCCGGCGCAGTTCGCCCTCAGACGCTGCCAGAATCGACTCAACGGTCCCCTCCCCGCCGTCCGCCATCGGGCATTTGACCAGGATCGCATCCGGCCAAACCTGCGTCCATCCCAGAGCAATGGCATCAGCCACACCCTGGGCACTCAGGCTGTCCTTGAACGAATCGGGGGCGATGACTATTTTCATGCGAATTCTCCTGTTCCAATGCGCTCCATGCTGCCAGCAGGCAAGAACAATAACGCCGGTCCGCTGCACAAGTCGGTGTGGTGTTTATTGTTCATTTCCACAAAGTCCGTGTTTTCAGATCTAGCTACAGCGTTGTGGGCGCGTCAGTTTGCGGGAGGAGTTGGACGCCGAGATAAAGAGCCAGCATCCCGTCCAGACTTAGCGGATCAACACCACTGAGCTCGGCAATCCGTTCCATCCGATAACGCAGGCTATTGCGGTGAATGCCCAGCGCATCAGCACACGCCTGGCTCTGACCATCGTGATCGCACCAGCTGCGCAGGGTCGCCAGCAGTTGACCATTGCCGTCCTTGGCGATGACTTTTCGCAGCGGTTTGAGCAATTCGTCCAGCGCGTCGTCATTGCGGTGACGCCAGAGCATCACCGGTAGCCGATACCGATTGAGCGTCAGCAACCTCGAACGCGGCAACACATCACGTCCATACGCCAGCAAGTCGCCAACACGTCGATAGCAGCAACGCAATCCCGACAGCCCATCGGCCTGCCCGCCCACGGCGATGCGCAGAATGTTCCAGCCGAGGCCGTCGAGTTTTTCCAGCAGTCGCTCATTCTCGATCGCCTGCGCCGCCGGTCGGCACCAGAGTAACGATGGCTTGGCCGAACTCACGCACCAACTGTCCGGGTAACGCGAAGTCAGCCAGGCGCTGAGCGCTTCGACGGTTTGCCCCGGACCGTGTTCCATCCCTAACTCGAACAAATACGGCACCCGCGACAGCTGCGGCTTTAGCCCCAGTTGTTGCGCTTCGTCGATCAACCGCTGCGAATCCCCGGCTTCGCTGAGCAGCAACGCCAGCAGATCGTCGCAACGCTGGCGCCGCCATTGCTGTTCGGTCTGCTGATTGCGCTGGCCGACCAGCATCTCGGCGGTCATCCGCACCAGTTCGGCGTAGGTGCGCAATTGCGCAGGCTCACCGGTGATGCCCAGCACGCCAATCAAACGCTGATCGAGCAACAGCGGCAGGTTGATGCCCGGCTGTACGCCTTTCAAATGAAGCGCCGTTTGGGCGTCGATCTCCACTACCCGACCGTTGGCCAGCACCAGTTGCGCGCCTTCATGCCGGGTGTTGACCCGCTCCGGTTCGCCGCTGCCAAGAATCAGGCCCTGGCTGTCCATGACATTGACGTTGTACGGCAGGATAGCCATCGCCCGGTCGACGATGTCCTGGGCCAGGTCGTGATCGAGTTCGAACATAGCGGGGATCCTTGAAAGCGTGATGGAGCGGATTGTTCACCCGCACAGGCCTTGGTTGCAAACCCCGTGCTCAGGCACAAAGACCATGACCCAAGCAGTGGCCGAAACTCACCGGGCGGTCAACGTTACCCTTGCATCGCAAAAAATCATAATAAAGAGAGCGCCCGCCATGGCACAGAGCCTCGCGGCTAGCCGGGCCATCGTCTCGGGGTGTTCGATATTTCCGTTTGCCCCGCGCCACCATTCTGGTATCTGATTGAGCCTTTCTTACCGGAAAAAGGATTTCGTCATGAGCTACCGCACGCTGGGTCATTCGGGTTTACAAGTGTCGACCCTGACCCTGGGCACCATGATGTTCGGCGAACAGACCAGCACCGAAGATTCCCTGCGGATCATCGACAAGGCCTGGGACCAGGGCATCAATTTCATCGACACCGCGGACGTTTACACCAACGGCCGCTCCGAAGAGATCGTCGGCGAGGCGATTGCCGGCAACCGCCACGAATGGGTGCTGGCGACCAAGGTCGGTTTCGGTCCCGTGGACGGCGTTCCGAACCGCAGCGGCCTGAACCGCAAGCACCTGTTCAATGGCATCGACGCAAGCCTGACGCGCCTGAGCACCGATTATCTCGACATCTATTACCTGCACCGCGAAGACCACAACACACCGCTGGAAGTCACGGTGTCGGCCATCGGCGATTTGATCCGCCAGGGCAAGATTCGCTATTGGGGTTTGTCGAACTACCGCGGCTGGCGCATTGCCGAGGTGATTCGTGTGGCCGACCAATTGGGCGTTGACCGACCGGTGATCAGTCAGCCGCTGTACAACATCGTCAACCGTCAGGCGGAAACCGAGCAGATCACCGCAGCGCAAAACTATGGCCTGGGCGTGGTGCCTTACAGTCCGCTGGCGCGCGGCGTGCTCAGCGGTAAATACGCGCCGGACGTGAAGCCCGACGCCAACAGCCGAGCCGGCCGCGCAGATAAACGCATTCTGGAAACCGAATGGCGCGTCGAGTCCCTGCGCATTGCTCAGCAGATCCAGCAGTACACCCAGGGCCGCGGCGTGGGCATCGTGGAGTTCGCCATCGCCTGGGTGCTGAACAACAGCGCCGTGACCTCGGCCATCGTTGGACCGCGTACCGAAGAACAATGGGATGCCTACACTAAGGCGCAGGCAGTGGAGATTACGGCGGAGGATGAAGCATTTGTTGATTCGCTGGTGACACCGGGGCATGCGTCGACGCCGGGGTTTAATGATGTGAGCCATTTTGTCTCGGGGCGTAAACCGTATTTGGCTTGAGATGATCGTTTGATCGTTTCCACCCTGCGTGGGAACGATCAGGTTCAGTTGATCAATATTCAGTTCGAAAACCACGTATCCTCTGTGCCCGCTCCACGTTCAACTTCGCGAGGACAGTTTGTCTAAAGGTATCGTTCTATCGGTTTCGGCCTCGGTGCTGTTTGCCGTCATGTATTACTACACGTCGTTGCTCACACCTTTGAGCGGCGTGGAAATCTTCGGTTGGCGAATGCTGCTGACCCTGCCATGCATGACCGTGTTCATGGTGGTCTCCAATGAGTGGAAACGTGTGGCCGCCCTTTCTCGGCGTCTGGCTGACCAACCGAAATTGCTCGCTGGCCTGATCCTTTCCGCGACGCTGCTTGGCCTGCAACTCTGGCTGTTCATGTGGGCGCCGCTCAACGGTTATAGCCTCGACGTGTCCCTGGGCTACTTCCTGTTGCCGCTGTCTATGGTGCTGACCGGGCGGTTTGCCTATGGCGAGCGACTGTCTTACCTGCAAAAGGTTGCCGTATTTTTTGCTTCCCTCGGCGTGCTCAACGAGCTGTATCAAGTCGGCGGTTTTTCCTGGGCAACCTTACTGGTCGTCATCGGTTATCCGCTCTACTTCATCCTGCGCAAGCGACTAGGGACCGACAACCTCGGCGGTTTGTGGATGGACATGGCCTTGATGTTGCCCGTGGCGTTCTGGTTCGTTCAGGGCGGTGATCAGGGTTTCGCCGTGTTCGATCAATACCCATGGCTATCGCTGCTGATCCCCGTACTGGGCGTGATCAGTGCTTCGGCGCTGGTGGCTTACATCATCGCCAGCCGACTGCTGCCGTTCAGCCTGTTCGGGTTGTTGAGTTATGTCGAGCCGGTGCTGTTGCTCGGCGTCGCGTTGCTGCTGGGGGAAAGCATCAAGCCCGGTGAGTGGCTGACCTACATCCCTATTTGGTTGGCGGTGGTGGTGCTGGTGTTCGAAGGGTTTAAACATCTGGTCCGGCAACGCAGACCTTAAGGCTGCGCAAAACAATGTGGGAGCAAGCTCGCTCCCACAGTTTTACAGCGGTAGCGGTTTAGTCGGTGGAGAGCACGCCACGACGAACCTGGTCGCGCTCGATGGATTCGAACAACGCCTTGAAGTTACCTTCGCCGAAACCATCGTCGCCTTTACGCTGGATGAATTCGAAGAACACCGGGCCCATCAGGGTTTCCGAGAAGATCTGCAACAGCAGACGCCTGCCGCCCGAGTCGGACGAACCATCCAGCAGAATGCCGCGCGACTGCAGTTGATCAACCGGCTCACCGTGGTTCGGCAAACGACCTTCGAGCATCTCGTAATAGGTTTCCGGCGGTGCAGTCATAAAGCGCATGCCGATGCTTTTCAGGTGATCCCAGGTCTTGATCAGGTCATCGCTGAGGAAGGCAACGTGCTGGATGCCCTCGCCGTTGAACTGCATCAGAAACTCTTCGATCTGCCCGGCGCCTTTGGACGACTCTTCGTTCAGCGGGATGCGGATCATGCCGTCCGGCGCGGTCATGGCCTTGGAGGTCAGACCGGTGTATTCGCCCTTGATGTCGAAGTAACGGATCTCGCGGAAGTTAAACAGCTTCTCGTAGAAGTTGGCCCAGTAGGCCATGCGACCGCGATACACGTTGTGGGTCAGGTGGTCGATGATTTTCAGGCCAGCCCCGACCGGGTTGCGGTCAACGCCTTCGATAAATACGAAGTCGATGTCGTAGATCGAGCTGCCTTCGCCAAAACGGTCGATCAGGTACAGCGGCGCGCCGCCGATGCCTTTGATCGCTGGCAGGTTCAGTTCCATCGGGCCGGTTTCGATGTGAATCGGCTGGGCACCCAGTTCCAGGGCCCGGGCAAACGCCTGCTGGGCATTCTTGACGCGGAATGCCATGCCGCACACCGACGGACCGTGCTCGGCCGCGAAGTACGAAGCGACGCTGTGGGGTTCGTTGTTGAGGATCAGGTTGATCTGGCCCTGGCGATACAGGTGCACGTCTTTGGAGCGATGGGTCGCGACCTTGGTGAAGCCCATGATCTCGAAGATCGGCTCGAGAGTGTTCGGGGTCGGCGATGCGAGCTCGATGAATTCAAAGCCCATCAGGCCCATTGGGTTTTCGTATAAATCTGCCATGGTTGGCGCCTCATCATTTTCTTGTCAATTAACGAATCGTTAGTTGCTAGCAATGCTGAGACCGGCGGGTGGCGCGCAGGAGATGCCCCGCACGCTGCGGGCGAGGAAGTCACCGTAGATCAATTGAAACCCAAAACTCTTCATTGTCGACCCAAGGCTCTTGTGGGCGAGGCTTCTGCTGCCAGAAGACGATTATTCTTATATGCGTAACCCGATTCTACACAGCGTAAATAGGTTTGTCCGCCTTCTGTATCAAATCCCCTTTTCCCCTGCCCGCGCAAGGGCTTTGTTGCACAGGAAAATCCCCGCGAGGATCAGCCCTCCTCCCAGGCACTTCGCCAGGGTCAACTGCTCGCCTAACAACAGCGCACCGAGGATCACCACAGTCAGCGGGTTCAGGGCGACGAACACGCCTGAACGCGCCGCGCCGATTTTGCGAATGCCGTCGTAATAGCCGATATAGGCCAGCGCCGAACCCAATACGCCCAGGTACATCAGGCTCATCCATTGCTTTGGTCAGAGGCCAGCGAGTGCAGTAACACTTAACTCACCGCGAATAAGCGCCCCAGCCAAACACACAGCCAGGCAAACCGGGGCATCCGAAAGTTGTTAGTCAATTCGAATTGATGCTCGACAACACTGCCCAAGCAGCTCAGGAGCTGCTGCCGCTGGCTGGCCAAAAACTGCAATGATGTCAAACCGCCCCACGGCGTGAACTTCTTGCAAGGTTATCTGTTCGGTCGGCCAATGCCCGGCGCAGATTTCATGAACGCATTAAGTCACCATTAACTAACGACGCTAAACGACGAGGCAAGGAGGTCGTGCCCCCATTTGAATCAAAAAATGACTGTTGTTACATGAAGAAAAAGACATGATTTACTCTTGGTCAATTAACTACTACAATTTTTCATGCCTGCGCTAGATTGGCAGGTGAGCCATTATCACCGAGTCGCTTCAAGGCGCTTGGCTTATAGCTTTGTTTGCGGTTGGTATCAGCCAAACACACTATTGGAGTAAAGATATTGTCCAGACTCGCTGAATTTCGCGCAGCTGAAAAAGCCCTTCAAGAGCAGCTCAAGCAGCTGGAAACCCTGAAGAATGATGCCGGGCTCAAGAAAGAAATCGAATTCGAAGAAAAGCTCCAGGGGCTGATGAAAACCTACGGCAAGAGCCTGCGCGACATCATCGCCATTCTCGATCCGAACCCGGCAAAGTCCGGCCTGCAACAGGCAACAGCGCCTAAAACCCGCCGCGCTCGCGTGGTCAAGGTTTATCATAACCCGCACACCGGTGAACTGATTGAAACCAAGGGTGGCAACCACCGCGGCCTGAAAACGTGGAAGGAACAATACGGTGCAGCTACCGTTGATTCCTGGCTGCGTGGCTAAGCACTCACGGTGACAAAAAAAGCCCTGCCAATGCAGGGCTTTTTCATGGATGCCTTCTAAATGCAGCGATTGGCGTCGATTAACTCGCTACTTGCCGAGTAACTTTATGCTTAATCCCTTTGGTATCTAAAAATTTCCGAATGCGCTGAAACCGGCAGCCATTGAAATCTTTAACTAAAGTTTCAAGCTATTACGGGCAGCCTCTATTTCATCCTGACTTGCCTTATAAACCTCAGCCTGCCCCGCGTAGGAAAGAACATAGGCCTTATCGCCATCCACGGCGGCAACCAATGTTTGAGAGAGCACATGCCTTCCGTTCTGCGTGATCGTGCAGGTAGTTTCCAGCGCCGATAAACGGCTCAAGGTCGCCGGGTGAATCTTGTTGCAGACACTTTGATAACCGCCTTGAAAGAAGTCCTTCTGCACCGACTTGCGCATCTCCAGCAACACGCCTTGCAGGTTCACCTGATGATCACTTTCCACCTGAGTCATGGTCAACTCCATCACCATCATCGGCGTGCCGTCCTGATCGTTTTTCACCGCACGCTGGCGAGACACTTGGGCGCTGGCGTCATCTTGCAGGACTGCTTCGACCTCCCAGCCGTTGGGCCAGGTCATGATTGGCTCGCCTGCATCAGCGCTGTTAACACCTGAAAGCACGCAGATCAGGATAATCATCGATTTACACAAACGAATCATTGCAATGAACACTCACGGATTGAACCGTAAAGTCTGAGCCTCGCCCGCCTGTCAGGCAATAGCCGACGCATTGGGTTTGGTGATGTCAGAGCCCTTGCGTATCATTGTCGCCATTCGTTAGCCCCACTTATCTTCCGGAGGGCCCATGAGCCTGCACGAATTGAACACCTTCCCAGGCGTGACTGCCCAGCCTGACACCGCCACCCAGAAATTCGTCTTCAACCACACCATGCTGCGGGTCAAGGACATCACTAGATCCCTGGATTTCTACACGCGTATTTTGGGTTTCTCGCTGGTGGAAAAGCGCGACTTCCCGGAAGCCGAGTTCAGCCTTTACTTCCTGGCGCTGGTCGATAAAAACCAGATCCCGGCCGACGCTGCTGCCCGCACTGAATGGATGAAGTCAATCCCCGGCATTCTCGAACTGACCCATAACCACGGCACCGAGAACGATGCGGATTTCGCTTACCACAACGGCAACACCGACCCGCGCGGTTTTGGCCACATCTGCATCTCGGTGCCGGACATCGTCGCTGCGTGCGAGCGCTTCGAAGCGCTGGGCTGCGACTTCCAGAAACGCCTGAATGACGGCCGCATGAAGAGCCTGGCCTTTATCAAAGACCCGGATGCGTACTGGGTTGAGATCATCCAGCCTGCACCGCTGTAAAAACGACCCGTTTCAGGCACAAAAAAACCCATGATCGCTCATGGGTTTTTTGTGTTTTCAGCGGCGGGTTTTAGGCCGGAGCCGAGGTGCGGATCAAGTGATCGAATGCGCTCAAGGAAGCCTTGGCGCCCTCGCCCACCGCAATCACAATCTGCTTGTACGGCACAGTCGTCACGTCACCGGCAGCGAACACTCCCGGCATTGACGTTTCACCACGGGCATCGACGATGATCTCACCGCGAGGCGACAACTCGATGGTGCCTTTGAGCCAATCGGTGTTGGGCAGCAAACCGATCTGCACGAAAATCCCTTCCAGCTCGACGGTACGTAACTCGTCCGACTGACGATCCTTGTAACGCAAGCCGTTGACCTTCTGGCCGTCACCCAGCACTTCAGTGGTTTGCGCACTGGTGATCACGGTGACGTTCGGCAGGCTGTGCAACTTGCGCTGCAAAACCGCATCGGCACGCAGCTGCACATCGAACTCCAGCAGTGTTACGTGGGACACAATGCCCGCCAGGTCGATGGCCGCTTCAACGCCGGAGTTACCGCCACCAATCACCGCCACGCGCTTGCCTTTGAACAGCGGACCGTCGCAGTGCGGGCAGTACGCCACACCTTTGTTGCGGTATTGTTGCTCACCCGGGACGTTCATTTCACGCCACCGCGCACCGGTCGCCAGAATCACAGCTTTGGCTTTCAGGGTCGCGCCGCTGGCGAAGTGGACTTCGTGCAACTCGCCGTTCTTGCCCGGCACCAACTTGTCGGCGCGCTGCAGATTCATGATGTCGACGTCGTATTGTTTGACGTGCTCTTCCAGTGCCACTGCCAGTTTCGGTCCTTCGGTCTCCTGCACGGAGATGAAGTTCTCGATGGCCATGGTGTCAAGTACCTGGCCGCCAAAACGTTCAGCCGCGACACCGGTACGAATGCCTTTGCGGGCAGCATAGATCGCGGCCGAAGCACCGGCCGGGCCACCGCCGATGACCAGTACGTCGAAGGCCTCTTTGGCGCTGATCTTCTCGGCCTGACGCTCGATACCGCCGGTGTCGATCTTGGCGAGGATTTCTTCAAGGCCCATACGACCCTGACCGAAGTTCACGCCGTTCAAGTAAACGCTTGGCACGGCCATGATTTGACGGTCATCGACTTCGGCCTGGAACAGAGCGCCGTCAATGGCGACGTGGCGGATGTTCGGGTTGAGCACGGCCATCAGATTCAATGCCTGAACCACGTCCGGGCAGTTCTGGCAGGACAGCGAGAAGTAAGTCTCGAAGTTGAACTCGCCTTTGAGCGAGCGGATCTGTTCGATCACTTCAACGCTGGCCTTCGAAGGGTGACCGCCAACTTGTAGCAGGGCCAGCACCAGGGATGTGAATTCGTGGCCCATCGGGATGCCGGCGAAACGCAGGCTGATATCGGCACCCGGGCGGTTGATCGAAAACGATGGTTTACGCGCATCTTCACCGTTGTCGAGCAAGGTAATTTGGCTGGAAAGACTGGCAACATCTTTGAGCAATGCGAGCATTTCCTGGGATTTCGCACCGTCGTCGAGGGATACAATGATCTCGATCGGCTGGGTGACCCGTTCCAGGTACGACTTCAACTGGGCTTTAAGATTGGCGTCCAACATACGGGCGATTTCCTTTTTGAATTCGTAAAAAAACGCCCGAGCGAATCTCGCCCGGGCGTTTTTGAGGGCGGTTGCAGCTTACTTAGGTGCGCAAACCCACCCTGATGATGCGATCCACAGACTTAGATCTTGCCGACCAGGTCCAGGGACGGAGCCAGAGTGGACTCGCCTTCTTTCCACTTGGCCGGGCAAACCTCGCCTGGGTGAGCAGCGACGTACTGTGCAGCCTTGATTTTGCGCAGCAACTCGGAAGCGTCACGACCCACACCGCCGTCGTTCAGTTCGACGATTTTGATCTGGCCTTCAGGGTTGATCACGAAGGTGCCACGGTCAGCCAGACCTGCTTCTTCGATCAGTACGTCGAAGTTGCGGGAGATGGCGTGAGTCGGGTCGCCAATCATGGTGTACTGGATTTTGCCGATGGCTGGCGAAGTGTTGTGCCAGGCAGCGTGAGCAAAGTGGGTATCGGTTGAAACGCTGTAGATCTCGACGCCCAGCTTCTGAAACGCGCCGTAGTTGTCAGCCAGGTCTTCCAGTTCGGTCGGGCAGACGAAGGTGAAGTCGGCAGGGTAGAAGAACACGACAGACCACTTGCCTTTCAGGTCAGCGTCCGACACTTTTACGAAGTCGCCATTCTTGAAGGCGTCAGCTTTGAACGGTTTAACTTGGCTGTTGATGATAGGCATCGATGACTCTCCGTCAGGATTAAAAAGTTTGGTTGAGAAGTTGATGGAGTGAATCCTACCGACTCGATTGCCGGATGGCTCATTGGCAAAGCTCATGCTGCTCATTGGTTTTCGCTATTAGCTGAACGTATTAATAGAAGAAAACTTACTTAGCAGCGCCAATGGTTTTTTCCGCGAGCGGTGTCATCCCGAGAAACGGGCTGGCTTCAACATAGCGCATGGCGGACTTCATATCCTTCCAACCCACGTAACTCATCAACGACTTCAAGTCCCACCCGCTCTGATGGGCCCAGGTGGCAAAGCCGCGCCGCAAGGAGTGACTGGTGTAGTGCTCGGCCGGAATGCCGGCGCGCTCCAGCGCTTGGCGCAGTAAAGGGATCACGCTGTTGGCGTGCAGCCCCTCCTCGCTCAGATGACCCCAACGGTCGATGCCCCGGAATACCGGCCCACGGACCAGCGCGGCTTCGGTAATCCAGTCGATGTACGCCTGCACCGGGCACAGGTGCTGCAACGCTGGCGTCTGGTAAGTCTTGCCGAGGTTTTCGCGGTCACTCTTGGTTCGCGGCAAATAGAGCGTAATGCCTGAGCCGGCCGCCGCTTGCACGTGCTCAATTTGCAACCGGCACAACTCGTCGCTACGAAAACCGCGCCAGAAGCCCAACAGGATCAACGCTCTGTCGCGCCTGGCCCGCAACAGGGCCGGTTGATCGTGTTCGGATTTTGCGGTTTGCGCTTCTTGCTCCAGCCAGGCAACCACTTGCTCCAGATGTTGAAGCTGTAAAGGCTCGGCCTGTTTTTCTTGAGCCGGGTGCAGCGCGCGAATGCCCTTGAAGACCTTGCGCACCACCGGCGCCTTGGTGGGATCAGGAAAACCCTGACTGTTGTGCCATTGCGCCAGCGCTGACAAACGCAACTTCAAGGTATTGATCGACAGCACACCCGCCTGAGCGACGAGGTAGCGCGCCACGCTGTCGCTGGTCGCCGGTAGAAAGCCGCCCCAAATGACTTCGAAATGCTCGATAGCCGCCCGGTAGCTGCGACGGGTGTTATCGCGGGTGGCCGCTTGCAGGTAACGATCCAACTCAGTCATGGGCTCAACTCTCTAAAACGTACCGCTTTGGCGGGTGAGATCGCGCCACAGGGCTCATCACACGGGGTAATACCAGTATATCCCGCATGACTAAGTATCGCATTTTAAGTTTTTGTTTAGCGTGGTACATTGTGTACCTAAGTGGCATGTACCACAGTACGAAATCGTAGGAGAACTCATGGCTCGTGGCGGTGTAAATAAAGCAGTGGTCCAGGCAGCACGCTTGGCAATTTTGGCTCGCGGCGAAAACCCCAGCATTGATGCGGTACGGATCGAAATGGGCAACACGGGCTCGAAAACCACGATTCATCGCTACTTGAAGGAGCTGGATGACGGGCCCGTGCGCGCCGAAGTGCTGCCAGAACCCATTGACGACGAGTTGGCGGGGCTGGTCTCACGACTGGCACAAAGACTCAAGGAGCAGGCTCAGCAGCCCATCGATCGGGCCCGCGAGCAATTCGACCAGCAAAAAAAACAGCTGGATACGCAGTTGCATGAAACCCAACAAGCCAACACGCAACTGCAGCAGCAGTACGAGATTCAAAGCCTGGCACTGACTCAAGAGTCCGAGGCTCTGCAAGTAACCCTCGCCATGCTGCAGACCGAACAAACCCGTAACGCCGGGCTGAACCAGGCGCTGGCCGATTTCGAATTACGCTTGCAAGACAAGGATGAGCAGATTCGCTCACTGGAAGAAAAGCACCTGCACGCTCGCGATGCCCTGGAACACTATCGCAACGCTGTAAAAGAACAGCGCGAGCAGGAACAACGCCGCCACGAAAGTCAGGTGCAGCAGATTCAGATGGAGCTGCGCCAGGCCCAGCAAAGCGCATTGGTGCGTCAGGATGAGATCACGCAACTGCACCGTGACAACGAGCGCTTGTTAACGGAGAACCGTGGCACTCTGAGAGAGTTGAGCCTGCTGCAGGATCAACTCAAGCAAACCAACGCTCGACAGGATCAACTACTGGAACAGGTCAACCGTATTGACAGCGAACGCACCCTCCTCCAGGAAAGCTTGCGCGCTGCCCTGCTGGAAAACCAGTCGCTGAAACAGAGCATCGATGAGCTGTCGCAGATAAACAAAGCGCTGGAAATTGAGCGGCTCAAGACTCAGGCGAGCCTCGATGAGAGCCTGCGCCTGGCGGCCGTCATTGCGACAGCGCCAGACGCATCAGAGCCCGGAAAGAACGATTAATCCGCTACAGGCGTGCGCATGGTGACAAACTCTTCGGCGGCAGTTGGGTGCACGCCGATGGTTTCATCGAAATCGCGCTTGGTGGCACCCGCTTTCAGGGCGATCGCCAAGCCCTGCACAATTTCCCCGGCCTCCGGACCGACCATGTGACAACCCAGAACCTTGTCGGTCTTGGCGTCCACCACCAGTTTCATCAGGGTGCGCTCCTGGCATTCGGTCAGGGTCAGCTTCATTGGGCGGAAGCGGCTTTCGAAGATCGCCACATCGTGACCGGCCGCCCGTGCCTCTTCCTCAGTGAAACCGACCGTGCCGATGTTCGGCAAGCTGAATACTGCGGTCGGGATCATCTTGTAATCGACCGGGCGATACTGCTCAGGCTTGAACAGACGTCGCGCCACGGCCATGCCTTCCGCCAACGCCACCGGCGTCAACTGAATCCGACCGATCACATCGCCAAGCGCCAGGATCGACGGCTCAGCAGTCTGATACTGCTCGTCGACCTCGACGAAACCTTTCTTGTCGAGTTTGACGTCGGTGTTTTCCAGCCCAAGATTGTCGAGCATCGGACGTCGACCGGTGGCGTAGAACACACAATCCGCTTCCAGCTCACGACCGTCCTTGAGGGCCACCTTCAGGCTGCCATCGGGCTGCTTGTCGATACGTTCGATGTCGGCGTTGAATTGCAGGTCCACGCCGCGCTTCGTCAGCTCTTCCTGCAGGTGTTTGCGCACCGCACCGTCGAAGCCGCGCAGGAACAACTCTCCGCGATAAAGCAACGTGGTGTCAGCGCCCAGACCGTGGAAGATCCCGGCGAATTCAACGGCGATGTAACCACCCCCTACGACCAGAACTCGCTTGGGCAGTTCTTTGAGGAAGAACACCTGATTGGAACTGATTGCATGTTCGTGCCCCGGAATTTCCGGAATATGTGGCCATCCACCAGTAGCAATCAGTATGTTTTTGGCGGTGTAGCGCTCGCCATTGATCTCGACCTGGTGCGGATCAACGATTTTGGCGTGACCTTCATGCAAGGTCACGCCACTGCTAACCAGCAGATTGCGATAGATACCGTTCAGGCGATTGATCTCGCGATCCTTGTTGGCGATCAGCGTCGCCCAATCGAACTTCGCTTCGCCCAGCGTCCAGCCAAAACCTTGCGACTGCTCGAAGTCTTCAGCGAAGTGCGCGCCGTAGACCAGCAGCTTCTTCGGCACACAGCCGACATTCACACAGGTACCACCCAGGTATCGGCTCTCGGCCACCGCTACTTTCGCGCCGAAACCGGCGGCAAAACGCGCAGCCCGCACACCGCCGGAACCGGCGCCAATCACATAAAGGTCAAAATCGTAGGCCATTTTCAATCTCCTCGGCAGTCCACAAGCATACCCGCAGACATCCGTTGGGCAAGCGCTGCAAACGATATGGGGACGGAAAATGAAAAAGCCACCCGAAGGTGGCTTTCAATACAAGTGGGGCAGGCGCTATCAGTAGGCTTTGCCAGTCTTGTAGAAGTTTTCGAAGCAGAAGTTAGTGGCCTCGATGTAGCCTTCAGCGCCACCGCAGTCAAAACGCTTGCCCTTGAACTTGTAGGCAATCACGCAACCGTTTTTCGCCTGCTTCATCAGGGCGTCGGTGATTTGAATCTCGCCGCCTTTGCCTGGATCGGTTTGTTTGATCAGCTCGAAAATATCTGGCGTCAGGATGTAACGACCGATGATCGCCAGGTTCGACGGTGCGTCTTCCGGGGCTGGTTTTTCGACCATGTTGCGAACGCGGTACAAATCATCAGCGATCAGCTCGCCGGAGATCACACCGTACTTGTTGGTTTCCTGCGGATCCACTTCCTGGATCGCAACGATGGTGCAACGGTACTGCTCGTACAGCTTGACCATCTGGGTCAGGACGCCGTCGCCTTCGAGGTTGACGCACAAGTCGTCCGCCAGCACTACCGCGAACGGTTCGTCACCGATCAGTGGGCGACCAGTCAGGATCGCGTGGCCCAAGCCTTTCATTTCGGTCTGACGGGTGTAGGAGAACGAGCACTCGTCCAACAGCTTGCGGATACCGACCAGGTATTTTTCCTTGTCGGTGCCCTTGATCTGGTTTTCCAGCTCATAACTGATGTCAAAGTGGTCTTCCAGTGCGCGTTTGCCGCGACCGGTGACGATGGAGATTTCGGTCAACCCAGCGTCCAATGCTTCTTCGACGCCGTACTGGATCAGTGGCTTGTTTACCACCGGCAGCATTTCTTTGGGCATGGCTTTAGTCGCTGGCAGGAAGCGAGTACCGTAACCGGCTGCTGGGAACAAGCATTTCTTGATCATATAAGTCCTTGATAGGGCTGTGTGTACGAGTTTCGGCGCAGTCTAATCAGGCGGCGTGCACCTTACAATGCTCCGCGCTGGCTAACCGATGCCATCATAGAGAAATATTCTCGCGGATAGTTCCCGATATAGCTCCGCGCCTTTATAGATAGCACAGACCGCCAGATCTGCACGTCCGCGAATCGCTCCACCGTACACCATCAGCCCCCGCTGAGTTCATTTGGCGCTATCATTGCGTGATTGAACCAGTCAACGAGGCAGATAGATGTCGGAAGCAAAAAGCGTCAACGGGTACCTGATCAATCAGGCAAAAGACGGCCTGTGGTGGGTAGACAGCGCAGGCGGCGAAAATATCGCCGGGCCTTTCCCTACCGAAGCGTCGGCGATTGAAGTGGCGTCCGTATTGCAACTTGAACACCCAACCGTCAAACGCCGCGGCAAAGACAAGACTTGATCTGAACCCGATCTTGACTAAGCCCTGCCTTGCGCAGGGCTTTTTTGTGATTGCCTGCAACCAAGTGGCCATTCGCTATAACCTTTTGATACCAGCGCTGTCACAGGCTCAGACCTTTCACTCTGATGACGACAACAACATGAATAAATTTTTGCCACTGATCGCGGCACTGAGCATGAGCGGCTGCGCCACTTCCGAAACGACCTACCTGAATAACGGCGAGCAAGGCCTGGCCATCGACTGCTCCGGGGAAGCCAATTCCTGGGCGACTTGCTACGAAAAAGCCGATGCCTCTTGCGCCGGCACCGGCTATCGAATCGTCGGTACCGACAAAACGCCTTCGACCAGGGAAAGCGACAAGACCCTGGGTGTCAACGTCGGCAACTACAAGAACCGCAACGTCGTAGTGGTCTGCAAGTAAGGCGCCCTGCCCTACATGTGAATTTCGGCGAATTTGATCCCAAGGCCGCGCACCGTCTCGATCAATTCATCGAGGCTACTGAAGGATTCGACTTCATCGTTTTCATCCACCAGAAAATAGCTGCGCCCGGCGCTTTTCTTGAAAAACACGATCCATTCTCCCGGATTCGCCGGATTCTGAATCACGTGGGTGGCAGAGATGTGACCCTCTGCATGGCGCTCCCTTACCTGCTCTCGCTTCATGCTCGACTCCAGAAATGACAATGCCGCCAAAGCGCTGCTTTGGCGGCATCGGTGCTGACGCGCGACAGTCTATCAGCCGGAAATGCACGCAGTAGCAGCATTGCGTACATCCATGGGGCGCAACGGCACATTGGAGATACGCTCATGCAACTTGATGCTGCTGCCAGTGGAGCGGTCTTCGATATCAAATACCGCGGCCGGCCCCGAGGAGAACTTCTGCGGCACGATGACTCGCACACCGTCCTTGTGCGGCTCGACTTGCAAGGCTCCCCGGCTGCTGGCGAGTTTCTCGGTCAAGCATTGCGCGTACTCATGAGGCTTCTTGCCTGAAATCACGTTCATGGTCGGCAGCGACTCATTGATCTCCGAGACACTCGCACAACCACTCATCGCTATCGCCACAGGCAGGAACAGCACACCCCAGTTCATACAACACCTCCGATAAAGACATTCCGACAGTACAAATGCTGTTTTTCTCCGAGGCTTGATGCGTTTATCGCTCATAAAATTCCGTAGAACTGTTTTTAATTGCCAACGCAGACCTCGACGACCGGATAATAACCCGTTCGGGCTGATAAACTGCGCCAATCGCACATGCTATCGTTTTGATTTTGTAGAAAAAGCCCTTCTGGAGGCGCCCCATGAAATTTATCCACCAGCGCGAGCACCTCAACGAAGACGACATCGTCGTCATTCAATGCTCCCAAACATGCAATATCCGCTTGATGAACGACGCCAATTTCCGCAGCTTCAAGAATGGCGGTCGCCACACTTACCATGGTGGCGCATTCGACACTTTCCCTGCCCGGATTACTGCACCGAGCACCGGTTTCTGGAACATCACCATCGACACGGTCAACCGTCGGCCGATCAGCGTAACTCGCATACCGACCCTGACTCACACCATCAAGATCATCCGCCGCTCCAGCACGAAACTGAGCTGAGCGACACCCAAACACGAAGACAAGCAGGTATCACCGTGGCCCAAACGACCAAGTACGTCATCAAATACAAACTCAATGGTGAGCGTCGCTTCGAATTTGCCCAACTTGAAAACGGCACCGAAGCAGAAGCCAAGGCCGCGCTCGATGCTCTTCATGGTTCGAGCGAAGACGTCATCAGCGAAATAAGCGTCAGCAAAGCGTTGTAACGGGATCCGGAGCGACAACATGGACGTCTGCTCCCGCCTCTGGAACTCAACCGCAAGCGCCGGAATGTTAACCAAATCCCCGCTCCCTAGACTGGCCACCTCAACCGTTGGTTAAGGAGTCAGAACATGTCTACTTCTTCGATTCGCTTCATCAGCGGCACTTCCAGCCTTGGCGTCTTGCTGCTCGCGTTCAGCACCGAGGGTCTGTGCGCACTGCTGATCGATGATGATCTGGCAACGATGGACTGGTCATGCTCAAGCAGCACGCAATTATCAGGTTGCTGTCAGAGCCAGACGACGATTTCACTGGTGGCGAGTTCGTGCTGACGCAGTCGCGCCCTCAGTTCATCGGCCTAAAGAAAGGTGACGGGCTGATCCTTGCCGTCAACCAACGACCGGTCAAAGTCCTTCGTGGCTATTACCGAGTGACCCTGCGTGAGTCGCCGGCACCGTGGAAAACGGCATACCCTTGGAAGCATCTTTCACGACGCGTCATGACCCCATGAACCCAATCACCTTCGACTTGTTTGCCGACGCGGAACCCGAGCAGCAACTCAGGCTCGATCGTATCGGCGAACAGTCCTGCGTCCTCAGAGGCTTTGCCCTGCCCTGGCTGGATCAGTTGCTGCCCGCACTGGACGCAGTTCTGGCGGCGGCACCGTTTCGGCAGATGATCACGCCCGGGGGCTTTACCATGTCGGTCGCCTTGAGCAGTTGCGGCGCGCTGGGCTGGACCACCGACCGCAGCGGCTATCGCTATACCCGCCATGATCCGCTGACCGGAAAACCCTGGCCGACAATGTCCGAGGTGTTTCTAGAATTGGCGCAAGCGGCGGCGCGGCAAGCGGGGTTTGCGGATTTCATGCCTGATTCCTGCCTGATCAACCGTTATGTTCCCGGAGCCAAGATGTCGTTACACCAGGACAAAGACGAAGTCTCCTACGCCGCGCCCATTGTTTCAGTGTCCCTGGGATTGCCGGCAATGTTCCTGTTCGGCGGTTTCGAACGCAGCGATAAAAGCCAACGAGTGCCGCTGTTGCATGGCGACATCGTGGTCTGGGGTGGCGTGGATCGCTTGCGGTATCACGGGGTCTTGCCGATCAAGGACGGCCAACACCCGCGACTGGGCGAACAACGGATCAACTTCACCTTTCGTACCGCCGGATGAAGCCTTCGAATTCGACCGCAAGACCCGGGGTGCAGCGGCCCCGTCGGCTGGTTAATCTGCATGAAACGAATCAACGGACATGAAGCCATGACAAGCCATTCGACAACGATCGCCACCGAGAACGACCCTCGCTGGGCCGCCGTCGTCGCGCGTGATCCCCAGGCAGACGGACAGTTTGTGTATGCAGTGAAAACCACCGGCATTTACTGCCGCCCCAGCAGCCTGGCGCGTTTGCCGAAACCGCAGAATGTCGAGTTCTTCGACACTGCCGAACAGGCCCAGGCGGCGGGTTATCGCCCCAGTAAACGCACCGCGAAAGATCAAAGCGACGTCGCCGCACAACATGCCGCGACGGTGGCCGCCGCTTGCCGCCAGATCGAAACCGCGGAGAATCTGCCTGTTCTGAGCGAGCTGGCTTCTACTGCGGGCCTGAGTAGCTTTCACTTCCATCGGGTGTTCAAAGCGGTGACCGGTCTGACGCCCAAGGGTTACGCCACGGCCCATCGTTCACGCAGGGTCCGTGAGCGTCTCGCGGACGGAGACTCGGTGACCAACGCGCTGTATGACGCCGGCTTCAACTCCAACAGCCGTTTCTATGAAGTCGCCGATCAGCTATTGGGCATGAAACCCGGTGATTACCGCGCCGCCGGTCAGAACAACGACATTCGTTTTGCTGTCGGCCAATGTTCCCTGGGGGCGATTCTGGTGGCGCAGAGTGAACGGGGTGTTTGCGCGATCTTGCTGGGCGATGATCCGCACCAACTGGTCTGCGATCTGCAGGACAAGTTTCGACGGGCGAATCTGATTGGCGCCGATCACACGTTCGAGCAACTGATCGCCAAGGTCGTTGGTTTTATCGAAGCGCCGGCCCTTGGACTGGACTTGCCGCTGGATGTTCGTGGCACCGCTTTTCAAGAACGGGTCTGGAACGCCCTGCGGGAGATTCCCGTCGGTTGCACCGCCAGCTACGCCGATATTGCTCAACGAATCGGCGCGCCAAAAGCGATGCGCGCCGTGGCTCAAGCCTGCGGCGCGAACAACCTGGCGGTGGCGATTCCGTGCCACCGCGTGGTGCGCAGCGACGGCAACCTGTCGGGCTATCGCTGGGGTGTGGAGCGCAAGCGTCAGTTGCTTGAACGCGAAAACCCGTCTGAGTCCTGAATGCCGATATAGACCGACACTGAATTCGGGCGGGTATCGACCTCGAAGTCTGTGGCGAACGTGCGGGTTGTCCTTAAAAGTAGGCCCAGATCAGGCCCCACGTCTGAATGACGCTGTCGGCATCACCCCTTTGGCGCTGATCACTAGGTAATCGCCTCCCTCCACCTGAATCTGCGGAAAGTCCTCGAAGGGCGCGATGACCGCCACCCCCGCGGTCACATCGAAGTGGCCCATGGCGATAGCCCTTGTCTCTATAATTTGTCCGTTTGATTTATGGTGAAACTGTCAACGATCGACGTCGACCACCACCCGCCCACGCAATTGACCGGCGAGCAGACGCGGCGCGGCCTCGATCACTTCGCTCAAGCCGATTTCGTGGCTGATCAGCGGCAACAAGGTGAAGTCGAGATCCTTGGCCAGACGATTCCAGGCCAGTATCCGCTTGGCTTTGGGTTGAGTCACGCTGTTGATCCCGGCCAAGGTCACGCCGCGCAAAATGAACGGGGCAACTGAAGCAGGAAAGTCCATGCCTTGCGCCAGACCACACGCGGCGACGGTGCCATTGGCCTTCGTGCTGGCACAAGCGTTGGCCAACGTGTGGCTGCCAACCGAGTCGATGACCGCCGCCCAACGTTCCTTGGCCAAGGGCCTACCCGGTTCGGACAGCAAAGCGCGGTCGATAATTTCGCTGGCGCCTAATTGCTTGAGGTATTCGTGCTCGGAGGTGCGACCGGTGGACGCGACCACCCGATAACCGAGCTTGCTCAACAGGGCAATGGCGAAACTGCCTACACCGCCATTGGCGCCGGTGACCAATACTTCGCCCTGATCGGGCGTCACGCCATTATGTTCCAACGCCAGGATGCTCAGCATCGCCGTGTAACCCGCCGTGCCGATGGCCATCGCTTGCGCCGCGGTGAACGCCTTGGGAAGCGGAATCAGCCAGTCGCCATTCAAACGAGCCTTCTGCGCCAGTCCGCCCCAATGTCCTTCACCAACTCCCCAGCCATTGAGTACGACCTGATCACCGACCTTGTAGTCCGGATGGCCACTGACTTCGACAGTGCCTGCCAGATCGATACCCGGCACCATCGGGAATTTTCGCACCACCGGGCTGCTGCCGGTGATCGCCAGGCCATCCTTGAAGTTCAACGTGCTGTACGCCACCCGCACAGTCACATCGCCTTCGGGCAGTTGATCGTCATTGATCTGTTGCAGTGTGGCCCGGTAACCGCTGTCATCTTTGTCGATCAAAATGCCTTGAAACATCGCTGTCTCCTATTGGAATCACTCAGTTGTGGTGCAATTGAAATAACACATGGCAACATTTCACCGTACTCGACTTTAAGCCAATAGCTGCATACAAACTGAAAACTCGACTGGCCCCGCGCCCATCAATGCTGCTACAAATCCGGCTCTACCGTCCCTGCCCTGTTATGACGCCGGAGAACCCTTCAAATGAGCAAATGGCCAGACACCCGTATTCTTGACTTGCTTGGCATTGAGCTGCCGATCATCCAGGCGCCCATGGCCGGCGCGACCCATTCGACCATGGTTATCGCAGCCAGTAATGCCGGCGGCCTGGGCTCGATGCCTGCCGCCATGTTGAGCATCGATCAGTTGCGCGCGGAGCTGAAAACGATTCGAAAACACACTCAGCGCCCAATTAACGTCAACTACTTCTGCCATCAGCCCCCCGCCGCCGATGAGCAACGCGCTGGAGACTGGAAGAATCTGCTGGAGCCCTACTACCGGGAACTTGGCGTGGATTTCGACGCCCCGACGCCGGTGTCCAATCGAGCGCCCTTCGATAACGCGGCCTGCGAAGTGATCGAAGAGTTTCGCCCCGAAGTCGTGAGTTTCCACTTCGGCCTGCCGGAAAAGTCCCTGCTGGACCGCGTGAAAGCCACTGGCGCGAAAGTGCTCTCCTCAGCCACCACGGTGGAAGAGGCCATTTGGCTCGAGCAGCACGGTTGTGACGCAATCATTGCCATGGGGTATGAAGCCGGTGGCCATCGGGGCATGTTTCTCAGTGATGATCTGAGCAGCCAGGTGGGGGTCTTTGCGTTGGTGCCCCAGATCGTTGATGCCGTGAAAGTACCGGTGATTGCTGCCGGCGGTATAGCCGATGCACGAGGCGTCGCGGCAGCGTTCCTGTTGGGGGCTTCGGCGGTGCAAGTGGGCACGGCGTATTTGTTCACGCCAGAGGCCAAGGTCAGCGCGTCTCATCACAAGGCGTTACGCACCGCCAAGGAAAGTCAGACAGCCGTCACCAACATTTTCACCGGACGCCCGGCGCGTGGAATTCTCAACAGGGTGATGCGCGAACTCGGACCCATGAGCGCCAAAGCACCGGCCTTTCCGCTGGCGGGTGGTGCGCTGATGCCATTGCGGGCCAAGGGAGAAGCGGAATTCAGCAACCTCTGGGCGGGTCAGGCATTCACGCTGGGCGTTGAAATGACCACGGCTGAACTGACTCGGCGCCTGGCTGAGGAAGGATTGGCCAAGTTGGTTCGTCAGTAACGCATGGCCGTGTAACACACGGCGCATCCAAGACGTTCCGTTTGCAGGCATTTCGCTATATATTCTGCTATATAGCGTTTACTCCCCTCGCTGCACTTGCCTACAACGGAGCCCTTTCATGAGCATTCGTGCCTCACGTTTTGCCCCCACCTGCCTGGCAACCCTGCTCGCAGTGTTCGCTTTCGGGTCCGCCCAGGCGGACGAAGTCCAGGTTGCCGTCGCCGCCAACTTCACTGCACCCATTCAGGTGATCGCCGCTGATTTTGAAAAAGACACCGGGCATAAACTGATCGCCGCCTATGGTGCAACCGGCCAGTTCTATACCCAGATCAAGAACGGCGCACCGTTCGAAGTGTTCCTTTCGGCGGATGACACCACCCCGCAAAAACTCGAAACCGAAGGCGACACGGTCAAGGGCTCGCGCTTCACCTACGCCATCGGCACCCTGGCGCTGTGGTCGGCCAAGGAAGGTTATGTCGATGCCAAGGGCGACGTGCTAAAGAAGTACGAATACCAGCACCTGTCCATCGCCAACCCGAAAACCGCGCCTTATGGCCTGGCCGCCACTCAGGTGCTCGCCAAGCTGGACCTGACCGACAAGGTCAAAGCCAAGATCGTTGAAGGCCAGAACATCACCCAGGCCTACCAATTCGTCTCCACCGGCAATGCCGAACTGGGTTTTGTGGGCTTGTCGCAGATCTACAAAGACGGCAAAGTCACCAGCGGTTCGGCCTGGATCGTTCCTGCCAACATGCACGAGCCCATCAAACAAGACGCGGTGATCCTCAACAAAGGCGAGGACAATCCGGCCGCCAAGGCGCTGGTTGACTACCTCAAAGGTCCGAAAGCGGCCGCCGTCATCAAATCCTACGGTTACCAACTCTAAATGACGCTATCGAGTGCCGACTTTTCCGCCATCTGGCTGACCTTGAAACTGGCGTCACTGACGACGGTCATCCTACTCATCATCGGCACTCCGATTGCGTTATGGCTGTCGCGCACCCGCTCGTGGTTGCGCGGCCCCGTCGGGGCGATCGTCGCCCTGCCCCTGGTGCTGCCGCCGACGGTGATTGGCTTTTATCTGTTGCTCGCGCTCGGGCCTAACGGGTTTATCGGCCACTTCACCCAATCACTGGGGCTCGGCACCCTCACCTTCAGTTTTGCAGGGCTAGTCATCGGCTCAGTGCTCTACTCGATGCCATTCGTGGTCCAGCCACTGCAAAATGCTTTTTCCTCCATCGGCACTCGCCCTCTGGAAGTGGCCGCGACCTTACGCGCCAATCCCTGGGACACGTTTTTTAGCGTGATCCTGCCGCTGGCCCGCCCCGGTTTCATCACCGCCGCCATTCTCGGCTTTGCCCACACCGTCGGTGAGTTCGGCGTGGTGCTGATGATCGGCGGCAACATTCCCGACAAGACTCGGGTGGTCTCGGTGCAGATCTACGATCACGTCGAAGCCATGGAATACGCCCAGGCCCATTGGCTCGCCGGGGCGATGCTAGTGTTCTCCTTTGTAGTCTTGCTGGCGCTCTACTCCAGCCGTAGAACCCAAGCGGGCTGGAGCTGATCGATGATTCATACGCGCCTGAAACTAAAGTATTCAGGGTTCGCCCTGGAGGTGGATCTGCAATTGCCCGGTCGCGGAGTCACTGCACTTTACGGTCATTCCGGTTCAGGCAAGACCACCTGCCTGCGCTGCATCGCGGGCCTGGAAAAGGCTGAACAGGGATTCATCCAGATCAACGATGAAGTCTGGCAGGACAGCGACAAGAAAATTTTCGTACCACCACACAAACGTGCGCTGGGTTACGTCTTCCAGGAAGCCAGCCTGTTTTCCCATCTGTCGGTGCTGGCCAACCTGGAGTTCGGCCTCAAACGCATTCCTCGTCAACAGCGCCGGGTGGACATGGCTCACGCGACTGAACTGCTCGGGATCGGCCATTTGCTGGATCGCCATCCGTCGCACCTTTCCGGCGGTGAACGGCAGCGGGTCGGCATCGCGCGCGCACTGCTCACCAGCCCGAAACTGTTGCTGATGGACGAGCCGCTGGCGGCGCTGGATAGCCAGCGTAAAAACGAAATCCTGCCTTACCTGCAACGACTGCATGATGAGCTGGACATCCCGGTGCTGTACGTCAGCCACTCACAGGATGAAGTCGCGCGCTTGGCCGATCACCTCGTTCTGCTCAGCAATGGCAAGGCGCTGGCCAGCGGCGCTATTGGCGAAACGCTGGCCCGTCTCGACCTGCCCTTGGCGCTGGGCGACGACGCCGGCGTGGTGATCGAGGGGCACGTCAGTGCCTATGACCCTGACTATCAGTTGCTGACCCTGCAACTGCCGAATACCACCCTGAATATTCGGGTGGCTCACTCAACGATGACGCCGGGTCAGGCACTGCGCTGCAAGGTTCAGGCGCGGGATGTCAGCCTGAGCCTGCAAAGCATCGAGCAAAGCAGCATCCTCAATCGCCTGCCGGTTACCGTGATCAGTGAAATGGGCGCCGACAACGCCGCCCACGTGCTGATCCGTCTGGACGCGGGCGGCACACCGCTGCTGGCGCGGATCACCCGTTACTCCCGGGACCAGTTGGCCGTGCACCCCGGCCAGCAACTCTGGGCACAAATCAAGGCGGTGGCGGTGCTGGCATAAAACCGCTGGCACGACTGCAACGGCGTGCGGTCAATGGCTGTAACGGCCCCCGGTCCGTCGCCAAAGGACTACTGCCATGCCCGATATCGCGCTGCCCGATGTGCTGCCATCCGACCTGCATTACGTCGATGACACCCAGAGCGGCAAGTTCTGCTACTTCGACCCCCAGGGTCAACGCATCACCGATCAAGACGAGATCAAACGCATCAATGCCCTCGCCGTGCCCCCGGCCTACACCGATATGTGGATCTGCGCAGACCCGCGCGACCATCTGCAAGCCACCGGCCGTGACGCCTGAGGTCGCAAGCAATACCGTTATCATCCGCGCTGGCGAGAAGTGCGTGATGCCAACAAGTACTCACGTTTGCAGGACTTTGGGCTGGCGCTGCCGAAACGGCGCAAACAGCTTGAAACGCTATTGGCGGCTCCCGACTTCAGTCGCGACAAAGTCATGGCCACGGTCATCACCTTGCTTGATGCAACGCTGATCCGGGTCGGCAGCACCCGGTACGCTCGGGAAAACCGATCCTACGGCTTGACCACCCTGCGCAACCGTCACGTTGAGGTCAACGGCAACGCGATCCTGTTTCAGTACCTGGATGAAAACGGTGATCGACACACCGTCAGTTCCTCCGATGTCAACGCCTACCTACAGACCCTCACCGGCGCCGACTTCACGGCCAAGGACTCCCGCACCTGGGCCGGCAGCGCGTTGGCGTTGGCGCTTTTGCGGGAACTGCAGTGGGAGCCCGAGCCGGATGCAAAGCGGCATGTGGTGGAGATGGTCAAGAATGTTGCCAAACAATTGGGTAACACTCCGGCAGTCTGCCGCAAGTGCTACATCCACCCGGCGGTGCTTGATTTTTTTTGGGGGGGTGAGTTGGCTGAACTGCCCAGCCATCGAGCGCGTAAAGGGCTGAAGGCGGAGGAAATGGGGCTTGCGGTGGTTTTGGAGAAGATGATCGCAACCGTTGAAGCGACGAACTGACCCGTCTATTTTTTGCACGACTGCAAATGGCTTCTATAGTTGATGTGAACCTGAATTAGCTGCGGTGACGCCATGGAAGACATTTTCGTTGTGAAGCGTTGCAACAAGATCATCATCTATGGCCGCCGAGCGGGAGATACCAACCATCCACCACCCGATGCCGCCGTCTGGTATCGCATCGCCGATACTCGGACCCGTGGCTTCATCGGTGACGGTTACGACCGTGAAGAAGACGCCCGACGTGAATGCCGGCAGTTGAATGCCAGGTCGCACGTGACGGTCCGAGGAGGCTGAAGCTACCTGCCTTTCACGGGTCTATACTGAAAAAGCTGAAGGATTAGCGACCCCATCGGCAGACAGCTCGCCCCCTGCGGGCTTTTTGCTGCTAGTTACAGGTTTCTTGAACGGAGGTGTTTGCCATGTCCGAAAAAGAGTCCATCACCACACTGCTCACCCTGCTCGACTCCCGTCAGGCTCGACTGGCAGCGGCATGCAAGGAAATTGCCGACTGGGTCGATCATCAAGGCGGGCACCCGACAGCTCTAAGAATCCGTGATCGTCTGAACGACATCGAGAAGGACACGCCACTGATTCGCAATACGCTGTCGTCGCTCAAACCTGTCGACCCGCCCCTGCCGCGGTTCAGATGATTCGATCTGGACATCCTCAAGGACACGGCCTGATTCAGGACGCATAAACGGCGACCTTATCGTCACCGGGTGCGCCCTTGCCTGAGCGCTTCCTGTTACATCCCCCAGCTCTTTTGAAGAATTCCCCTGACCCGCCCGCATGCGGGCCCTTTTTTGGCCCATTACGTCGGCAACGAACGTCACCGTACGATGGAGGTCAAACAACTACACGTCACGAAGGAGGCGTCTGATGGTTACTCACTTCAAAGTCGGCGGGCATCTGGCCTGCGGTCACAAAGGTAGCAAGCTCATTTCAACCAGCGAACTAACCCGGGTGAAATGCAGAAGCTGCCGAAACACCGACGCGTTCAAGGATGCGCGCAAAGACCAGCGCAACGCTGCACGCCGCGCCGCACGCAAAGCCAAAGTTACGCACACTGCCAATGACTGGCGTGCGGCCTGGGTCGAACGGCTCACCGCCATGGAAGGACTGCAACGATTGCCTCGTGGTTTCACCGGCCAGCCTTTCGTTTAGCTGACAGCATCGGCGGCTGAATCGAATTCACTCGATCCGGCCGCTGGCGCTAGGATTTCCAGCAACGGCATGCGCTTGAAGGCTTCGGCTAGAATTCGCTGTCCCCCGGCGCGCTCGAAACAGTTCAGGCCGTCACCGATCAGGCGGTCAAAAACGGTGTCAACGGGCCTCATCGACGCAAAAGACGTTGGTGTCCAGCGTTGTAGGGGCAAGTCCACACTCGCTCACGAACCCAATAACGGCACCAGCAACGAGCCCTCGGCACCCTGCCATTTTTCGGCGGCAAACAGATTTCTCGACTAGTGTTCTATCGAATCGAAATGGCGCCGGCTGCATTGGCGGGTCTTGATCAAGGAGGAGACAGATGACACCTATTCGTATCGCTGAGAAAACCTATCGCACTTGGTCCAGCCCTATCTTGCTTGAACTCAAAGAACGAGAGCATCAGCTCGATCCGGCAGCCCGACAGGCCCTTCAAAATGTCTTGGTCGAGAGAAGGCTTGTCGATACCGGCAACCCTTCTGGCGAAGATCGACGCGGCGCTAATTCAGCGGCTAGCGGCTAGCGGCTAGCGGCCGGGGTCAATAACTGCCACGGGCTTAAAACAGCAAGCCAGAAACAAACAAGGGTTTGCATCAGCTTTCGCCCGCAAACCCTTGATTTTAGATGGTGCCGAAGCCGGAATCGAACCTTCCTCTTTGTCGCTGAAAATAAAGGAAAATTTTGAGTTCGAAATTTTCTCTATCTCTATGTGTACCCTCATTGGGCTTTTCCAATGGTACGACTGGAACGCGGCGGGGCACCGAGTAGACGAAAATATCCCGATCGTTTTTTCGTTCCTCGTAGAATTCAGTCAAACCTCCATGGAGCAACATTTGGAGCGGGAAACGAGACTCGCATCTAGCGTCCGACCTATTGAAATCTAAAGGGTTTCATTTATTCCTGAAGCAGGAATGGGCTCAATTCTGGACTCGTTCGAAGGGTATCTCAAGAACAAAAATGGAATAAACCTAAGCCCCTACACCAAGTGCAGACTCCGATCTCGGGTAGGCAATTTTTAGCCTGAACCACCGTATACAGCCCCGTTGCTGGGGCCGTAAGTGTCACTTCCAAGGCCGGCTAAATCAGTGCGCGATGCACACCGATTTCAGCTCGGTGTAAGCCTCAATTACCGCGCGACCGAACTCACGGCCCATACCGGATTGTTTAACGCCACCAAACGGCATCGCAGGGTCGAGCAGTACGTGAGCGTTGACCCAAACGGTACCCGCTTCGATACGCGGCACCATGTTCATGGCTTTGCTCAAGTCGTTGGTCCACAGACTGGCGGCCAAGCCGTAACGATTGTCGTTGGCCAGGGCGATCACCGCGTCTTCATCATCAAACGCCATCACGCCCAGCACCGGACCAAACACCTCCTCACGGGCCACCGCCATGCTGTGGTCGATATCGGCCAGAATGGTCGGCTGCACATAGAAGCCGTCGCCTTCCAGCAACTCACCGCCCGAGACCACGCGCGCGCCTTCGCTGCGAGCCAGCTCGATGTGCTTGAGTACGCTTTGTTGTTGCTTGCGCGACACCAGCGGGTTGATCGCTGCGTCGCAGTTCATACCCGCACCGATCGGCATGGCCGATACCGCTGCCGCGAGACCTTCGACAAACTTGTCGTAGATCGAGCGATGCACATAGAAGCGCGAGGCCGCTGCGCATACCTGGCCGTTGTTCAGCAGGCCACCCAGGATCGCGCCCTGAATGGCTTTTTCGATGTCGGCATCTTCGAGAATGATCATCGGGTTTTTGCCACCCAACTCCAGGGCAAAACGCGTCATGTTTTCCATGCACGCAACGCCGACACTTTTGCCCACAGCGGTGGAGCCGGTGAAGGACACTTTGCTTACCAGCGGGTGCGCCGTCAGCGCGCCGCCTACCGAGGCGCCACCACCGGTCACGACGTTGAATACGCCCGCAGGAATGCCAGCCTCAATGGCCAATTCAGCCAGACGCATGGCGGTCAACGGGGTTTCCATCGCCGGTTTGATGATCACCGTGCAACCGGTGGCCAGCGCCGGCATCAGCTTCCAGGTGGCGATCAGCAGCGGAAAATTCCACGGCACAATCCCGACCACTACACCCACCGGTTCACGCTTGGTGAAGGCGGTGAACTTCGCACCTGGTGGCAGCGGGATTGACACATCAAAGGTTTGCCCTTCGATCTTGGTGGCCCAGCCGGACATGTAACGCATGAACTCCACGGTGGCGTTCAGATCAAGCGCACGCGCCATGTTGATCGACTTGCCCTGGCTCAAGGTTTCCAACTGGGCCAACTCTTCAGCATGTTCCTCAACCAGGCGGGTGAAGTTCAGCAGAATGCGTTCGCGGTCCGCCGGGCGCAAACCGGACCACACGCCGGACTTGAAGGCGGCATGGGATGACTGCACCGCGCGCTCGACCACTTCCAGCGGCGCATCCAGTGTTTCGCAGAGGGTTTGCCCGGTAGCAGGGTTGACCACGGCAATGCTTTGCCCTTCAGCGAACACCCACTGACCGTCGATGAAACAGCCATGACGGCGGTCGAGGAATGCAGCCACCTGCGGCAGAATTTCAACGTTGCTCATAATTCACCTTTCGTTCAGACGAGTTGTTCAGCCAGAAAACCGGCTGATTACTGTTGTTCTTTAAGGAAACACACGACCGCCTGGCGATCGTCTGCAGAAGCCAGCCCCATGTAGGGCATGTAGGTCCCCGGCACAAAGGCCTGGGGTTGAGCGATGAGTTGCGCGATGTTTTCGGCTTGCCAATTGATGTCTTTGTTGCGCATGGCCTGGGAGTAGTTGAAGCCTTCCAGCGAACCGGATTTACGCCCGACCACACCCGCCAGGTTAGGCCCCATCATCCCCGCCATCCCCTTGCTCACCGAATGACAAACACCGCATTCATTGGCGAAGACCTGGGCGCCATGGCCCTGATCGGGTGTGCACTCGGCCGCCAGCGCGGTGTGCGTCAGGGTGAATGAGAGCAAACCCATGAGGGGTAATCGCAGGGAGGTAAACATAAGAAAACGACCTTGGAATCCGCGCGCTCGTCAAACGAGCGCCAACACTGAAAGTACCGATACAGCATCGCATCGGTGGGGTTAGTACGGATTGTCGATGGTCGTCGGCACGCAGGTTTTGTCCTGCGTGCCAGTCGTGTTGCCAGGGCTGCCAAACGGGCCAATCTGGCAAGCACAGCCAACTTTTTGGCAACCACACAAAAGGGCGAAAAAGTTCCGGGCCGTAGTATCGAAAAAGACCGCAAACCTGCGCTCAAGAACAAGAACGGATGCCACATATGCTCAAGTCCCCCTTGCTTCGTCTCTCGACTCTCGCGCTGATGATCAGTGCCGGCCAGGCTGGCGCCTACGAACTCTATGCCGATGACGACAGTCACCTGAACGCTACCCTGGAAGCGGTATTGGGTGTTTTCCACAGCCAGGAAAACTACGCGCTGTCCGGCCGCCTCGACCAAGGTTCGTCGTCGTGGCGCGAGGGCTACATCAAATATGGCCTGAGCTTCGACAAAGGCCTCGCCGGTGTGGGCACCGCGTATGGCGCGGCGAACCTGCTCAGTTCCGGCACCTGGGGCGACGGCGATGCCGCGGGCTTCAGCGACGGTTCGGAACGCACCACCAAGTTCGAAGACGCCTACCTCGGCTGGCGTTCGGGCAAACTTTTTGATGTGCTCGGTGAAGACGGCGTGGACCTGTCCTTCGGCCGCCAGAACATTGTGGTCGGTGACGGTTTCCTGATTAATGGCGACGCGCTCAACTTGGGCAAAGGCCTGGCCGACGGCGAATTCAACCGTGGAGGCGCCTACTGGCTGGCCGCGCGCAAAGCGTTTGACGAGACCGCCGTGTTGCGTCTGGGTGGCAAGGAAGGCTGGCGCGGCGACCTGATGTGGTTGAAATCAGACAATCGCGCCCAGGCCAAGACCGAAATGTACGTCGGCACGCTTGAACACGTCGCTGAAGCTGGCACGGTTGGTTTGACCTACATCGACAGCACCGATGTCGACGAGCAATTCGCCTCCCCTGCGCAACTTGAGCGCGACGGCATGAAGACCTACAGCCTGCGCGCGACAGGCAACGCAGGGGTGAAAAACCTGTTCCTCTCCGGCGAATACGCCAAGCAGGACAAACCCCACACCGCTACCGAAGATGCCTGGTACCTGGAAGCCGGCTGGACCTTTGCCGACGTCGCCTGGACGCCGTATGTCAGCTATCGCTTCAGCCGGTTCTCGGAAGGCTACGACACCCTGTTCTACGGTTTCAGCCGCGGTTACGGCACTTGGTTCCAGGGTGAAGTCGCCGGTAACTACGCAGGCCCGTTCAACACCAACTCGCGCATCCAGAACGTCACACTGAAAGTCTCGCCTCTGGAAAACCTGACGGTGGGCGCGATGTATTTCAACTACGACACCATCGACCGCAGCTTGGGCAATACCGACGGTCACGAAGTCGACCTGTATGCCGAATGGCACGTCAACGAGCACCTGACCGTGATGCCGCTGATCGGCCTCTACCAACCGGACAAGAGCGCCGAAGAAGGCGGCACCCAGCTGGGCAGCAACGACAAGAACCTCTACAGCCAAGTGGTGTTTGCCACCACGTTCTAAGCCAGACCGGGGCAGTGGCGCATCCACTGTCCCTATGGAAAAAGGCCTTTCCAATGCACAAAAAATTCCTGACGATCCAGAGCAAGATCGCCCTGCTTGCCGGCCTATGCCTGCTGTTGGTGGTGGGTTTGCTGATGGGCTTGTCGCTCTATCAAACGCATCAAAGCAGCCAGCAAGTAGCTCGTGCCAGCAGCGAAATGCTGGCCGATGCCGCCAAGGAACACATGCAAGCCCTCGGCAAAGTGCAGGCCATGCAGGTGCAGCGTACCTTCATGCAGACTCATGAGTTCGGCCAGGGGTTGTCGCGCTATTTGCTCTACTTAAGGCAACTGCAACATAAAGGCATTCTGACCCGCCAACAACTGCGGCAGGAGCTGAGTACACAGCTTCACCAGGCCCTGATCGACAAGCCCGACCTGCTCGGGCTTTATGTCATTTTCGAGCCCAACGCACTGGACGGCGCCGACGCCAGTTTCGTCGACCAGGCCGCCACGGGCAGCAACGAGACCGGCCGTTTTTCCCTCTATTGGGTACAAAGCAAACCCGGCGAACTGCAAGCGGTGATCGGCGACGAAGCGCTGCTCGCCAACACCTCTCCCGGCCCCAGCGGCGCCCCGTATAACGCTTTCTACACCTGCGCTCGCGATACCCGTCAGGCTTGCGTGCTGGAACCCTATTTTGATGAAGCGTCCGGCAGCCGCAAACTGGTCACCAGCATCGCTTTTCCGCTGATGGACAATGACAAAGTCATCGCCGTGGTCGGCCTCGACATCAACCTCGCCGCCCTGCAACAAAACAGCGAAGCCAGCGCGCATCAACTGTTCGATGGCCATGGGCAGATCAGCATCATCAGCCCGCGCGGGGTGATTTCGGCCAACAGCCAGGACGCCAGTCGCCTCGGCCAACCGTTGGACAGTGCCGAGGTGTTGGACACGTTGCGTCAGGGGCAACCGAAAGTGTTTGTCGATCAGCAGCAAATCAAAGTGCTCGAACCGTTGGCACCGATTGCCGGCGCTGCGTCATGGGGCGTACTGGTGGGTGTGCCGCAGGAGGTGCTACTGGCACCGGTCATCACGCTGCAAAAGGAGCTCGATGCACAAGGCGTGCAAAGCACGGCGCTGGAACTGCTGTTGGGTGGCGGCTCCGCCCTGCTCGGCTTGCTGTTGATCTGGTACACGGCGTTTCGCATCACCCGGCCGCTGCAAGTGTTGACCCGGGTCATGGAAGATATCTCCCTGGGCGAAGGCGATTTGACTCGGCGCCTTGAGGTGCAATCCCGGGATGAGATCGGCCAACTGGCGACCGCCTTCAACCGCTTTGTCGAGCGTATTCACCAGTCGATCCGCGAGGTGTCTTCGGCGGCGATTGGCGTAAATGAAGTGGCCAAGCGCGTGCTGCTGACCTCCAACTCGTCGATGAGCAACTTCGACGAACAATCGACCCGCACCAACAGTGTCGCCGCTGCCATCAACGAGCTGGGTGCCGCCGCGCAGGAAATAGCGAGTAATGCGTCCAATGCCTCACAGCAGGCCTCTGCCGCACGGCAACAAGCCGAAGACGGGCGTCAGGTGGTTGAGCGCACGATTCAAGTGATGAACGAACTGTCCGGAAAAATCAGCGCATCGTGCGTCAACATCGAAGTGCTGAACGATAAAACCGTGAACATCGGGCAGATCCTGGAAGTAATCAAAGGCATCTCTCAACAGACCAACCTGCTGGCCCTCAACGCGGCCATCGAAGCGGCGCGGGCAGGCGAAGCGGGCCGGGGCTTTGCGGTGGTCGCCGACGAAGTGCGCAGCCTGGCCGGGCGCACCCAAACGTCGGCACTGGAGATTCAGCAGATGATTGAAGAGCTGCAAGTGGGCGCGCGCGACTCGGTCACCACCATGACCGAGAGCCAGCAGCACAGCGAGGAAAGCGTCAGCATCGCCAACCTTGCCGGTAAACGGTTGGGCAGCGTGACCCAGCGTATCGGTGAGATCGACAGCGTTAACCAGTCTGTCGCGGCAGCGACTGAAGAACAGACCGCGGTGGTCGAGGCTTTGAACGTGGACATTACTGAAATCAACACACTGAATCAGCAAGGGGTGGAAAACCTGCATTCGACGTTGCAGGCTTGCACAGAACTGGAGCGGCAGGCTGATCGGCTTAATCAGTTGGTGGGGAGTTTTCGTATCTGAGATTGGCGTTGCCTGACACACCGCTTTCGCGAGCAGGCTCGCTCCCACATTTGATGTCTGTCGACCACAAATTTTGTGTTCACTGGAGATCCATTGTGGGAGCGCGCCGGCTCCGGGCGGCATTGCGACGAAGAACGATAACGCGGTGTCGCTGCTCTCCTCTAATACGCCAAATCTGGCACCCACACGCAACCAGATGGCATGCGCGCAAACAAGCCACTCCGCCCGCCGCGCGTAGTATCAAAACCGACCTCTTCTACCCCCAAAAACAATAAATCGACCTTAGGGTCGCAGGAGACTTCTGTGCTTAAGAAAAATGCGTTGGGTTGGCCAAAAATCGCCGGCCTCGGAATTGCGTTGGTGGTGGCCGGGCAGTTTTCCGGCTGGAATTTTGGGCTGATGGCGGGCGGCTGGCTGAACATGTTGATCGCCACATTGTTGATGGCCTTGCTCTGCGGCGGTCTGGCGTTATGCGTAGCAGAACTGTCGACCGCGCTGCCGAGTGCCGGCGGCGTGTTCGTCTATGCACAAAGCGCGTTCGGACCATTCGTGGGCTACCTGGTGGGCGTAGCGTGTGCGGTGGCACTGACCTTCAGCACTGGCGCGGCGGCGACCTTCATTTGCGCCTATACCGAGTCGATTTTTGGCCTCGGCGGCTGGCCGGTAAAAATCGCTTTGTTCGCGGTCATTATCGGCATCCACCTGCGCGGCGTCGGTGAAGCCATGGGGTTGACCATGATCGCTGGCGTCATCGCGGTCGTCGCCCTGCTCATCTTTGGCGTGGCCATGGCGCCGCATGTCGAGCTGACCAACCTGTTGAAGATGCCTTCTGCTAACTCAGCGCCAGTGATCAGTTTCGGTGGCATCTTCGCCTGTGTTCCGTTCGCCATCTGGTTGTTCATTACCGTTGAGCAAATCGGCTCGGCTGCCGAAGAGGCGGACAATCCTGCTCGCAGCATGCCGCGCGGCATTCTCGCGGCCATCGGCACTTTGCTGGTGACGGCGCTGGTCGTTTTGGTCTGCGCACCGGGCGCGGGCGGCGTCGAGCTGGTGGGGTCGGCCGGTGATCCGCTGTACGCCGCGATGACCAGCACCAACGCCTACGGCGAAGCCTCGTGGTTGGCGAAGGTGATTGGCTGCGGCGCGGTGTTCGGGCTGATCGCTACGTTCTTCTCGTTGGTGTACGCCGCCTCCCGGCAGCTGTTCGCCATGGCCCGCGATGGCTTGTTCCCGCAGTGTCTGGGGAAAACCGGCAAGCGCGGCACTCCATTCTCGGCGCTGCTGTTGATTGGTGTGATTGGCCTGCCGATGTCAGCGGTCGAACCGGCGACCGTGATGCTCGCGGTCGTGCTGCTGCTCAACGTTTGCTACCTGTTCATTTTCGGCGCCTATCTGCGCATTAAAAGCAGCCAACCGGATCTGCCGCGTCCGTTCCGTCTGGCGGGTGGCAAGGTGATTGCCTGGCTAGGCCTGGCCCTGACGCTGGTGGTGATCGCAGCCTGCTTCCAACTCGACCAACTGATGCTGATCGCCCTCGCGGTGACCTTCGCCCTGTGTATTTTCAACTTCCTGCTGCGTGCCCGACTGCAAGGCCGCACCACCGTACTCGAGGTTCAAGACCATGCCTGAAGACACGCTTTTGCAGCGCCGCCACCGCGTACTCGGCAGCGCCTCACCGTTGTTCTACGACAAGCCATTGCACCTGGTGCGCGGTGAAGGTGTCTGGCTGTTCGATGTTGACGGTCGGCGCTACCTCGACGTCTATAACAACGTACCTTGCGTCGGCCACTGCAACCCTCACGTGGTGGAAGCGATGCACCGCCAGGCCATGACGCTGAACATCCACACGCGCTACCTCGATGAACACATCGTGCGCTACGCCGAGCGCCTGACGGCGACCTTCGCCGAGCCGCTCGACACCGCAATGCTCACCTGCACTGGCAGCGAGGCCAACGAACTGGCGCTACGCCTGGCACGTTTCTCCAGCGGCGGTACCGGCATCATCGTCAGCGATTACAACTACCACGGTAATTCCGCGTCATTGGCCGAAGTCACCACCGCACTGCCGTCGCCGGAACCATTCGCCACACATGCCCGCGCGGTACCCATTCCGTGCCTGTACCGGGCACCAGCCGGGACCACCGAGGCGCAACTGGCGGAGCACTATGCCGCGAACATTGCAGCGGCCATCGCCTCGCTGCAGGCTCAGGGCATTCGCCCGGCAGCGTTGCTGATCGACACCCTGTTTGCTAACGAAGGCTTGCCACGGGTGCCGGCCGGTTTCGTAAACAAAGCCGCTGAACTGATCCGCGCGGCGGGCGGTTTATTCATTGCTGATGAAGTGCAATCCGGCTTTGCTCGTACCGGCGAACATCTGTGGGGGCATCAGGCCCACGCTGTGGTACCGGACATCGTCACCCTCGGCAAGCCAATGGGGAACGGTTATCCGTTAGCCGGTTTGATCACCAGCAAGGCGCTGGTCGAGTCATTCGGGCGCAGTGCCATGTACTTCAACACGTTTGGCGGTTCGCCGGTGGCGGCAGCGGTCGGAATGGCGGTGCTCGATGTGATTGAAGAGCAACAGCTGCTGCGTAATGCGCACACCGTGGGCGCTTATGTGCAGCAGCGTCTGCAAGTGCTCGCCAGCAAGCATTCGATCATTGGCGACGTGCGCGGCAAAGGCCTGTTCTTCGCCCTGGAACTGGTGCGTGACCACGCCAGCAAAGAGCCCGCCGGGCTGGAAGCGCGCAAGGTGGTCAACCATATGCGTGAACTTGGCGTGCTGATCAGCAAGATCGGCGCAGGCGACAACATTCTGAAACTGCGGCCGCCGCTGGTGTTCAACCGCGAGCACGCCGACCTCTTCGTTGACACGCTAGACACCGCCCTGAGCGCTATCTGAGGCCCCGCCATGACTGATTTCCACACCCTGAGCCACGACCAGCAAGTTGCCAAACTGCACGACCTTGCGCGCCACGCCCTGCAACACTGGGATGGCACCTTTGCCGAGGTTGAACTGGTGAAATTCCGCGAGAACGCGGTGTTCTCGGCACGCCGTGAGGACGGCCAACGAGTCGCCCTGCGCATCCATCGCAATGGCTATCACGGCGAGGCGGCGCTGCGTTCCGAGCTGCAATGGATGGAGGCGCTGGCCACGGCCGGCATCACCGTGCCACAGATTATCCGGGCCCGGAACGAGCGCCATCTGATCGAAGTGATCCATGCCGACATCGGCGAACCGCGCCATGTCGACATGCTCGCCTGGCTGCCCGGCGCGACGACGGGCACCTCGGAAGCCGGGGTACAGGCGGATACCGAAATCGACTTTCTGTTTGCCGAAGCAGGTGCGATTGCCGCGCGCATTCATTTGCATACAGCCGAGTGGCAGCAGCCGGACGAGTTTGTCCGGCATGCCTGGGATGAAGAGGGTTTGATTGGTGCCAACCCGTTCTGGGGACGTTTCTGGGATCTGGAACAACTCAATGAAGAACAACGTGAACTGTTGCAACAGGCCCGTCGCCGCGCACGCTGCGACCTGCGCCAATATGGTCGGCATCTGGACAACTTCGGGATGATTCACGCCGACCTGGTGCCCGAGAATTTGCTGATCGAAGGTGCCAACCTGCGCCTGATCGACTTCGACGATGCCGGGTTCGGTTGGCACATGTTTGAGCTCGCCACCGCGCTGTACTTCTGCCTGGACGACCCGCGTTATGAGCAAATCAAAACGGCGCTGTTTGCTGGTTATGACGCGATCAAACCGCTGACTGCGGCTGATCGAGAGACGCTGGCGCTGTTTCTGCTGCTGCGTGGCACGACGTACCTGGGCTGGATTCATACCCGTAAAGGCACGCCGACGGCGATTGAGATGGCGCCGATGTTGATTGATCGGGCGTGTCGATTGGCGCGGGAGTATTTGCAATAGTAGTGGCAAACACCAGAGCTTGTGTGGCGAGGGAGCAAGCTCCCTCGCCACAGTTATGCTAAACGCTTTTAATCAAGGCAGTTTCAGCACACCGCACCGGCATGCTCAAGCCGATGAAACAGCCGGTTAAAATACACCAGACTGTCACCTTCCCCGCGTACACCAACCTTCGACAGCTCGACAAACATCACCGAGTGCGAACCGACTTCCTTGCACTCGCTGATCCGCCCTTCGAGCTGCACCAGCGCATCGCGCAGCACCGGCACGCCTGTCTCGCCGCCATCCCACAAATCCCAAGCAAAACGCTCCGCCATCGGCACCTGGGTCATGCCGGCAAAGTGTCGGGCCAACTCTTCCTGCTCGCCACACAGAACGTTGACGCACAGACGGCCATTGGTACGGAACACATCGTGTGTCGCACTGCCACGGTTGACGCAGACCAGCACGGTGGGGGGCGAATCAGTCACCGAACACACCGCACTGGCGGTAATGCCGCAGCGCCCGCCAGGACCATTGGTGGTGATGATGTTCACTGCAGCAGGCAACTGCGCCATGGCGTTGCGAAAGTCTATTTGATGCTGGCTCAGGTCGGCCATGTCATTGCCCCTCCTTTAGGAGGACCGCCAGTATGCGGTCCGTAGGTGATGGAACAAGACTAAGGTCCGACACGCTGCACGACTATCCTGACCATCCCCATGCTGAGGTTGGCTTTCCGCTAGTCGACTAGGTGGTTTCTTTATCGTCAGGGCCAGTCACAGTGAGTATCCTGCTAACTAGCTCCTTGATGAGCCGATATCCGCCGCAGCGTGCACGCGTGCGAAAACAATAATTAGAAATTTTCGTGGCAGTCCCTGATGGAAATCCGCAAACCGATTGTTTATATCGTTGATGACGACAAAGACCTGCGCACCTCACTGGCCTGGTTGCTGGAGTCGGTCAGCGTGCAGGCGCAATGCTTTGCAGGCGCTGAAGAATTCCTCAGCCAATACGACCCCAAGCAGCCGGCGTGTCTTGTGCTGGACGTGCGCATGCCGGAGACCAGCGGTTTTCAGTTGCAGGAAATACTCAACCAGCGCGGCAGCACCTTGCCGACCATATTCGTGTCCGCCCATGGCGACATTCCGATGTCCGTGACAGCGATGAAGAACGGCGCACTGGATTTCGTTGAGAAGCCCTATAACCCGCAGCAAATGATCGAACGCATCCAGGCCGCGCTGAAGGCTGCCGTGCACGCCCAGGCCGATCAGGAACAACGCCAGCATCTGCAAAGCAAGCTTAAGTTGCTCACCAGCCGCGAACGCGAAGTGTTGATGCTGGTGATCGATGGCAAAGCCAGCAAAGTGATTGCCCGGGAGCTGAACATCAGCGTCAAAACCGTTGACGTGCATCGCACCAAGATCAAGGAAAAGATGGGCGTGACCAGCATCGCCATGCTGGTGCGTGAAGTGCTGCATTTGCCGGCGGAAGAGCCTACGCGACACTAAGGCACACACTCCCCCTGTCGCAGCTGTCGAGCTTGCGATACGCACCCGGCGACACGCCAAAACGCGATTTGAATGCCGACGAGAAGTAACTTGAGTCGGAGAATCCCCAGGCGTAGCACAGCGCCGAGAGCTTCTGCTCGACGTGCGCGCGGCGCAGGTTTTCCGCGCAGAAATCCAGGCGTCGGTGCTTGATATATTGCGCCACCACCAGGCCGCGCTTGGAGAACATCCGGTACAAGCCACGCACCGAAATCCCTACCTCACGGGCAATCAGCTCGGGACACAGTTCTTCAACACTGAGGTGTTCGTCGATGTAGGCGATGATCTTGCGGAACTGCCGCTCATGGGCATCGCCGCCGTTGTCACGGCCGCTGATCCCCGGCAAGAGCAGGCTGACCAGGGCATCGAGTACGGCTTCGCTTTCCTGCATGTCCAGGCCTTCCTGCTGCCGGGTATCCAGCACCAGCTTATTGGCCATCGCGGCCAAAGGCGTGTTAGCCGCAATGCGCGTGGCGCAGTTGACAGCATTGAAATGCGAGCCACGCTCCACCACCTGACGCGGCAGGATCAGTGACAACTGTCGGGAATCATCGTTATAGGTCATGTCGCTCGGGCGGCAGGCATCGATCAGGGCGATGTCGCCAGTGCCCAGCTGAGCGCGGTTGTCGCCCTGCTCCAGCTGCGAACTGCCGCGCATCTGGAATACCGCGTAGTAGTGGCCGTCGCTGCTGATACTGACGTCTTTGCTGGTGCGATACAGATGAACGTGCGCCATGTCGACGACACTGAGGTTGATGGCGCCGCTGCGGAACTCCGCCAGCTCACCGTAAAAATCCGAATCCAGCGCTCGGGCATCGAAACGCCCACAGGCCTGGTTGACCTGGCTCAGCCAGTTTTCGAACGCCTCATTGCGAACCGCCGAAGAAGTCATCATCACTGCAAAGCCTCACGCGTATTTTATTGTTATTTTTCGACCGCTTCGTCGAGCGGTTCGGCAAATGTTTCGTACTGGGTCGTCACCTCCTTCGACGGCCGCCGGCCCCCATTCAACAGGCTCCGGCGTGTGCTTGCCAGCGTTCCCTCTCGTTAAATGTCCAATACCAGACGAGCGGAAAGCGCTCGCGAAACGCAGGCGCAAATCTGCTTGTTGGCCGCCTTCTCTTTGTTCGACAAACAGTTGTCGCGATGCTCCGGTACACCTTCCAGTACCTCCACTATGCAGGTACCGCAGATACCTTCGCGACATTCGGTGTCGATATCACAGCCGTGGGCCTGCAGCACATCGATCAGGCTGGTATTGGCCGGTACCTGAAGAACCACGCCAGAGCTGGCCAGCTCCACTTCGAAACCGCCACTAGGGCCCGCATTGGCGGCCGAGTCGGCTGCAAAGTGTTCGAGGTGAATCGCGTCGTCAGATCGGCTGCGCGCGGCCACTTCCACCACTTTATTCATGAACGGTGCCGGACCGCAGGTGTACACATGCGCTGCACTGCCCGACTGGTTCAGGCATTCACTCAACGCCGCATCCAGATCACCCGGCTCGACGCCGTAGTGAAACTGCACGTAACCGGCAAAAGTGCTCGCCAGAAGGTCAGCAAACGCCGCATAGGCCGGCGAACGGGCGAAATAATGCAGACGCCACGGCTGGCCGCTTTCCGTCAGCCGATACGCCATGCTCAGCAGCGGCGTAACACCGATACCGGCCGCGAACAACACATGCTCGGTCGCCGACGGGTCGAGGCGAAACAGGTTGCGCGGTGCCCCCATTTCCAGCTCCATGCCCTCTTCCACCTGCTCGTGCAACGCCAACGAGCCACCGCGCGACTGCGCCTCCTTCTTCACCGCCACCAGATACGCGCGGCGATCGTGCGGCGGGCTGCACAGAGAATACTGGCGGGTAACCCCGGTTGGCCCGGTGAGGTCAACATGAGCTCCCGGTTCATAGGTGTCGAGTGGCTGGCCGTCACTGCGCACGAGGCGAAAGGAACGGATATCCAGCGCTTCGTCGACGATCCTTTCGATTTTCACCTTCATCATTGCGTCACCTGAATACGGTTGTTTTTGTAATGAGGCCTTGTGGCGAGGGGATTTATCCCCGTTGGGCTGCGAAGCGGCCCCCAGCGTCCATTCAGACAAATTGTGTTGTCCGGAATTACGACTGCTTCGCAGCCGAACGGGGATAAATCCCCTCGCCACAGTGATCTTCAACAGGCCGGTTTCAGCGCATGAACAAGCCGCCGTTGATGTCCCAGCACGCACCCGTAACCGAAGCCGCGTGGTCAGCGATCAGCAGCAACACACTGTCGGCGATGTACTCAGGGTCTCCCAGAGTGCTGACAGGGATGATTTTCAGAATCTGTTCCAGGCGCTCCGGAGCCACGGTTTCGCGCACCACCGGCAAATCCAGCGGCCCTGGCGAAATGCTGTTGACGGTCACGCCTCGCGGGGCCAGTTCGCGGGCGAAGACTTTGGTCAGTGTCGCGACGCCACCCTTGGCCGCGGCGTAATGCGCGCCAGTGGCGGTACCGCCGTTTTGCCCGGCGAGGGAGGCGATGTTGACGATGCGACCAAAACCGCGCTCGGCAAAGTGTGCGCCGAACACCTGACACGCGACAAACGTGCCGCGCAGGTTGATCGCCATCGACTCGTCGAACTCCTCTGGGGTAATGTCCATCAGCGCCGCGACTTTCGACACGCCGGCGTTGTTCACCAGAATGTCGGTGCCGCCCCAACGCTCGGCGAGCAGATCGCGGGCCCGCACAAAATCGGCTTTGTTGCGCACATCCAGTTCAATGGCGACGGCACTCGCACCGCTGCTATCAAGCTCAAGAGCAAGACTTTGCACACCGTCCAGGCGCACATCCGCCAGACCCACGCGATAACCTGCTGCATGCAAGCGCCGGGCGATGCACTCGCCCAGGCCACGCGAGGCGCCGGTGACCAGGGCTACTCGGTTCATGGTGGTGGGCCTCATAGCAGGAAGCCGAGCGCGCTCAGGCTGTCGGTGGAATTGATCAGGCGTACGACCTTGCGTTCCAACGTCGCCACTCCGTCGGTGAAGCGAATGCGGTGGTTCAGGTCGGCCACGAACGGCGTATGCACGCCGCGTTTGTAGGCATACAGTAGCTGCGCGGAATTGACTTCAACGAGGTCGCCCGCCGCTTCCACCAAACGGAACCGCGAGACGCTGCGCACGGTTTTCGCCGCATCCACCGCCGACGGTGAATAGCCGGCGGTCAGGCGTTCGATGCGCAAGTCACGCATACGCGCGTCGTCGTAGGCGTAGTTGAGGGTGGCTTCAAAGTCTTCGGTGTCCGGGTCAATCGGCACGATGTACCGACCGCTTTCGCTCCACAACGACGCCCACTCGGCGTAATTCTTGTGGTCGAGCAGTTCGGCTTCGCGCCAGATGAATTCGATGGCCTGGGCCAACGGACCGGAAAAACCGTTCAGGGTGTCGTGATTGCTCATTGGCTCATCATCCTTTTCCACATGTCATAGGCACCGCGCATGCCGCCCTCGTCAGTGGCGTGGGAGACCTTGTCGCCGTTGTCGGCAATGATTTCGCGATTGAGGCCACGGTTGACCAGGATCGGCGCGTCGACACCGGCGTACGAACCGCGCTGCACACGGTCCCAGGCCTCGGCATCGTCCGGGCTGCCGAAACCGAACGGGCCCTGGAAGTGTTCGTGAATGCGCATCCGTTCGCGGTTGGCGATCTCCGGGCCGCCGTCCATGCCGAGCGCGACGTGGCGGATCTCAGTTTCAGTGACCGAGATCGGGCGCAGCACGCGGAAGAACGACATCGACATCGCGACGTTCGGGAACAGGTTGAGGTTGAAACCGGCGCCGTGCAGCGAGCGGACGATGCGACGGACTTGCGCAGGCTCCATGGTTTTCGACAGTTCTTCAGTGACGTGAGCGAAACGCTCCTGCAACTGTTCGGTGCCGTCGTCATGATCCAGGTCGACATGCTCGGGCACCATCACCATCACGCTGTGACCGTTGCCCAGCGAATGAGTGACGGCCTGTTCGTCGGTCATGAACGAGAGCATTTCCGAGGTTTCTTCATCCACCGACGACATGAACGACTTGTGCACGATCGGGAAGTGGTAACCGTCGGTGGTGTTTTCCAGTTGGATCTTCCAGTTGCCTTTGAAGCTGAACTTGTGTTCGCCCTGGGTCTTGATCGGATAGCCAGCGCCCTGCTTCATGAACAGGTCCATCCAGTGTTTCGCGCCACCGAGGAAGTCTTCCAGCGGTTCGATCTCATCGTTGTAACTGGCGAACACCATGCCGGCGTAGCTTTCGACGCGCAGGCTGGTGAGCGGCAGTTCGGACTTTTCCAGAATGCCTTCGTAGCCGTCCGGATAAGGCAGCGCACGCAGCTTGCCGTCCAGGCCATACGACCAACTGTGGTACGGGCAGGTGAAACCGGTGGCGTTGCCTTTGTGCTTTTCACACACAGTGGCGCCACGGTGCCGGCAGCGATTTTCCAGGACGTTGATGTTGTTCTTTTTATCGCGGACAACGATCACCGGACGCCGGCCGATGGTCGCGGTCTTGAAGTCACCGCTGTTGCGCACTTCACTTTCGTGAGCGACCCACACCCAGGTGCGGTAGAAAATCTTTTCCAGCTCGGCTTCGAAGAGCGCCGGATCGTTGTACAGCGAGACGTCAACGCGGTCGTGTTTGACCAGTTCGTCCGGGCTTTTAGACGTTGCGATCAACCGGTATTCATGAGTGCTCATGCGGTCCTCCTCATGGCTTTTTAAGATTTATTTTTAGAGGCGGGCCGTTCACCGGCCATGCTCTTTTGCAGCTGCGCACCGAAAGCGCAGACGAGTTCGTCCTGACCTTTACGGCCAACAATCTGCAGGCCGACTTTCAGCCCGCCGCAATCCAGTTCCACCGGTATCGTCAGTGCTGGATGGCCGCTGAGGTTGAAAGGTCTTACCAGCGGCGTCATGCCGGCCACGGCTTTGCTCGCACTGCGGGCTTCGTTCAGCGTGGGTGGCAGGCTCGGCAACGTCGGCAAAAGCAGTACCGCGAATTCTTCCAGGGCGGCATCCACCTGCTGGCTGAAGCGCACGCGCACCTTTTCGGCTTCCGCCAGGTCAGCGGCGCTGGTGCGGCTGGCGGCCAACAGGCGCTGTTCCACATCCGCGCCGATCAGGCCTTTGCCGGTAAGGTGGCCAAACGCGGCCCAGTTTTCGAAATTGATGACGGTCAGGCCGGCGGCGAATGCGGCGTCGAATTCGCTCAGTTGCACGCTACTGCGACGCCAACCCGCACGGTCGGCAGCGGCGCCGAGGCACGCGTGCAGATGCGGGTCGCAGGCGACGTCGAGGAAGCCCACTGACACATTGCTCGAAGGCAGGTTTTGAACCCGGAAGTCGGGGCAGATCACCTGCATCGCGGCAATCAGGTCGTCCATGTTCGCCGCGAACGGTCCCACGCAATCGAGGCTGGACACTGCCGGATGCGCGCCCACGCGGCTGACTCGCCCGTAAGTCGGTTTCAGCCCGGCGATGCCGCAACACGCCGCTGGTACACGTACTGAACCGCCGGTGTCGGTGCCAATGGCAATGTCTGCCAGGCCTGCCGCGACGGCTGCTGCCGAACCGCTGGAGGAGCCGCCCGGGACCCGATCCGGTGCTTGCGGATTGATCGGCGTGCCGGTCCAGTCGTTAATGCCGGTAACACCGAAGGCCAGCTCATGCATGTTGGTTTTGCCAACGATCTGCCAACCGGCGTCGAGGATCGCGTCTACCACCTCGGCGTTGCGTGTTGCAGGCATGGCATCGGCAAATGCGCGGCTGCCCGAACGTGTCGGATGCCCGGCAATGTCGATCGAGTCTTTGATCGCGACCCGTTTGCCACCGCCGCCCAGTAAGAACTCGCTGATAAAAGTACTCATACACCCAGCTCCGTGTTGAATAAGCGTTGCGTACGAAAATGCGCGATCAACCAGACACCGTCGACACAGCGGAAATCGATGTTCAGCCGCGTGCCGAACAATTCGCTGCGCCGATCGGCGTAGGTGCAAATCTGCTGCATGATCCATTGCCCTTGCGCCGTGCTGCCGTCGACCACGATCGACTCGCTGGTGAGGTAATGCAGGTTCAGGCGAAAGTGCTCGGACGGTGGCAAGTAACCGGCCACAAACGTCGCCACGGCGTCACGCCCCCGGTGCTGGCCAAAGGTCTGCGCGGTCTGGCTGCCAACGCCTTCCCAGATGGCATCGGCACTGAACAACTGCGCCAACTCGCTGATATGGGTGGCCGCCCGGGGTACATCGCACAGGTCCATGTAGCGCGCCATCAAACGGCGCACCTGACTCTCCCCTTCGAGCGTCTTGAGACGCTGCAGCAAGGCCTCGTTCATGGCTTAAACCTTGGCGGCGTCAGGGATGGTCAGCGGACGGCCGATGCGCGCTTCGACCTTGGCGTAGCGCCACAGGCTGTATTCGTTCACCGGCGTGGTGCGGAACAGGTTGCAGGCGTCGATCACCGACTGATGGCAATCGACGTCGGCCATGATGTAGACGGTCCATGGTGAGGTCGTGGATGGGCCGACCATCAAGCGGTCATCGTCCATCGCGCCCAGCACGGTGATGCCCGGCATGGCGCCGAGTGAGCCCATCATCTGGCTGAAGCCTTTCCACACGCTCAGGCCTTCGCCGGTCGGCAAGTCGAAAAAGTTCTGGGTGATGCCGATGCAAAAGACGACGCGCAGGGGTTCTTGGGTAGCTTGCGACATGGGATTGATCCTTGAAGAAGTGATGACGATTCAGATGTAGCCAGGAAATGGCGGTACGCCGAGGAACACCGAACCGGCGCCGTCATACAGGCCTTCGCTGAGAAATGCGTGCTGGGTGACCACCATCGAGTCGCGCAGGTAACGCTGCAGCGGATGGCGCAAGTAAATCGCGGTGGTCCCCGCCAGGCTGTAAGCGCTCTGCACCACGGCCGCACCCGCACGTGAAACGTGAATGGCAGAGAGGCGCAACAGGCTAGTTTGTTCGGCGGTGACCGGGTTGCCGGCGAGGATCGAGTTCCACACCTGCTCGGTAGCGCCGTAGAAGAAGCCGCGTGCGGCGGCGAGTTGCGCTTCGGCCTTGGCAATCTCGATGCGCACATAGGGGCGGTCGGCCATCTTCGGCGCGCCGGTGATGCCACTGCCGGCGGCCATGCGGCTGACTTCGTCGAGCGCTGCACGGGCCAGGCCGAGGTTGACCACCGCCAGCACTTGCGCGGCGTAGGCAATCGACGGGTAGCGGAACAACGGTTCATCGACGGTTGAGGCACCACCACGAATGAAGGTCCAGCGCTCATCGACGCGTTTGTCGTTGACTCGCAGGTCATGGCTGCCGGTGCCTTTGAGACCGACCACATCCCAGTTTTCGATGATCTCGACCTGGCTTGCCGGGAATACTGCTGTGCGCGGCTTGCCGCCGGCAGCGCCGATACCGACACCTAGCAAATCAGCGCCTTTGCAGCCGCTGGCAAATTTCCAGGTGCCGTTAACCTGCCATCCGCCCTCTACTGCCTCGGCGGGCTGCAACGGGAACAAGCCAGCGGCGAACACCAGATCAGGGCTTTGCGCGTAAATCTCGGCCAGGGTTTCTTTCGGCAAAGCCGCAAGATAGACGCCGGCGCTACCAAAACTGGCCACCCAGCCTGCGGAGCCGTCGGCTTCGGAGATGCGTTCAATTATGTGTAGAAATTGTGCCGGTGCCATGGCGTTACCGCCGTAGCATTTCGGTGTCGCGGCACGGTAGATGCCCACCTGTTTGAAGCGCTCGATCATGTCCCGTGGCACGTGGGAGCCGGTGTCGAATTCGTTCCGACGCTGGCGCACCTCGTCGAGCACCTGCTGAAATTCCCGACTCTCGACGATATTATCGACAACGCTTGGCAGAGCGTCTTTTTCCGCGACAGCTGAACGCAGCATGGGCTTCTCTCCGTTTATTTGTTATTAGCCGGAGCCTGCCTGGAGGCGTGGCGACCGTTGATGGGTTCAGTGTAAAAACCGCATCGGGTCACCACTATTGGGGCGTGCAGCCCCTCGGCTAAAGAAAACCCCTAGCCCGCCCCCCGTTACCTCTGAGCGCATCCCCACACGCAAGACGGTATAAAACGCCATACTTCCACTTTCACCCCTAGTGGAACTCTCCGCCTCCAAGGGTTGCGCGATGTATCTACCAAAACCGAACGACTTTTACACCCTCATCGAAGCCATGCCGTTGTGCATCATTCTTCACGACGCACAGAGCAAGGAGATTCTCTGGGCCAACGCCGCGGCCTTGAAGGCGCTCGGCTTTACCCTGGAAGAACTTACTCCACTGAAGGCCCCGGACATGACCCGCGACGCACCGAAGTACCGCCGCTCGGTAGGTTTGCGTTGGCTGGAGGGCGCCGCGCGCACTGGCCAGCGCGCCATCGAGTGGTGTTATCGCTCCAAACAAGGGGTGGAAATTCTGTCCGAGGCGGTCGCGACCCTGGTGCATCTGGATGGCCGCGATGTGCTGATGGTGCAGTTCCGCGACATCTCCAAGGAAGACAAGGTCAAACGCGACCTCAAGCGTTTCGAAAGCCGGCTCAAAGCGTTTATGCAGGACCTGGCCGAGGGCGTTGCGGTGCTCGGTCCGCAAGGTGATATCCGCTTTATCAGCGACTCCGGCGCGCACTTGCTCAACGGTGAGGAACACGCGCTGATCGGCGAAAACTTCCTCGCCTGGTGCGACGAGCCTTCGCGCCTGCGCCTGCTGCACCAGATGGCCAGCGAACAACCGGAGCACGCGCCCTTCAGCGTGCACTACCACGTGCAGCGGCGTGACGGTGAGTGGCGCTGGCATGACGCGACGTGCCGTTTTATCGAGATTGAAGACGACCTGATCGGCCATCTGCTGCTGTTCCGCGACGTCACCGAGCAAGTCCGCGCCGAAGAAGCACGGCGCGTCAGCGAGCAAAAGCTCGAGTACCTGGCACGCTACAACGCGATGGGCGAAATGGCCGTGGCCATCGCTCATGAACTGAGTCAGCCACTGGCCGCCACTCGCAACTTCATTGAAGGCGCGGTAATTCGCCTGGGTAACGTTGAAACGACTGAACAAGGCGTTGCCTGGGGTTTGCAAAACGCCGTGCGACAAATCGAGCATGCCTCGCTGATCATCAAAAGCGTGCGCGATTACGTGGTCAAGCTGGAGCAATCCGAAGAGCTGATTGACCTCAATGAGCTGCTGCGCGAAACCCGTTACTTCATCAGCCTGCGCGCCGCCCCAAGCTTGATCAAAGTCGACATTGTCACCAGCCCTGAACCGCTGCTGGTGAGTTGCGAGAAAGTGTTGATCGGCCAGGTCATCCTCAACCTGGCCTTCAATGCGATTGAAGAGATGAGCGATTTGCCCGTCGAACGGCGCCTGCTGCGCATCCATGCCAGCGCCGACAAAGAGGTCGCATTAGTGAGCATCGAAGACTGCGGTCGCGGCATTCAAGCCGAGGCGCAAGAGAAGCTTTTCGACGGCTTCTTCTCTTCCAAGGTCAGCGGTAACGGCATCGGCCTGGCCCTGTGCAAAAACATCATCGGCCGTCACCGTGGCGATATCTGGGCGCAAAACCTCGAGCCCTGCGGCGCCGTTTTTACCTTCTCCCTTCCCCTCGCAACCCCCGCCTGACCCCGCAATCGCGGCGTGTGTGGCCAGTTTCATCAGACTGGCACAGACACACAAACACTTGGCAGCCACAACAATTCTTCGGTTTTCCCGGCGAGGCAGAATCGAACTGCAAAAATCTGCCACTGCACCCGCGATGTGCGAGAACAATAATTCAGGGAGTTCCCCCTAATGCGAGCCACCAGGATCACCGTACAGTCAGGGCTGAGTCTCAGCCTGCTGGTACTCGGTTTGAATAATGCCAGCGCGGACCTGCCCGCTGACACAATCGGCCAGACCACCTTGGCGTTTCCCGCTGAAGCACACCGAGCATTCATCATTGATGTTGAATTCGAGAGTTTCGTGGCGGGCCGTGTCACCGTGGTCGACCCTGACAAAAAACGCGTCCTCGGCATGGTGCCGACCGGCTTTGCCGCCCCCTCGACGCTGAGCCATGACCGCAAGACGATCTACAGCGCCGACATCTTCTACTCCCGTGGTACCCGCGGTACGCGTACCGATGTGCTGACCGCCTGGGACAGCTCGACCCTGTCGCCGGCCTGGGAGCTGTTGATTCCGACCAAACGCGCCGAATCCCTGACCCAGCGTTACTCGCTGAAGCCGAGCGGCGATGACCGTTTCGTCTACGTCTACAACTTCACCCCTTCGACCTCTGTGACCGTAGTCGATACCCAAGCCAAGGCCGTCACCACCGAAATCGCGATTCCGGGTTGCGTGCTCAACTACCCGATCGGCAACCGCCGTTTCGCCTCGCTGTGTGGCGACGGCAGCTTGCAGGTGGTCACTCTCAATGAGCAGGGGCAGGAAGCCTCGCGCAACCGCACGCCGTTCTTCGACCCGAACGCGGAAAAACTGGTGGAGCGCGCCGTGAACGTCGGCGACACCTATTACTTCACCACCACAACGGGCACCGTGCGGCCGGTGGATTTTGCCGGTGAAGCGCCAAAGATCCTGCCGTCCTGGTCGTTGACCACCGACGAGGAAAAGAAAGCCGGCTGGGCTCCGGGTGGCTGGCAGCTGATGGCCGTCGCGCCGAAGCTGGACCGTTTGTACGTGCTGATGCACGACGCTCACGAACCCATGAAGTGGGAAGACCCAAGCCCGCTGATCTGGGCCTTTGACCTCAAGACCCACAAGAAACTGGCGACCCTGCAAGCACCGGTTCCGGTGTGGAGCATGCAAGCGACCGGCGACGACAAACCGCTGTTGCTCGGCACCGACGTGGAAGGCGGCTTGCAGATCTTCGACCTCAAGACCAACACGCTCACCGGCAGCATGCCGAAAGTCGCGAAAACGGCGACTCAGGTTCTGAGCTACTAACGAGGTTCGGCCATGCACACAGATCCGATCTTCATCATTGCCAGCGCACTCGCTATTGCCGTGTTGCTGGCCAGTGCCGCAACTCACAAGTTGCGGGCACCGGCGCGTTTCGCCAAGCAACTGGCTGACTACCAACTGCTGCCCAACTCACTGGTGCGTCCGAGCGCCAGCCTGATTCCACTGTTTGAGCTGGTGATTGCCTTCGCGTTGCTGGTTCCGGTCAGCCGTGCCTGGGCAGCGTTGAGTGCCGCAAGCCTGCTGGCACTGTATGCCGCCGCCATCGGCATCAACCTGTGGCGCGGCCGTCGCGACATCGACTGCGGCTGTGCCGGTCCGGACCAGGCGCAACCACTGCGCCCGGTTCTGCTGCTGCGCAACACCGTGCTGGTAGGGCTGGCGCTGCTTGCCAGCGTGACGCCGATAGTCCGTGACCTGAACATTTTCGATGGCTTTGTGACTGTCTCAGCCAGTGCTGTTGCGCTGCTCATTTACGCCGCAGCCGATGGCTTGCTGGCGAACTCCCCTCTTCTGCTCAAACTGATTGGTAGGTGATCAATGGAAGGCTTAATCGTTTCCAACGTTCTGCTCTGGATGCTGCTGCTGGCCGTGGCGTTTGTCGTCATGGGCCTGGTTCGGCAAATTGGTGTGCTGCACGGCCGACTGGCCCCGGCCGGTGCGCTGATGGTCGACAAAGGCGTGGCCGTCAACGAGCCCGCGCCGCAAGTCACCGCGACCGACCGTCACGGTCGCCCGGTGAACTTTGGCTATGCCGGTGAAAAATCCCAACTGCTGTTCTTCCTCTCGCCGACCTGCCCGATCTGCAAATCCCTGCTGCCGGCCATTAAATCCATCGCCAAGGAACAGGCCGATCGTCTCGACGTGGTGTTCATCAGCGACGGCGACATGGACGCTCAGCAAGCGCTGATCCGCGAACACAAACTGGACGACGCCACTTACGTGGTCGGCCCGCAAGTGGGCATGACCTATCAGATTGGCAAGCTGCCTTACGCTGCGCTGATCGACAAGGCTGGCACCCTGCGCGCCAAAGGCCTGGTCAATTCCCGCGAGCACCTGGACAGCCTGTTCGAAGTCGAGCACCTGAAAAGCGCCACGCTGCAGGAATACCTGAACAGCCAATCTCACACGCACGACCACAGCCACGGCCATAGCCACTGATTAAGGCAGGGAGACTTTTATGAAACTGCTGGATCTGTTGTTTGAACGCTCGGCTCGCCGTGTCGCCGACACCACCTCGCGACGCAAACTGCTCGCGCGCATGGGTTCCTTGATGGTCGCGGGCGCTGCGCTGCCCTTGCTGTTGCCGCTGGACCGCACCAGCAAAGCCCTGGCCGCCGATAACCCGAAAGCCGGCGACCCGGGTGATCCAAACAGCTGCGACTACTGGCGTTATTGTTCCATCGATGGCTTCTTGTGCAGCTGCTGCGGAGGCTCGGTCACGTCCTGCCCGCCGGGCACGGAAGCGTCGCAAGTCACCTGGATCGGCACCTGCCGCAACCCGGCCGACGGAAAGGACTACATCATTTCGTACAACGACTGCTGCGGTAAGCAAAGCTGCGCCCAGTGCGCGTGCACCCGTAACGACAGTGAAGAACCCGCCTATCGTCCGTTCAACAACAACGATGTGAACTGGTGCCTGGCCGCAAAATCGCACATCTACCACTGCACCGTTTCGATCATACGCGGCGTCGCGGTTTAACGCGCATTTGCCGTCGGTTGCTCGCGCAATCGGCGGTTTTTTTTCTGTGTTTGTGGGCTGCTTTTTTTTTGTTCATTGTTACCGACAACATGAAAAAGGTGCTTGTCATGCGTAGGTTGCTATTGCTCGGTCTTGTCTGCGTCATGACCGCCCCGCTCGTTTATGCCAGAGCCATTCCCAACCCGGCGCAGCGTCATGCTCCGGGCAACGAAGAACTTCAAAAACCCATTTCCGAGGCGGGCTACAGTGTTGGTGTGAACTACCAACTGCAATGCGCCGGTTGCCATCTGGGTGATGGTATGGGTTCCCCCGCCAATGACACGCCTCGGCTACAGGGGTTTGTCGGCAATTTTCTAAAAGTACCGGGCGGCCGCGAATTTCTCGTGCGCGTACCCGGTATGTCACAGTCCGCGCTTAATAACGCGCAGTTGGCCGATTTACTCAACTGGTTAATGCGTGAAGACGGCATGGCTGGCAAAAGCACCCCCGCGCACTACCAGCCTTACAACGCCGAAGAAGTCTCCGCGCTGCGCCAAAAAGCCATGCTCAACCTCCCGGGCACCCGCGCCGAATTGATAAAAGCAATGCGCGCGCAAGGCATTGCGATTGAAGACGGGATGAGTTACTGATTTCGGCACGGAGCAAAAGGTTTCTGGCAAGAATCAAAAAGAATCCATTGACCAGTTGTAGCAAAGTGCTACGTGTGCCTTTCTTCGGCTCGTATCAAGGAAAATAAGAAATGTTTACGTCCGTAGCGTTGCTAAAAAGAAAGCCGCTTGCCCGACTCGCGCTGGCCATTACCTTGGGCACCTTCGGGTTGCCTTGCTGGCTGCCCAATGCCGACGCCCATGGGGCAGCCGCCGAAATGGTGCCATTGCAATCGACCCTTGAGGACTTCGGCGCCACGGTCAAATGGGACGACTATTCCGACCTGTTCGTGATTGCCAAGGACGGTGTCTACCTCAAGGTCAAACCGGGTAGCAAGGTGGCCGTACTCAACGGTAAACGGATGGAGTTGTCAGTGCCGGTGGTGTTCAAAGGCAAGACGGCGTTCATGTCCAAGGACTTCATCAACCAGGTCTTCCAGTCCGGTCTGGACAAGACGTTTGTCGTCGAGACCCGCCCTAACCCGCTCAACCCGCTAAGCGCCGACGAAATCAAGGCGGCGGTGGATGTCGTCAAGAATTCCGCCAACTACAAACCCGGCTTTCGTTTCACCGAAGTTTCCGTCAATGAGCCCCCCAAGGATCAGGTCTGGAATTTCATCTACACCGGCCAAAACGTAACCCAGCCTCGCCAGGCCAATATTGTGGTGCTCGATGGCAAGCATGTGATCGAGGCGCTGGTCGATCTCGGCAGCAAGACACTCAAGTCCTGGAAACCTGTCGAAGGCGCTCACGGCATGGTGCTGCTGGACGACTTCGCGACCGTGCAGTCGGCCGTAGAGACGAGCCCAGAATACGCGCAAGCACTGGCCAAGCGCGGTATCACGGATGTCAAAAAAGTCGTGGCCACGCCATTGACCGTTGGTTACTTCGACGGCAAAGACGGTCTGGCGCAGGATAAACGCCTCCTGAAAATCGTCAGCTACCTCAATACCGGTGATGGCAACTACTGGGCGCACCCGATCGAGGGCCTGGTGGCGATTGTCGATCTGGAGCAGAAGAAGCTGATCAAGATCGAAGATGAGGCCGTCATCCCGGTTCCGATGAAGCCGACACCCTATGACGGGCGTGGCCGCAAAGGCACGCAGGTCAAGCCGCTGGAGATCATAGAGCCGGAAGGAAAGAACTACACCATTACCGGCAACAGCATTCATTGGCAGAACTGGGACTTTCATGTTCGCCTCGACTCGCGGGTCGGCCCGATACTGTCGACGGTCACTTATGACGACAAGGGCAAGAAACGCAAAATCATGTACGAGGGCTCGCTGGGCGGCATGATCGTGCCTTACGGCGATCCCGACGTCGGCTGGTACTTCAAGGCTTACCTCGACTCGGGCGATTACGGCATGGGCACGCTGACCTCGCCGATTGCGCGCGGCAAAGACGCCCCGGAAAACGCCGTGCTGCTGGACGCCACGATTGCCGACTACACCGGTGCACCCACTTCGATCCCGCGCGCGATGGCGGTATTCGAGCGCTACGCCGGTCCGGAATACAAACACCAGGAGATGGGCCAGCCCAATCTCAGCACCGAGCGTCGCGAACTGGTGGTGCGCTGGATCAGCACCGTCGGCAACTACGACTACATCTTCGACTGGGTCTTCCAGCAAAACGGCACCATTGGCATCGATGCCGGCGCTACCGGGATCGAAGCGGTCAAGGGTGTGAAATCCAAAACCATGCATGAGGCCACGGCCAAGGAAGACACCCGCTACGGCACCCTGCTGGACCACAACATCGTCGGCACCACCCACCAGCACATCTACAACTTCCGTCTGGATATGGATGTTGACGGTGAAAACAACTCACTGGTTGAAGTGAACCCGGTGGTGGTCGCGAACGACCGTGGCGGGCCCCGGACCAGTACGATGCAGACCGAGCACAACGTGGTCAGCACCGAACAACAAGCCGCGCAGAAATTCGACCCTTCGACCGTCCGCTTGATGACCAACTTCAGCAAGGAAAACAAAGTCGGCAACCCGGTTTCCTATCAGCTGATTCCGTATGCCGGCGGTACTCACCCGGTGGCCAAGGGAGCCAACTTCGGCAAGGACGAATGGCTCTATCACCGCCTGAGCTTCATGGACAAACAACTGTGGGTGACACGCTACAACCCGGACGAGAAATACCCGGAAGGTAAATACCCGAATCGCTCGGACCAAGATTCGGGTCTGGGTCAGTTCAGCCACGATAACCAGTCCATCGAAAATACCGACGATGTGGTCTGGCTGACCACGGGTACCACGCACATCGCGCGGGCCGAAGAATGGCCGATCATGCCGACCGAGTGGGTGCATGTGCTGTTGAAGCCGTGGAATTTCTTCGATGAAACGCCGACGTTGAACCTCAACGCCCTGAAGTAATGTGGNATCATGCCGACCGAGTGGGTGCATGTGCTGTTGAAGCCGTGGAATTTCTTCGATGAAACGCCGACGTTGAACCTCAACGCCCTGAAGTAATGTGGTAATGCACAAAAACCTGTGGGAGCGGGCTTGCCCGCGAAGGCGTAGTGTCAGTCGACATCAGTGTTGTCTGACACATCGCTATCGCGGGCAAGCCCGCTCCCACAGGGTCTGCGTGTATCAAGGGAACTATCAGGCGTGCTTTTTGCGGTACTCACCGGGTGAAATGCCGAAGCGTGTTTTGAACGCGGTAGAAAAGTAGCTCGAATCCGAAAACCCCCAGGAATACCCCAGCACCGACAACTTCTGCTCCGTACGTGTTTGACGCAGGGATTCGGCGCACAAATCCAGTCGCCGATTCTTGATGTACCGCGCCACTACCAGGCCCTTCCTGGCGAACATCCGGTACAAACCCCGCGTCGACATACCGACCTCGCCCGCCAGCCATTCGGGGCACAATTCTTCCGAGCGGATGTGCTCGTCAATAAAGCCAAGGGTCTTGCGGAAGGCCCGTTCATGCGCATCACCGCACTCTTCACTGTGACTGATCGCCGGGCGCAGAAGGCTGACAATGGCCTCCAGGGTCGCTTCGCTTTCTTGCCGGCTAAGGTTTGTCTGGGACGTAGCGTCCAGTACCAAGCGGTGAGACAGCATCGCAATCGGGGACGTCCCGACGATCCGGTGACCGCACTTGACCTGATTGAAGCGCAGGGTTTGCTCGACCAGTTGCGACGGCAAAATCAGCGACAACTGCCGGGAGTTTTCACTGTAGGTGAAGTCGCTGGGGCGCGAAGCATCGATGAGCGTGATGTCACCCGCCGAGAGTAAAACCTTGTTGTCACCCTGGGCCATGCCGGCCGTGCCGTCGAGCTGGAACACCGCAAAGTATTTCCCGCCCTCTCCGGCAGCGACTTCCAGTGGCGTGCGGAACAGTCGAGCCTGGCAGGCATCGACAAAGCTGAGTTTCAGCGTGCCGTCCTGGTGTTCCCGGATATCGCCGGCAAACTCAGCGCCCAGAGGTTGCGCATTGAAGGCGCCACAGATCTGGTTGATCTGATGAATCCACTGATCAAAGCCATCACGGCGTTGTGCAATTGAAGAAATCATGTCGGGCCTCACGCAGGCTTATTTTTATTGTCTACGCCAATCCACAGGTTCTCCTGAACAGTCATTCTCCCTGAACGATAACGGGCTACTTGAGCCCGCCAAACCGCCGATAGAAACTTTCACCCACATCCGGCAATGGGCCATCGGCGGTTTCCAGCGCACTGTTCAACCATTCTTCGGCTTTGGCGTAGATCAGCCGGTAAATGTTGCGGCACAACTGGCGGGCGGCCCGACCTTCCCAATCACCGGGCAACAACTCGTCCGGCAATTGCGGGTCGCGCAATAGCAATTTGCGGTACTCATGAATAAGCAGAACCCGCGCCAGGAAACAATCGGAGGGTTCGAGGTTCTCTTGCTCGCGAAGTGCTTGCCAGAGCGGTCGGAACAGCTGAATGAACTCGCTGTAATGGGTCGCCAGCTCTTCGATGTTCCAGCTCTCGCGCACCTGCAAACGCAGGGCCTTGGAGGCCAGCACGTCCTGCGCGGTGGTTTCGAAGACGATGGTCTCTTCCTGGGCGCCGAGGTCGAGCAAGGTTGCATTGAGATCGGTACGGTCGCTGCGCGGACAGGCCAGCACGGCCGGCGAAATCGCACCAAAACCTTGCCACTCGAGTTCTTCGCGCACTTGTTTGCGCTTGTCCTGGGTCAGTTGCGTCAGCATCACCAGGCACCAGGAGCCATCCCACGCCGGCACGGTGGAGCTGTAGACCCGCTTGAATGCCTTGTCGAAACGCCGGCGACCGGTGCCGGTCAGGCTGTAGTAACTGCGGCGCCCGACTTTCTCGGCGGTCAGCCAGCCTTCCTTGGTCAGACGGAAGATCGAGGTGCGAATCAGCCGCTCGTTGATGCCGATGGGCTCGAGCAATTGAATCAGGCTGCCCAGCCAGACCGTTCCGCCGTGGGGTTCGATGGCATCGCCGTATAACGTGATGATCAAGGAGCTGGCGCGGATAGGCGTCTGCTCCTGGAAGCGGGTAATCAGATGGTTCAACGGTGTCAGGGACGACATGGGCGTACCGAGCTAAAAAAGAAAAGGAATATACCGAATGCCAGCCAATTAAGCGCAATCCCTGTGGCGAGGGGATTTATCCCCGTTCGGCTGCGAAGCAGTCGTAAAAATCTATGTTGTAGCCGAAATTTTCAGGGCCGCTTCGCAGCCCAACGGGGATAAATCCCCTCGCCACAGCTCGCTCCCACAGGGGGGTGTTCACAGGCTGCTGCCTTTTGGCCGCAAACCGCTGTCGCTGATACGTGGGCGATCGGGTTCCGGTTCGGTCAGCGGCTCGCAGACCTGCATCTGCTCAAGGCAACGCTTGGCCAGTTGCTGATATTCGCGAGTGCCCGCCTGCTTCCATGACACTTCCTCATCGCTGAGGCTGCGCTTGACGCTGGCCGGTGTGCCCATCACCAGTGACTGCTCCGGGCATGCGAATCCGGCTTTGACGAAGGCTGCTGCCGAGACGAATGAGCGAGGGCCAATCCGCGCGTTGTCCATCACCACCGCATTCATGCCCACCAGTGCATCGGCACCGATCCGGCAACCGTGCAACACCGCGCCGTGACCAATATGGCCGTTGCGCTCCACCACCGTGTCGCTGTCCGGAAAACCGTGCATCACGCAGGTGTCCTGCAGATTGGCGCCCTCCTCCAGCACGATCCGGCCAAAGTCCCCGCGCAGACTGGCCAGCGGCCCGACATAGCAATGGGGGCCGACAATCACGTCACCGATCAGGACGGCCGACGGATGAACGTAAGCAGTGGGATCAACCACCGGGGTCAAGCCATCGAGGCTGTAGCAAGTCATGGGACGTTCCTTTAAGCGCAATGCCGGGTGTATTTGCAAAGCGATGCCGATATGGGGTCATTTTGTATCACATCGCTTTTACCAGCACAAAGACAAAAATCCGTATCACTTAATCACGGCCTTTGAAAAAGGCCCGACAATGCGTCTAGTGCAACCATCTAAGCTAATAAAACCGGCAATAAGCCGCTGTAAAGCCTCCTCATAAAGCTATCACCCAAACACCACCCACTCATCAATAAGACACATTAATTCTATTTTATAGTTGTATTTTAGTATCACGTTGTAGATATACTCAGGCAAAACCGGCCCACCGAGCCGATCCAATAATGAGCCGGCATTACAGCCGAGCGTGCACCGTGAGGGCATCCGCCATGCCTCTAACCCTTGCTATCGAGTTCATCGAGCCGGGCGTCCGCCTGATTACCCTGCAGCGCCCACAAGCGCTGAACGCCCTGACCACCGAATTGCTCGGTGAACTGGCGGACGAACTCAACGCTGCGCAGACCGATCCCGACACCCGCGCCGTAGTCCTGACCGGCAGCCGAAAAGCCTTCGCGGCCGGCGCCGACATCAAGGAAATGGCCGAACGCAATCTGGTCGGCATCCTCGACGACCCACGCCAGGCGTCGTGGCAGACCATCACCCGTTTCAACAAACCGCTGATCGCCGCCGTCAACGGCTTCGCCCTGGGCGGTGGCTGCGAACTGGCGATGCACGCCGACATCATCATTGCTGGTGAAGATGCGCGCTTCGGTCAGCCGGAAATCAATCTCGGGATCATGCCCGGCGCCGGTGGCACCCAACGCCTGCTGCGCGCCGTCGGGAAATCCATGGCCATGCAAATGGTGCTGACCGGAGAAGCGATCGACGCCCGCCAGGCCCAACGTGCCGGCCTGGTCAGTGAAGTGACCCAACCGGAATTCACCGTCGAACGCGCCCTGCAAATCGCCCGCAGCATTGCCGGCAAGGCACCGCTGGCCGTGCGTCTGGCCAAGGAAGCGCTGCTCAAGGCGATGGACACCGACCTGGCCAGCGGCCTGCGCTTCGAACGCCATGCCTTCACCGTGCTGGCCGGCACCCGCGACCGCGATGAAGGCATCCGGGCCTTTCAGGAAAAGCGCACGCCGACCTTCATCGGGCAATAACCCGGTCACCCCCAATAAAAAAGCAGCGAACGACCTCTCAGAGAGCGCCATGACCATGAACTTCGAACACATCCTGTTTTCCATCGAGGCCGGCGTCGCCCTGCTCAGCCTCAATCGGCCGGACCAGCTCAATAGCTTCAACGCGCAGATGCAAGGCGAAGTGAAGGAAGCGCTGAAACAGGTCCGCCAGAATCCGGACGTGCGCGTCTTGCTGCTGACCGGTGAGGGTCGCGGTTTCTGCGCCGGACAAGACCTCAGCGACCGCAATGTCGCGCCGGGAAGCGCCGTGCCGGATCTCGGTGAGTCCATCGAGAAGTTCTACAACCCGCTGATCCGCCAACTGCGCGACCTGCCGATGCCGGTAATCTGCGCGGTCAATGGCGTGGCGGCCGGGGCCGGCGCCAATATCCCGCTGGCCTGCGACCTCGTACTGGCGGCACGTTCGGCGAGTTTCATCCAAGCCTTCTGCAAAATCGGCCTGATCCCTGACTCCGGCGGCACCTGGACCTTGCCGCGCCTGGTCGGCATGGCACGCGCCAAGGCGCTGGCCTTGCTTGGCAATCGCTTGAGTGCCGAGCAAGCCGAGCAATGGGGACTGATCTACCGCTGCGTGGATGACGCGGAACTGCGCAATGAAGCCCTGACGCTGGCTCGTCAATTGGCCACGCAACCGACTTACGGACTGGCACTGATCAAGCGCAGCCTGAACGCCAGCCTGAGCAATACGTTTGACGAACAGCTGGAGCTGGAAAAAGACCTGCAGCGTCTGGCCGGACGCAGCGAGGATTACCGTGAAGGCGTCAGCGCGTTCATGGAAAAACGCAGCCCAAGCTTCAAGGGGCGCTGAGTCATGACTGCACTGAACACTAACGCGCGCATCGCGGTGATTGGCGCCGGTGCCATGGGCGCCGGCATTGCGCAGGTCGCCGCACAGGCCGGCCATCCAGTGCTGCTGCTCGACAATCGTCCCGGCGCTGCTGCGCAGGCGATCGATGGCATTGACCGACAACTGGGCAAACGCGTCGAAAACGGCAAACTCTCGGCCGAAGCACGCACTGCAACCATCGCCCGTCTTCAGGCTGTGGAAGCCATCGAAGCGCTGGCCGATTGCGAGCTGATCATCGAAGCCATCGTCGAGAACCTTGAGGTCAAACGCGCCCTGTTCCGTCAGTTGGAAAGCATCTGCGGCGAGCACTGCATTCTCGCCAGCAATACCTCGTCGCTGTCGATCACCAGCATCGCTGCGCAATTGCATCACCCACAACGCCTGCTCGGCCTGCACTTCTTCAACCCGGCGCCGGTCATGGCGCTGGTGGAAATCGTCTCAGGCCTGGCCAGCGATCCAGCACTGGCCGAGTGCCTGTATGACACCGCCAAAACCTGGGGCAAAAAACCAGTGCACACCCGCTCCACGCCGGGTTTCATCGTCAACCGCGTGGCCCGGCCGTTCTATGCCGAGAGCTTGCGTTTGCTCCAGGAAGGCGCCGCCGATTGCCCGACCCTCGATGCACTGATGCGCGATGCCGGTGGTTTTGCCATGGGCGCTTTCGAGCTGACAGATCTGATCGGCCATGACGTCAACTATGCCGTGACCTGCTCTGTATTCGACGCCTATTACGGCGACACGCGATTCCTGCCGTCGTTGATCCAGAAAGAACTGGTCGACGCCGCGCGGCTGGGGCGCAAAAGCGGTCAGGGCTTCTATCGCTATGCTGACGGTATCGAGCGTGCGCAGCCCGCCTCGATCAGCAGCGAACGAACCGTTGAAACCTGCGTCGTGGAAGGCGATCTTGGTATTGCGCAGGGGCTTATCCCACGCTTGCGCGAACACGGCGTCGAGGTCATTCAGCGCGACGGCCGAGGTTTGCTGCGGGTCGGCGACGCGTTGCTGGCGTTGAGCGACGGGCGCATGGCCAGTCAACGGGCCAATGAGGACGGCCTGCGCAATCTGATCCTGCTGGATCTGGCGTTCGACTACGGCAAGGCCAGCCGAATCGCTATCAGCTGTTCGGCAGGCATCGATCCATCCGCTCTCGAACAAGGCGTCGCGCTGCTGCAACGGGCCGACCTCAAAGTCAGCCTGCTCAGCGACAGCCCGGCCCTCGCCGTGTTGCGCACCGTCGCCATGCTCGCCAACGAAGCCGCCGATGCCCTGCTGCAAGGCGTTGCCTCGTCCACCGACATCGATCTGGCGATGCGCGCCGGGGTCAATTACCCCCAAGGCCCGCTGGCCTGGGCCGATGCCATCGGGCTTTCGCAGATCCTCACCGTGCTGGAACACCTGCAAGCCAGTTACGGCGAAGAACGTTATCGGCCGTCGCTGCTGTTGCGCCGTCGGGTCGCTGAAGGAAGGACATTCCATGACAAACCATGAAGCAATGAATCTGGCCAGCACCTGCGCGCAAGCGATGTTCAAGCGCGACGCCGCCAGCCAGGCAATGGGCATGCGCCTGCTCTCAGCTGCGCCCGGCTGTGCTCGCGTTGGGATGAACGTGCGCGCCGAGATGATTCAGGGCCACGGCACCTGCCACGGCGGTTACCTGTTTGCCCTCGCCGATTCAGCGTTTTCCTTTGCCTGCAACAGCTACAACGAGGCCACGGTAGCCATCGGTTGCAGCATCGACTACATCGCCCCGGCACGCCTGGGCGACACCTTGACGGCCGATTGCACCGAGCAAAGCCGTTCCGGTCGCACCGGTAACTACGACGTACGCATTGAAAACCAACAGGGCCAACTGATCGCCCTGTTCCATGGCAAATCCTACAAAGTGCGCGGCGCTGTGCTGACGCAGGAGAACCCGAATGAATGACGCCTTGATCATCGATGCGGTGCGGACCCCGATCGGCCGCTACGCCGGAGCCTTGAGCAGCGTGCGCGCCGACGACCTCGGCGCGGTGCCGCTGCGCGAATTGCTGCGCCGTCACCCGCAAGTCGACTGGAATGCCGTTGATGACGTGATCTACGGCTGCGCCAACCAGGCCGGCGAAGACAACCGCAACGTCGCGCGCATGTCGGCGCTGCTGGCCGGGTTGCCGGTCAGCGTGCCGGGCACCACCCTCAACCGTTTGTGCGGTTCCGGGCTGGATGCCATCGGCACCGCCGCCCGGGCGATTCGCTGCGGCGAGGCCGGGCTGATGCTGGTCGGCGGTGTCGAATCGATGTCCCGTGCACCGCTGGTGATGGGCAAGGCTGAACAGGCGTTTTCCCGCGACGCTCAGGTCTACGACACCACCATCGGCTGGCGCTTCGTCAATCCGCTGATGAAAAAAACCTATGGCATCGACTCCATGCCGGAGACCGCCGAGAACGTCGCCGAGCAGTTCAACATTTCTCGCTCCGACCAGGACGCCTTTGCCCTGCGCAGCCAGCAGCGCGCCGCCGCAGCCCAGGCCAGCGGCCGCTTTGCCAAAGAAATCGTCGCGGTAGAAATCCCCCAGCGCAAAGGCCCGGCCAAAGTGGTCGAGCACGACGAACACCCCCGGGGCGATACCACGCTTGAGCAATTACAGAAGCTTGGCACGCCGTTTCGCGAAGGCGGCAGCATCACCGCCGGCAACGCGTCCGGGGTCAACGATGGGGCTTGCGCACTGTTGCTGGCCAGCCCGGAAGTCGCTAAACGCCACGGTCTGAAGGCTCGCGGCCGGGTCGTCGCCATGGCCACCGCTGGCGTCGAACCCCGCATCATGGGCATCGGCCCGGTGCCGGCAACGCGCAAGGTACTGGAACTGGCCAACCTGAGCCTCGCCGACATGGACGTGATCGAACTCAACGAAGCCTTTGCCGCACAAGGCCTGGCAGTGTTGCGCGAACTCGGCCTGAGCGACACCGATGCACGCGTAAACCCGAACGGCGGCGCGATTGCCCTCGGTCATCCGCTGGGCATGAGCGGCGCGCGGTTGGTGACCACCGCCCTGCATGAACTGGAAGAGCGTCAGGGTCGCTACGCCTTATGCACCATGTGCATCGGCGTTGGCCAAGGCATCGCGCTGATCATTGAGCGCCTGTCCGACTAAAGAACCGCGATTCCCGAGGAGCCGAGAGGTATCCTTGGGGCATGCACTCTAAGCCCTTGTGCGAAAGGGCTGAAACACAAAAATAATTCGAGTGAAGTTATGAACATGCCAATTGCCAACGCCGTGCTTGATCCAGTGCTGGACCCGATTGAAACCGCCAGCATCGACGAACTCCGTCAGCACCAGCTGGATCGGCTGCGCTGTAGCCTGAAACACGCGTACCAGAACGTGCCGCTGTACCGTCAACGCTTCGATGCGCTGGGCGTGCACCCGGATGACATCAAGTCGCTGGAAGACTTGGCGAAGTTTCCTTTCACCACCAAATCCGACCTGCGCGACAACTACCCCTACGGCATGTTCGCCGTGCCGATGCATGACGTCGTGCGCCTGCATGCTTCCAGTGGCACCACCGGCAAACCGACTGTCGTCGGCTACACCCAGAACGACATCGACACCTGGGCCAACGTGGTCGCCCGCTCGATCCGCGCGGCGGGTGGCCGACGTGGCGACAAAGTGCATATTTCCTATGGTTACGGCCTGTTCACCGGCGGACTCGGCGCCCACTACGGTGCTGAGCGCCTGGGTTGCACGGTGATTCCGATGTCCGGCGGGCAGACCGAGAAACAGGTGCAGCTGATCAAGGATTTCCAACCAGACATCATCATGGTCACCCCGTCGTACATGCTTAACATCGCCGATGAAATCGAGCGTCAGGGCATCGACCCGCACAAACTGGCCCTGCGCCTGGGCATCTTCGGCGCCGAACCCTGGACCGCCGAACTGCGCAGCGCCATCGAAGCGCGCCTGGGCATTACCGCCCTGGACATCTACGGCCTCTCGGAGATCATGGGGCCAGGCGTCGCCATGGAATGCGCGGAAACCAAGGACGGGCCGACGATCTGGGAAGACCACTTCTACCCGGAAATCATTGATCCGGTTACCGGTGAAGTGCTGCCGGACGGGCAGATGGGCGAGCTGGTGTTTACGTCGCTGAGTAAAGAAGCGTTGCCGATGATCCGCTATCGCACCCGCGACTTGACGCGTCTGTTGCCGGGCACTGCGCGGCCGATGCGGCGTATCGACAAGATCACTGGGCGCAGCGATGACATGTTGATCATTCGCGGGGTTAACGTGTTTCCGACGCAGATCGAGGAACAGGTGCTGAAAATCAAACAGCTTTCGGAGTGTTATGAGATTCATCTGTATCGCAATGGCAACCTGGACAGCGTGGATGTGCATGTGGAGCTGAAGGCTGAGCATCAGCATCTGGGAGAAGATCAGCAGAGAGCTGTCGCCGCCGAGTTGAGTCGGCATATCAAGACGTATATCGGGATCAGTACGCGGATCGTTTTGCAGCCTCTGCATTCGATCAAGCGGTCTGAGGGCAAGGCTTGTCACGTGCTGGACAAACGCCCGAAAGCATGACTGCTGCACCCTTTATGGCCCCGCTTTTTGCGGGGTTTTTTTTGGGTTTTTTTTGTACATATCCGTTACCGAAGAAATGGATATACACACATAACAACCTCTCCCAAAGCGACCACTCATCCCGAAGTGATACAAAAACACATACGACACGTTATTTTGTGTTTGATATTAATTTATGTATCGCTTATAAAGTTCTCCATGCCATCAAGAAGATTCACGGCGGGAGCCCCCCATGTACGCACAGCTCGTAGAAACCGGCGTCAAGCGCATAAAAGACCTGTCGGAGATGTCTGACCAGGAACGCGCCTTCCAGGAAAAAATCGATTCAGAAATCAAGATCGAAGCCAAAAACTGGATGCCCGATGCCTATCGCCAAACCCTCATCCGGCAGATCTCCCAGCACGCCCACTCCGAAATCGTCGGCATGCTGCCCGAAGGCAACTGGGTCACCCGCGCGCCATCGCTCAAACGCAAACTGCAACTGATGGCGAAGATTCAGGACGAAGCCGGCCACGGCTTGTACCTCTACAGCGCCATGGAAACCCTCGGCGCCGACCGCGATGAAGAAATTGCCAAACTGCACAGCGGCAAAGCCAAGTATTCGAGCATCTTCAACTACCCGACGCTGAACTGGGCCGACATGGGCGCCGTGGGCTGGCTGGTGGACGGCGCGGCGATCGTCAATCAGGTGGTGTTGCAGCGCACTTCTTATGGCCCCTACTCCCGGGCCATGGTGCGGATCTGCAAGGAAGAGAGCTTCCACCAGCGCCAGGGCTACGAAATCCTCCTGACCATGATGCGTCACGGCAACCAGGCGCAGAAAGACATGGTCCAGGACGCGATCAACCGCCTGTGGTGGCCGTCGCTGATGATGTTCGGCCCGAGCGACGAACACTCGCCAAACAGCGCCCAGTCCATGGCCTGGAAAATCAAACGCCAGAGCAACGACGAACTGCGCCAGCGCTTCATCGACCAGACCATCCCGCAGCTGGAACTGCTGGGCTGCACCTGCCCCGACCCGGACTTGAAGTGGAACGCCGAGCGCGGCCACTACGACTTCGGCGAAATCCAGTGGAACGAGTTCTACGAAGTGCTCAAGGGCAACGGCCCGTGCAACCAGGAACGCGTTGCCACCCGCCGCAAAGCCATTGAAGACGGTGCCTGGGTCCGCGAAGCCGCAGTCGCCCACGCTCGCAAAAAACAGAACAAGAACGCCGCCTGATCGGCCACCTGATGTGGAGTCACTGATATGTCTGAATGGACCCTTTTCGAAGTTTTCGTGCGCAGCAAGCACGGCCTCAACCACAAGCATGTCGGCAGCGTGCATGCCGCCGACACCACCATGGCCATCGAGAACGCGCGCGAGTTGTACACCCGCCGCAGCGAAGGCGTGAGCCTGTGGGTCGTGCCTTCGGCACTGATCACCGCGTCGTCGCCCGATGAAAAAGACCCGCTGTTCGACCCCGCGGACGACAAGGTTTATCGCCACGCCAGCTTCTACGAGTTGCCGGCTGAAGTCGGGCACATGTGAGGTCGACCATGAACAAGCAGACTGATCTGATCGAATACCTGCTGCGCCTCGGCGACAGCGCCCTGATCCAGGGCCAGCGCCTGTGCCAATGGTGCGGCAAGGCCCCGGCGCTGGAAGAAGAACTGGCGCTGATGAACGTTGGCCTCGACCTGGTGGGCCAGGCACGCAACTGGCTGGAATACGCCGCCGAACTGCTGAACGACGGTCGCGACGCCGATCACCTGGCGTTCCGTCGTGATGAGCGCGCCTATCGCAACCTGCTGCTGGTGGAACAACCCAACGGCGACTACGCGGTGACCATCCTCAAGCAATTCCTCTACGACGCCTGGCACCTGCAAGTACTCAGCGGCCTGAGCCAGTCCAGCGATGAGCGCATCGCCGGCATTGCCGCCAAAGCCGTGAAGGAAGTCACCTATCACCTGCGCCGCTCCGGTGAATGGGTTGAGCGTCTGGGTGACGGCACCGAGGAAAGTCATCAGCGCATGCTCGCGGCCATCCCTGAGGTTTGGCGTTTCACGGTCGAGCTGACCAGTGCTGACGACAGCGAGCAACGCCTGTGCGATGCCGGCGTCACCCCGGACGCTGCGCAAGTCGCCGCGGCCTGGCAAGCCAAGGTCAGCGAGATTTTCGCCAGCGCCACCCTGCCCGTGCCTGCCGCACCGAGCTATTTCTACCTGAATGCCCGCCGCGGCTTGCACACCGAACACCTGGGCATTCTGTTGGCCGAGATGCAATCACTGCCACGAGCGTACCCCAATGCAACCTGGTGAGCTGATCGCCAGCGACCAGGGCGCACGGCCGGCTCAGCCAACCGACCTGGCCGCTGCCTGGGAGACGTTGGCGCACGTCATGGACCCGGAAGTGCCGGTGGTCAGCGTCGTCGACCTGGGCATCGTTCGCGATCTCGACTGGCAGGCCGGGCACCTGCACGTGGTGGTCACGCCGACCTACTCCGGTTGCCCCGCCACCGAAGTGATCGAAAGCGATATTCGTGAGGCGCTGGAGCTCGCCGGGTTCAAGGCGCCACACCTGGAACGCAAATTGACCCCGGCCTGGACCACTGACTGGATCACCGACAGCGGTCGCGAACGCCTACGCGCCTACGGCATCGCGCCGCCCAACGGCAGCACCAGCAAGCGCAGCCTGCTCGGCGAAAGCCCGGTGATCGTCTGCCCGCAATGCGGCAGCGCGCACACCGAAGTACTCAGCGAGTTCGGTTCCACCGCGTGCAAGGCGCTGTACCGCTGCGTCGATTGCCGGGAACCGTTCGACTATTTCAAGTGCATCTGAGCGGCGATCGGCCGTCCCAGCTGGAGAATAAAAATGAGTAAATTTCACAGCCTGACCATCAAGGACGTGCGCGCCGAGACCCGTGACGCGGTGTCCATCGCCTTCGAGATTCCGCAGCACCTGCAAGACAGTTTTCACTTCACCCAGGGCCAGCACCTGGTGATGCGCACTCAGATGGACGGCGAAGAAGTGCGCCGTTCCTACTCGATCTGCACCGGGGTCAACGACGGTGAACTGCGCGTCGCCATCAAGCGCGTGGCGGGTGGACGTTTCTCGGCGTTCGCCAATGAGCAGTTGAAGGCCGGGCACAGCCTGGAGGTGATGCCGCCAGCCGGGCACTTTCATGTCGAACTCGACCCGACCCGCCATGGCAACTACCTGGCGGTCGCGGCGGGCAGCGGTATCACACCGATCCTGTCGATCATCAAGACCACCCTGCAAACCGAGCCGCACAGCCGTGTCACGCTGTTGTACGGCAACCGTTCCAGCTCCGGCGCGTTGTTTCGCGAGCAACTCGAAGACCTGAAAAACCGCTACTTGCAACGTTTGAATCTGATCTTTGTGTTCAGCCGCGAACAGCAGGATGTCGACCTGTACAACGGCCGGATCAACGCCGAGAAATGCGAGCAACTGTTCTCTCGCTGGCTCGACGTCAAAGCCCTCGACGCGGCCTTCATCTGCGGCCCGCAGGAAATGACCGAAACCGTGCGCGACAGCCTGAAAGCCAAAGGCATGCCGCCTGAGCGCATTCATTTCGAACTGTTTGCCGCCGCCGGTAGCCAACAAAAACGCGAAGCCCGCGAGGCGGCTCGGCAGGTTGATGCCGCCGTCAGCCAGATCACCGTCATCAGCGACGGCCGCGCCTTGGCCTTCGACCTGCCGCGCAACAGCCAGAGCATCCTCGACGCCGGCAACGCCCAGGGCGCCGAACTGCCTTACTCGTGCAAGGCCGGCGTGTGCTCGACCTGCAAATGCAAGGTCATCGAAGGCGAAGTGGAAATGGACAGCAACCACGCGCTGGAAGATTACGAAGTGGCCGCCGGCTATGTGCTGTCGTGCCAGGCGTTTCCGGTGAGCGACAAAGTGGTGCTCGATTTCGACCAGTTCTGATTACTCCACACCCACAAGGTCTACGCATTACTTGTGGGAGCGTGGCTTGCCCGCGATAAGGGCCGCAGGACCTTCTTTCAGCGTGAAACCGTAAACCCGCTTCACCCCACAACAAAAACAACAACAGAGAGCGCGCCATGTCACCCAAAGACGTAGAACTCATCCGCCAGAACCCTGACTTCATCCAGTTGGTACGCCGCAAACAGAACCTGTATTGGTCGCTGTCGCTGATCATGCTGGTGATCTATTTCGGCTTCGTCTTACTGGTGGCGTTCTCCCCCGCCACCCTCGGCCAATCCCTCAGTGGCGGGGTGACCACTGTAGGTATGTTGGTGGGTGTGGTGATCGTGGTGCTGGCCTTCGCACTGACCGGTTTCTACGTCTATCGCGCCAACAACGTGATCGATCCGCTCAACGAAAAGCTGAAACAGGAGTGCGCCCGATGAGCCGGTTCCTGGCGTTATTCCTGCTGCCTCTGGCCTTCGTCGCTGACTTTGCGGCAGCGGCCGACGGCGCGTCCCGCCCGCTGAACTGGAACGCGATCGGCATGTTCCTGGTGTTCGTGCTGTTCACCCTTGGTGTGACGCGCTGGGCCGCGTTGCGTACCCGCTCCGCCAGCGATTTCTACACCGCTGGCGGTGGCATGACCGGTTTTCAGAACGGTCTGGCGATTGCCGGCGACATGATCTCCGCGGCGTCCTTTCTGGGCATCTCGGCGATGATGTTCCTCAATGGCTATGACGGCTTGCTCTACGCGTTGGGCGTACTGGCGGGCTGGCCGATCATTCTGTTCCTGATCGCCGAACGCCTGCGCAACCTCGGTAAATACACCTTTGCCGACGTGGTTTCCTATCGCCTGGAACAAACTCCGGTGCGCCTGACCTCGGCCTTCGGCACCCTGACCGTGGCCCTCATGTACCTGGTGGCGCAGATGGTCGGCGCCGGCAAGCTGATTGAATTGTTGTTCGGCATCGATTACCTCTACGCGGTCATGCTGGTCGGCGTGTTGATGGTGTTCTACGTGACCTTCGGCGGCATGCTCGCCACCACGTGGGTGCAGATCATCAAGGCTGTGATGCTGCTGTTCGGCACCACGTTCATGGCGTTCATGGTGCTCAAGCATTTCGGTTTCAGCACCGAAGCAATGTTCGCCGGCGCCACTGCCGTGCACGCCAAGGGCAACGCGATCATGGCGCCCGGCGGTTTGTTGTCGAACCCGATCGATGCAATTTCGCTGGGTCTGGGCATGATGTTTGGCACCGCCGGCCTGCCGCACATCCTGATGCGCTTCTTCACCGTCAGCGATGCCAAGGAAGCGCGTAAAAGTGTGTTCTACGCCACCGGATTTATCGGCTACTTCTACTTGCTGCTGATCATCGTCGGCTTCGGCGCGATTGTCATGGTCGGCACCGATCCAGCGTTCCGTGACGCCAACGGCGCGATCATCGGCGGCGGCAACATGATCGCCGTGCACCTGGCCCAGGCCGTGGGCGGCAACCTGTTCCTCGGGTTCATTTCGGCGGTCGCCTTCGCCACCATTCTCGCGGTGGTTGCCGGGTTGGCGTTGTCCGGTGCCTCGGCGGTGTCCCACGATTTGTATGCCTGTGTGATGCGCAAAGGTCAGGCCAGCGAGAAACAGGAAATTCGGGTCTCGCGGATTGCCACGCTGTGCATCGGTGTCCTGGCGATCATCCTCGGCCTGTTATTTGAATCGCAAAACATTGCCTTCTTGTCCGGCCTGGTACTGGCCATCGCCGCGTCGGTGAATTTCCCGGTGCTGTTCCTCTCGATGTACTGGAAAGGCCTGACCACTCGCGGTGCGGTGACCGGCAGTCTGGCAGGACTGACCTCAGCGATTGTCCTGCTGGTGTTGAGCCCGGCGGTGTGGGTCAACGTGCTGCATCACGACAAGGCGCTGTTCCCCTACTCCAACCCAGCGTTGTTCTCCATGAGCCTGGCGTTCTTCAGCGCCTGGTTTTTTTCGGTCACCGACACCTCACCCCGCGCAGCCCTTGAGCGTGGCCGTTATCTGGCGCAGTTCATCCGTTCGATGACCGGCATCGGTGCCTCCGGTGCCAGCAAGCACTAACCAACGACGATCCGATGGCAGGGAATAAAAATAATGAAGCCCGCACGTACCGCACCTTACGAATCACTGTTTTCGTTAACCGCCGCATTGAGTCTGCCCCTGATCGCACCCTGCGCCATGGCCGACTTCATCGACGACAGCAAGGCCCGTATTGAAATGCGCACCCACTACATCAATCGCGATTTCCGTCAGGACAACGCGCCGCAGTCCAAGGCTGAAGAATGGGCGCAGGGATTCACCGCGCGCATCGAGTCCGGGTTCACCGACGGTACATTCGGCTTCGGTCTCGACGCGCTTGGGGAGTTGGGGCTGAAACTCGACTCCAGCCCGGATCGCCGTGGCACCGGGCTGCTGCCCTTTGGCCCGAACAGCCATGAGCCGGCTGACGAGTTCAGCCAACTGGGGCTGACCGGCAAGCTGCGCGTATCCAAGAGCGTGTTCAAGCTCGGCACCCTGCAACCCTTGCTGCCGGTGGCGACCTACAACGACACCCGTCTGCTGGGGTCGACCTTTGAAGGCGGCTTGCTCACCAGCCAGGAGATCAGTGGCCTGACGGTCAATGCCGGGCGCCTGACCAAGGCCAACCTGCGGAATTCCTCCAGCAACGATGACATCGGCTATGGAACCGCCAGCAGCGATCACTTCGACTTCGCCGGCGGCAGCTACGCCTTCAGCCCGCAACTGAACCTGAGCTATTACTACGGCAAGCTTGATCAAATTTATCGTCAGCAGTTCGTCGGGCTGGTGCATACCCAGCCGCTCGGCAACGGTTTCAACCTGCGCAGCGACGTGCGCTATTTCGATAGCCGTGGGGATGGCGCAGAGCGCGCTGGGCGCATCGACAACCGTAACTTCAACAGCATGTTTACCGTGTCCCACGGAGCCCACAAGGTCAGTGCCACGTACCAGCAGTTGTCCGGCGACAGCGCCTTTCCGTTCCTCAACGGCGGCGATCCGTACGTGGTCAACCTGGTGACCTACAACACCTACACCCGCGCCGACGAGGACTCCTGGCAGCTGCGTTACGACTATGATTTCGCGGCGCAAGGCATCCCCGGCTTGACCTTCATGACGCGTTACACCGACGGTAGCCACGTTAAATCCGGCAGCGTCGACAACGGCCGTGAGCGGGAACGCGACACCGACATCAGTTACGTCATCCAGAGCGGCGTGCTCAAGGACGTCAGCCTGCGCTGGCGCAACGTGACCTTCCGTTCCGGCAATGGCTTGAGTACCGCCATCGATGAAAACCGGCTGATCGTCGGTTACACCGTGGCGCTTTGGTAATCCCTGAAGGGCGTGGCTACAGCCGCGCCCGCACTTTTCATAACCTGGAGGAATCGTGATGCCTCACGCCCCTACCCTGCAAAGTTTCATCGCCGGTCGCTGGATCGGCCAACACGGTGCCCAGGTGCTGCGCAGCGCCATCGATGGCCACGAGATTGCGCGCACTCACGAAGAGCGTCCGGACTTCGCCGAAGCCATTGAGCATGGTCGTCGCCAAGGCGTCAGCGCGCTGATGGCGCTGGATTTCCAACAACGGGCCCAGCGTCTCAAGGCACTGGCCTTGTACCTGAGCGAACGCAAAGAACAGCTCTACGCTATCTCGCACCACAGCGGCGCCACCCGTGCCGACAGCTGGATCGACATCGAAGGCGGCAACAGCACGCTGTTCACCTACGCCGGCCTCGGTTCCCGCGAACTGCCGTCGGGCAATATCGTCCACGAAGGCCCGGCGATGCCGCTGAGCAAACTCGGCACCTTCGCCGGCACGCACATTCTGGTGCCCCGTGGTGGCCTGGCGGTGCACATCAACGCCTTCAACTTCCCGATCTGGGGCATGCTGGAAAAGTTCGCACCGAGCTTTCTCGCCGGCATGCCGTGCATCGTCAAACCGGCCAGCGCTACCAGCTACCTGACCGAAGCCGTGGTGCGCCTGATGGACGAATCCGGTTTGCTGCCCACAGGCAGTTTGCAGTTGATCATCGGCAGCACCGGTGATCTGCTAGATCGCCTGCAAGGCCAGGACGTAGTGACCTTCACCGGCTCGGCCGACACCGCCGCCAAGCTGCGAGTCAATCCGAACCTGATCCGTAATTCGGTGCCGTTCAACGCCGAGGCCGACTCGCTGAACTGCGCGATCCTCGCCCCGGACGTGACGCCGGACGACGAAGAGTTCGAGCTGTTCATCAAGGAAGTCGCCCGGGAAATGACCACCAAGGCCGGGCAGAAATGCACGGCCATCCGCCGCGCCATCGTTCCGGCCAAGCACATCGATGCGGTGGCGACCCGCCTGCGGGATCGCTTGGCGAAAGTCGTGGTTGGCGACCCATCGGTGGAAGGTGTGCGCATGGGTGCGCTGGCCTCTCACGATCAACAGAAAGACGTGGCTGAGCGTCTTGAAAGCCTGTTGCAGAGCAGTGACCTGTTGTTCGGCGCCCGTGACGGTTTCGCACCTCGTGGCGAAAACGTCAGCCAGGGCGCGTTCTTTGCGCCGACGTTGCTGCAGTCGCGCGACCCGCACGCCGAGGGCGGTGCTCACGATATCGAAGCGTTCGGCCCGGTCAGCACCCTGATGGCCTACGACGATCTGGACGAAGCACTGGTCCTGGCCGCTCGCGGCAAAGGCAGCCTGGTGGCCAGTTTGATCACCAAAGATCCGCAGATCGCCGCCAAGGCAATCCCGGTAGCGGCTGCCTGGCACGGCCGTTTGCTGGTGCTGGACCGCGAATCCGCCGCCGAATCCACCGGCCACGGTTCACCCCTGCCACAACTCAAACACGGCGGCCCGGGTCGTGCCGGCGGCGGTGAAGAACTCGGAGGTCTACGCGCCGTGAAGCACTACCTGCAACGTGCGGCGGTGCAAGGCTCGCCGACCATGTTGGCGGCGGTCACCGGCGAATACGTGCGTGGCGCCAAGGTCATCGAAACCGAAGTGCATCCGTTCCGCCGGTTCTTCCAGGACCTGCAGATCGGCGAATCGCTGCTGACTCACCGTCGCACCGTGACCGAAGCCGATCTGGTGAACTTCGGCTGCCTGTCCGGCGATCACTTCTACATGCACTTCGACGACATCGCCGCCAAGGAGTCGCAATTCGGCAAACGCATCGCCCACGGTTACTTCGTGCTGTCGGCGGCGGCCGGCCTGTTCGTGTCCCCGGCGCCGGGCCCGGTCCTGGCCAACTATGGCCTGGATACTTTGCGCTTCATCACCCCGGTGGGCATCGGCGACACCATCCAGGCGCGCCTGACCTGCAAACGCAAAATCGACCAGGGCAAAAAGAGCCCGCAAGGCATTCCGCAAGGCGTGGTGGCCTGGGATGTGGAAGTGACCAATCAGTTGGGAGAACTGGTAGCCAGTTACGACATTTTGACCCTGGTAGTGAAGCGCGAGGAGTAATCCGACTCAAAAGCCTTGAACGGCCAAGCCCGCTTCTCAGGACCCGCACAGGGGATGTCTCAAAGCGGGCGTGTCAAAAGGCCGGGGCCAATACCAAACCTTGAAAATAGGGGTGGTTTGGGAACGCATGAACCAAAAAAATTCCCAATCCGAACCCCATCAACGACAAAGCCCTGAATAATCAGGGCTTTGTCGCATAAAAATGGCGGGGCTATAGCCACCAATTTATCGTCCAATGAACTCCAGCAAAGTCCAACGCTCTCCGAGATAAATATGAGTCTAGCCCTAAGCGATCTCAGAATTTTCTTTCAATAACTCAATAAATGGCAGGATGTGTTTGTTGAAGATTCTTGATATTTGCGAGAGCGTGCTCTGGTGACCCTCCTTCAGGCTCTGCCTGCGAAACTCGACCCACTGCTTGTACACCGCCTCGAGAGCATGATTTGCCGCAAAACTGACAGCACGGCAATGCGGTTTACGATGCTCTTCGGAATACTAGAGAGCGCTGGACGCCGGTGTTTTGCGTCACAATTGTTGACGCCGACGCCGCATCCCCCACGTGCTGACGCAAAACTGACCCATATCCAAATTTACACAAATCCAGCCAAGGCAACGGTTTGCGAGGAACAGACTGGGTCAGTGACATCTCAGCACCCAGTTACTGGCCCCCAACTACACCGATTTAGATGACCCGCGGCCAATCTTCGACTGGATGCAGATCATCCGTAAACGCGGCATCGTTTACGTCGGCCTGGATGCGCTGACCGATGCCGAGGTGGCCGCCGCCGTGGGCAACTCCATGTTCGCCGACTTGGTCTCGGTCGCCGGACACATCTACAAACACGGCATCGACCATGGCCTGCCCCAATCGGGTGACAACAGTGACATGCTGCCGATCAACCTCCACGCCGATGAGTTCAACGAGTTGATGGGTGATGAATTCATCCCGCTGATCAATAAGGGCGGTGGTGCCGGTATCCAGGTAACCGCCTACACCCAGACCCTCAGCGACATCGAAGCGCGAATCGGTAACCGCGCCAAGGCCGGCCAGGTGATCGGCAATTTCAACACCCTGCAGATGCTCCGCGTGCGCGAAACCGCCACCGCTGAACTGCTCACCCAGCAGTTGCCCAAGGTCAATGTGCTGACCAAAACCCTGGTGTCGGGCGCCACCGACACCTCTGATCCAGAGGCCAACACGGACTTCACTTCATCCTCGCAGGATCGCGTCAGTAGCACCAGTGTGCCGCTAATCGAGCCAGCGCATATCGTCAGTTTGCCCAAGGGACAAATGTTCTCCTTCCAGGCCGGTGGCCAGCTCTGGAAAGTGCGCATGCCTTTGCCAAAACCCTCCAACGACGATGCCATGCCCAAGGACCTGCAGGACCTCACCCAGCGGATGCGGGCCACTTACAACGAACAGGCGGGCCAATGGTGGAGTGCGAGCGGTGGTAGCCCAACAACCAACTTCGATCTGGATCAGGTGGAATAGCCCTCCCCCACCACAGGTTTCAATTCAGCAGGAAACGATCCAGAAGACGTATTGCCCACATCAACTCTGCAGCGCGCAGTGGAGTGAACAATGGCGACTTCTGCCCAGAACACGCCGCCACAACCGATCCAGCGCCCGGGATTGATCATCTCAGGAATCAGCCTAGTCCTGCGCATCATCAGCGTGTTGATCGCCTCGTTGCTGTTCTCGATCCTGATCGAGTTCGCCGGTCTCCTGCTGTTCTGGGGTGATCAGGGCTGGCAGCATAGTCAGGCCATGCTGAGCAGCGAACTGGACTGGCTCAGTGAGCACTTCAAATCGTCACTCATCCTCCAACAACCCGGGCCAACCATCGTCCAGTGGCTGGATTTCCTTAATCAGTGGTTGCTGGTCAAGACTGGCTTTGCGGATGTTGCCCAGTTGGCGCGGGTGTCTAGCCAGGGCAACGGCTTCTGGAGTTGGACCAATCAGCTCTACGTGAGCATTGAGGATTTCGTGCTGGCCGCGGTGTATGTGACCTTTACCTTCGTGGTGCGCTTGACCATTCTGGTCCTGTCCACACCACTATTTTTGTTGGCTTCGTTCACCGGTTTTGTCGATGGCTTGATGCGCCGCGACCTACGCAAGTTTGGCGCTGGGCGAGAAAGCAGCTTTGTCTATCACCGCGCTAAACGAGCAGTGATACCACTGCTGATTGTGCCGTGGATCATTTATCTATCCCTGCCCTTTTCGATCATTCCAATGGCGATATTTCTGCCTTGCTCCGTGATGCTTGGGGTAACTATGGCAATCACGGCGGCGACGTTCAAAAAATATATCTGAGTGCGATACGAGTGCTAATTTTTTCATTACAGTCGATATCATGACGCCCACTCACTACCACTACCACTACCACTACCACTGCCGCATCTGTAACCAACGAGGCATTGACTATACGAGGAGCGTGGTGCTCCGATCCCGACTTCGCACGTGCGGCTTTACTGAATGCGTCTGTGCTCATGCGGACGAAATCAACGAGGCGCGAACCAAGTCAAGTCAAGTCAAAGAACTTATGCCCCCACTCGGGCCAAACCGTGCCAGTCGTCGGAGAAGCATTAATCTCCGCGAATGTACCGTTCAAGTTGCAGTATTAGGTCAGCTTGCTCGGTAATGGCTGTCTTTACCAGATCGCCAATCGACAGTAAGCCAAGCAGTTTTTCGTTCTCTACAACCGGCAGATGACGAAGGTGACTATCGGTCATAATACCCATGCACGCCTCAATGCTCTGACGAGAGTCCACCGTTACCACTGGCGAACTCATAATAACCCTAACGGGCGTACCTGCCGAGGAGCGCCCCTGTAGCACCATCTTTCGCGCGTAGTCTCGTTCACTGATAACGCCGATTACGATCCCGTTCTCTACGACAGGTAGAGCGCCAACGTTCCGTTCAGCCATAATCCTAACCGCCTCAAGCACCATTTGTTCCGGTGCAACGGTATGAACCTTTTGATTATGTTCTGCTTTTAAAAAAAGTACCTGCGCAACCGTTTTCACAATGATTCTCTCTTATTTTTCTTGAATGCGAACGCCCTCTGCCGGGCGCTTAGCCCGCAAAGACCACGACAGCCAACAAAACACGTGTAAATCAAAAGAAGAAAATTTTTAAATCAGTTTAACCTTGACGCACCTGCTTCGAAAAACCTGGCATTGAACCCATCGTCTGCGATCAATGCTTGCGACTTCGCTCAACCGTCTTCGATGGCACTTCCAAAAATAATTTTTTGTAATCGGATGAGAAGCGACCCAAGTGATTAAATCCCCAGCGCATCGCCACCGCAGTAATGTTTTCATTGTGGCCTCCTTCCAGCAGTGCCTGTCTTACCGCTTCAAGCCGAAAACGCTTCAAGTACAAAGTTGGCGTGATATCAAAGTACTTCTTGAAGTCATCATATAGTTTGAAGCGAGACACTCCAACCGCCCGACCGACCTCGTCCAAATCGACTTCATCGCTAGCATGCTCATGTATAAGCCGCTTGGCTTTCAACAAGTACTCAGGACACCGAGCTTGCGAGAGGCCAACCAACTCGCTTGAATAATTATTTGGCTGCGACAAAATAAAACCCTTTATCAATGCTTTTTCAATATCACGAGCCACGGATACATAACCCAATAAGTTACGCGCCTGATCCATCTCCACAAGCAGGTACTTGACAAACCGCCACCATGCTGCAGGAGCTCCCTGATTTGTACTTACCTGCGTCTCGAAGACTATGGGTTGTTGCGTGGGTCGCTGTAGTAACTCCTCCAACACCTGACGCATTGCTGCACACTTAATTGCGACCTGAATCTTGCGGCAATCACCGGCAATAGAAAGCTCTTGCCGATCATAAGGCGAAACGATTAGTCCATTATCGCTATCGGACATCAGCAATCCATTTGATTTCCGGAGTTCCTGTTGACCACTGATAGGAAGACTGATGCTGTAGCTGTTGAGTTCCGAGGCATCAATATCGATAGTGACATCGGTACCATATTCGATATACCCAATCACCGTAGACATCGACTTCAAAACGTTTCCGGCATGTTGAAAATGAATACGTTGTGGACACGAGGCCTTGAGCTCGTGGGGGCCGCAAATGTTCGCCATCCAGGCCTGCGCACTCTGCAGGTCATGACGTACCGCATGGATGTCTTGAAATTCAACATCGGTTCCCGCATGAGTTTGCAGATTCATCGCAGCACCACAGTGGTTACAGATTAACTGCAACCGTACTTCCAAGGCCTCAGGATCGCTATCCGCATAATGCAAAAATGATCAAAAAAACGCACAAATAAACCTTGTCTATTCATCCTCACGAAAAGCCAGCTCCGCCCCTCAGAAACGGATAGATATCGCCTCAAATGCGGATAGTTGCACCGCACAGAAAGGCATTCAATCGGGGTGAGCCTAAAACTACAAAAAGGGTGTACCTGATGAACAGCGCTAAAAGCATTACTCAGTGGCAGGAATACATTCAGGGTTGCCTGGATTTTCGGCCAGCCGAAGGTATTTACCGCGTCGCCCGTGACATGTTCACCGAGCCGGAACTGTTCGACCTGGAGATGGAACTGATCTTCGAGAAGAACTGGATCTACGCCTGCCACGAGAGTGAAATCGCCAATCCCAATGACTTTCTGACGATGCGTGCAGGTCGTCAGCCGATGATCATCACCCGCGACGGCAACAACCAGTTCCACGCGCTGATCAACGCTTGTCAGCATCGGGGCGCGACCCTGACACGCGTCAGTAAAGGGAACCAGTCCACCTTCACCTGCCCGTTCCATGCCTGGTGTTACAAAAGTGATGGTCGCCTGGTCAAGGTCAAGGCCCCGGGGGAGTATCCGGAAGGTTTCGACAAGGCCACCCGCGGCCTGAAGAAAGCCCGGATCGAGAGCTACAAGGGCTTCGTCTTCATTAGCCTGGACGTCAACGGCAGCGACTCGCTGGAAGACTACCTCGGCGATGCAAAAGTGTTCTTCGACATGATGGTCGCGCAGTCTCCCACTGGAGAGTTGGAAATACTGCCCGGCAAGTCGACGTATAGCTACGACGGAAATTGGAAACTGCAGCACGAAAACGGTCTGGACGGTTATCACGTCAGCACTGTGCACTACAACTACGTCTCCACGGTGCAACATCGCCAGCAAGTCAATGCCGCCAATGGCGGCGTGTCCGACACATTGGACTACAGCAAACTGGGCGCCGGCGATGCAGAAACCGACGACGGCTGGTTCTCGTTCAAGAATGGCCACAGCCTGTTGTTCAGCGACATGCCCAATCCATCGGTGCGCGCCGGTTATGCCACGGTCATGCCGCGCCTGATCGAGGAATACGGCCAGCAGCAGGCCGAGTGGATGATGCACCGCCTGCGCAACCTCAACATCTATCCAAGCCTGTTCTTTATGGATCAAATCAGCTCACAGCTGCGTATCGTGCGCCCGGTGGCCTGGAACAAGACAGAGATCACCAGCCAGTGCATCGGCGTCAAGGGTGAATCCGACGCCGACCGGGAAAACCGGATTCGCCAGTTCGAGGATTTCTTCAACGTTTCAGGCATGGGAACCCCGGACGACCTGGTTGAGTTTCGCGAAGCCCAGCGCGGATTCCAGGCGCGCCTCGAGCGCTGGAACGAAGTGTCTCGCGGCAGTGAAAAATGGGTCGAAGGTCCCACACCTAACAGCGAGGTTCTGGGTATCAGCCCGGTACTGACCGGCACCGAGTTCACCCATGAAGGGCTTTACATCAATCAGCACGGATCCTGGCAGCGCTTCCTTTTGCAAGGCCTGGAACAAAAAGCCCTGAAGTTGAAGGAGGTGTGAAATGACCGCACTACAGTATTCCGTCGAACAATTTCTCTACCGCAAAGCCGAGCTGTGTGATCAACAGAACTGGGACGCCTATATCGCCTTGTTTGATGAGCAGAGTGAATTCCACCTGCCGCAATGGGAGTCAGAGCATGTGTACACCACCGACCCCAAGCGCGGCATGTCGCTGATTTACTACTCGAACCGCTCCGGCCTGGAAGATCGCGTGTTTCGTTTGCGCACCGGTAAGTCGGCGGCTTCAACGCCGATGCCGCGCACCTTGCATCAAATCAGCAATGTGCGCATCAACGAGCTCGATAACGGACTACTTGAAGTCAAGGCAGCATGGGTCACGCTCTTCACACGACAAGGGTTGTCCGAGCAGTTCTACGGCCATGTGACCTACCACCTCAAACCCGTCGCGGACAGCTGGAAGATCACTCGCAAGCACATCGTATTGCTCAACGACACCATCAACTCAGTGCTTGATTTCTATCACCTGTGAGCTGAGGAGCACGCTGTCATGAATCATAAAGTCGCTTTCAGCTTCGCCGACGGCAAGACCTCGTTCTTCGAGGTCAAGCCAAACGAGTTGCTGCTCGACGCCGCGCTACGTAATGGCGTAAACATCCCCCTGGACTGTCGCGAAGGTGTTTGCGGGACCTGCCAGGGGCGCTGCGAATCAGGCCAATACACTCAAGATTACGTCGATGACGAGGCCCTTTCCGAACAGGACCTGGCGCAACGCAAGATGCTCTCTTGCCAGACCCGCGTGCAATCGGATGCCTCGTTCTACTTCGACTTCGATTCGAGCTTGTGCAACGCTGGGGCCACTCAGTTATTGCAAGCGGTGATAACTGGTGTAGAGCAGGTTTCGGCCACCACGGCGATCCTTCATCTAGATGCTTGCTCCCACTCCCAGCAATTGGACTTTCTTCCGGGGCAATACGCTCGACTGCATGTACCTGGCACCGATGAGTGGCGCTCCTACTCATTTGCCAACCGACCCAACCCCAATAACCAGCTTCAGTTTCTCATCAGGCTGTTGCCTGATGGGGTGATGAGCAACTTCATCCGCGAGCATTGCCGCCCCGGAGAAATGCTCGAATTCGAGGCGCCTTTGGGTAGCTTTTATCTACGTCAGGTCAGTAAGCCTCTCGTCCTGGTGGCAGGAGGAACCGGCCTATCGGCCTTCCTCGGAATGCTGGATACCATTGCCGAAAAAGGTGGTTGCGGACACCCGATCCAACTGTTCTATGGCGTCACGCAGGATAATGACCTCTGCGAAACTCAACGCCTGGCTGATTATCGCGACAGAATCGCGAACTTCGATTATCACTTGGTAGTGTCGAAGCCATCAGAACACTGGAAAGGTAAAACCGGCTGGATTCCTGATCACTTCGACCGCCAGTCGTTCGAAGCCAATCCATTCGACATTTACCTGTGCGGTCCCCCGCCGATGGTCGAAGCGATTAAAACCTGGTTCAGCGATCAGAAGATTGAGCGGTTCCAGATGTATTACGAAAAATTCATCGAGAGCAATTCCAAGCACTGAGGTTGCATGAGGAATATCTGGTGCAGACCAGATATTCCTGTGCTTTTTTCATCATCCGCCGACGCTACTGATCAATGCCCCAGCGTCGAACTCTCAGCGATCAAAACGATCTGCCAAATGCCGTAGCGCTTTGGCTTGAGCGAGCAGATCCTCACCAATCCGCTGACCGTCCAATGCCTTATCAACGCTTTGCGTCGACAGCTCGGACACTTGCATAACCTGTTGCGACAAGCTCTCGACCACTTGGGATTGTTGCTCCATGGCGGATGCGATCTGCATGCTCATGCCAGATATCTGGGTCAGTGAAAAACTCACTCCAACCAAATTGCCTTGGACTGATTCCACCTCACACGTACTGTTTCGCGCGAACTCCCGCCCCTCCTTGGTCAGTTGTACGGTGCGTTCTGTGGCATTACGCAGTTGCAATAACAGCGGTTGGATCTGCTGTGTTGCTTCCTGCGTCCGAGTTGCCAGTTGCCGTACCTCGTCGGCAACGACACTGAACCCCCTGCCCGCTTCGCCGGCGCGAGCTGCCTCAATAGCCGCGTTCAGAGCCAGTAGATTAGTTTGTCCGGCAATCGAACTGATGATGTTGGTAATAGCGCCAATGGACTCGGTAGAGCTGGCCAGTTGTTGAACCGCCAGTGCAATATCCCCAACTGATGCACTGAGCTGCTGCATCGCATCGAGGCTTTTGCCGGACAATTGTTCGCCATGATTGGCAAGCCGGGCAGCTTCCTGAGTGGCCAGATTGGTAGCCTGAACATTGCTGGCAACTTCCTGAATGGTGGCGCCCAATTCGCTTAGGGCGGTCACCGACAAGTCGGTTTCATCGCGTTGACGTTCGAGGCGCAGGGTTTCGCCCTGGATCAACTGGGCAAGCTCGACCACCCGCTGCTCTACGACGCCCCCGGTCGTCCCTATTCGTGATAATGCGCTTTGCAGACGACGTTCTTCGGCAACGAGGGCCATCTCCATCAACGCTGCAACACCTGGCGCGCTGCTGTAAATTTTCGCGGTCAATCGATCGGCAAACGCTTTGGGATGCGCCACAAAAACCTGCTTGACGGCTCGGGTCTGCCGCCAATCCTGAATACCCGCCATAACGAGCGATCCAGCAACAATGAAAGCGCTCTGGGCCATATGGGAGTTCAGTTGCCAAAGGCCTGCCGACAACAGTAATCCGAGCGGCAGGCTCGGTAATGCAACGCCCACCAGTTGATGGATATGAGAACTCCACTGCAGAGCGCCGCCTCCAGATTTCAATCGTGAGTAGAGCTTTTCTGCACGCTCACATTGCGCTTGCGAGGGTGAGCTATAGACAGCCCCATATGCCTGAACACCATCATCGCCGAACACTGGTTTTATGTAGACGTTCAACCAGTACGTTGAACCGTCCTTGCGCCTGTTCTTCAAAAGTCCCATCCAGGGTTTTCTCTGTTGCAGCGCGTTCCACAGGCTACTGAAAATATGTGCAGGCATATCAGGGTGCTTCAGAAGACTGCTTGACTGTTGCAACAGCTCCTTACTCGTATACCCGCTAAGTTTGATAAACGCTTCGCTACTGTGCGTAATGCGCCCCAGCAAGTCGGTACGACATATCAGAACAACATTATCAGAAGAAGTAGGAGATGCAGACATGGCTGAAGGTCCCAAAAAGGAAAAAAAAGCCCGCCCCCTAGGGGCAGGCAGAAGACCAAAGTAATCGAAGCTATGGAGCACAATAACTATGGCAGTCTTAAAAGTGATGGACATACCGCACTTGCACACGACTACCTTCAGGACGATTCTCGACGTCTTGTTCGAAGTACGCATTCACAAACACATGATCCTCTTTGGAAAAGCTGTACATCGCCCCAGGCCCGATAGCCCATACCTTTTCGCGGCGGCCGGAAACCTCATGACCGTCAACTTTGGTATCGGTGATTTGCTTTAGCCAATAGCCATTGATACCCAAACGCAGCTGCGGCGTCACCGCATACTCGGTAGCAAAGTTTGCGTGTAAAGCCTGGCCGGCTTGCATATCGTCGGCGCCACCAAACCCTGGCCCCGGATCATCGTTCTTGCCACTGTAAAGATAGTGAGCACGGACTGACGCCGTCCATTTTGGAGTAAACCAGTAAGTGGCCGCCCAATAGGGGTCAAACGACCAAGCGTTGGCACCCGGGTTGATGTCATGCTTACTGTCGTATTTGCCAGTCGGCACGTTCACCTGCAACTCAATGCGGTGCGCGAAACGCGGTCCATCGGGCCCCATGATTGGATCAAACTGAATCATCGGGCCCAAAAGCAGATCGCCTACGCCACTTTGAGCCTTCAGCGCCGCGTTATTGAGTCCGTCATCAACATCCATGCTCGTTACAAAAGGAAGCACGGCATTCATGCCCAGCGTCGCGTTGCCCAAGCGAAGGTCGGAAAAATAGCTGACCTGTGTCACCGCGACCTGATAATCCAGCTCCTGCTTGGGCAAGCCCAGCGATTTGCCATTTTGATCCCGAAAACGATTGGCACTGTAATTCTGGAAGTATTCCTGAAAGTACCACCCCGCCCCCGCTGGCGGCGCGCCATCGAGAAAAGTTGTTAAACCCAGATTGACGACTGGCAGGTCATACGCCTGCGCGGTTTCAATTCCCAAGAGGCCAGTGCCCAACACACATACCGATAGCAGTTTTCTTTTTATTTTCATGACGCTCTCCACTTGCAGCAAGGCTAAAGGCAGAGTAGTTGAACGTAGCAACCGGCGCGTAAAGTCCATCCGTTAACACATAACGCTGAACCCTCGCCGCACAAGCCACAGCATCAACAAATCTCGATACCTATAGAATGTTCAGCAGGTATTTGTGTTTTTACAGCCACTTTTTTTCGTTGTGCGGCTGAGCTGATCATGATCACCCCATCTCTTTCTGACTATCCGCCAACTGCAGGGGCTATCCGCTATGCGCAAATAAAACCATTGGATTATTTGTTTAAGACGACAGATTCGCCTCCTCCATTTAAAATTCAAAGCGGGTTGTAAAGCAGGCTTCGGCCTCATTAAAATAAACGACATTAGAGTCTTTCAGCTAATTATCCGAGAGAGCGAATAAGTTAATATGAATAGCCCTGGAAAAATTGCACTTGTAACGGGTGCCGGACAGAGTATCGGGCGGGGTATCGCTCTCCGCCTGGCCAAGGAGGGGGCTGATATAGTGTTGGTCGATAAGGACGCAGCGCCGCTGAAGGATACGTCAGACGAGATCACAGCAATAGGTCGTCGCGTGTCAATTTTCTTGACCGATATCACCCGACAGGAACAACTTCGGGACGCAGTCGACCATGCGGAAAAAACATTCGGAAACTTCGACATCATGGTCAACAACCCTGTCTTCGAAAGAGAGCACGCAGACGCTGATATTGGCTATGAAGAAGTCGAGCGACTGATCAGTCACAGTATTCAAAGCACACTTTGGGGTATTCAGGCCGCGGCGGATAAATTTCGTCAGCGAAACCAAAAAGGCACGATCATCAACGTATCGTCCAGCGCAGGGCATGAAAACCCGGCTTTGGTGGATATTCTCACCGCGTCGAAAATGGCTGTACGTGCGCTGACTCAGGCCGCATCCAAAGAACTTGCCCCGGCCGGGGTCATGGTCACTCTGCAATGTTTCGGAACCATCATTCCTGCGGCAAGATACGTGTCATAGCAGTAGGCGTACTTCGCCGCTCGAAAAGAACGGCGAAGCTCAAAGGCTCCTGACTTATCGACTCAACCCAGGATGGTGCGCAGCCACTCGATACTGCCCGCCGTGAAACACCAGCGGCTCCCCTGCGCCGTGGCGGTAGTGTTCGATTTGTCCAAGGAATATCAAATGGTCACCGCCCTCATACTGAGTGACATTGCGGCAGACCAGCGTGGCAATCACGCCATCGAGCAGAGGCACCCCGGACTCTCCGGCCTTGAAGGCCACACCCGAAAACTTGTCTGGCGCAGGTCGTGCAAAACGTCCGGAAATATCGTGCTGATCAGCGCCCAGGACGTTGATCGCAAAATGCTCACACGACAGGTAGTCCGGCAGACTCGGCGCGTTGCGGGCAATACTCCAAAGCACCAGTGGCGGATCGAGTGAAACCGACGAAAAGGAGTTGGCAGTCATGCCAACATTGCGTCCATCGGTCGTGCGCGTAGTGATTACGGTCACCCCAGTGGCAAACTGCCCGAGCAGATTGCGCAGTTCGCGCGGATCGCAGTCCTGCGCGTTGACCAAATCATGCTGGATGGATTCTGCGGTAAATGCATTCATGATGAACTCCTGGCTCGATGGCGGCTCAAGCGGCCTGACGAGTCTTTTCCTGAATAAAGGCTTGGCAAGACTGGGCGTCGAACCACCAAGGTGCAAAGTTGCGTGGATCATCGAAGCCATTGGCGATAGCCGATGCCAGAGGTTTTGACTGGCTGGCGGCACCGAGCAGTTCAAGCAGGTGTTGAGGTGGTGGCGTCAGCATGGTGTTGGTCCACTTGACCACATGCTGCGCATAGCTCCAGTACTGCTCGAACGTGTCGTGCATCCAGTCAGGGCCAAAGTCTTGCGCGCCACGAGCGATAATCGCATCCAGGTAAACCTTGCTGCACTTGGCCGCATTGTTCGAACCTTGGCCGGTAATCGGGTCATTGACTACAAGAGCATCGGCCATGCCAAAGACCTTGCGGCCAGATGGCAGCGTCAATACCGGTTTGCGTACCATCGGCGTGAATCTGCCGGACAAGAAACCCTTGTCATCAGTCATTTCCACGGAGCGACAGCGTTCGGCTTCCCAAGGAACGTAACGATTGATAAGTTCAAGACTTTTTTCGAGATGTTGCTCGGCAGATGTAATCCCCTGCCAGCAGTCCATTGGCCCGCCCGGAATTCCTTCGAAGACCATGATTTCGCAAGGTCCGGTAGTCGTCAGGCAAGGGAACACAAAGTATTCGCCTACACCTGGAATCAAGTTGAAACTGACTCGGGAAAACGGCGACATCGGTGTCATGCCCTTCACATAGGTCAATGACAGCGCCCGTTGTGGTTGCTGAAACTGAGTCCGTTCGGCATCTTTTTCGAACAGATTGACGATCTCACCTTTACCCGCAGCAAGCAGTACAAGGTCATGGCTCGTCGACAATTGCTCCAGTTCGGCCACACCTACATCCTGGATAATGACCTCGCCGCCACGCTTCGCGACCTCGTTCAGCCATACCGGCATTTTCAGGCGCTGATCGACCGATTGAGCATAGCGATCCAGTCGAGTACTCCAGCTGAACAGTGGCTCATTCGGGTTCTCTGGGTTAGGCACTGCCAGGCCAATACCTTCAACAGCCGGGCATTGGTCTTCCCAGAAGTTCAGCCCCAGATCACGCTCACTTTGCAGCGCGGCGTTGAACATGCATTGGCTGGACATCACTTTGCCGTTGCGAATGTCCTCGCCATTGCGATTAGTGGTCAGGGTCACGTGGTAGCCCTTGGCGAGCAGGCCTAGAGCGAGTTGCAGGCCGGCTTGGCCGGCTCCGACGATGGCGATTCGACGCATTGTTATTCTCCTGGTTATCGACGGTTACAGGTGCAGCATTCGGCAGTCGCCGAACTAGGTTTCTTGTTAGGGTTCTGTCTTATTCGGCAAGCCGTGGTATCGCCGGCAGGTTCTGTTCCGGCCCCATGACCGAGTAGCCTCCATCGACGGCGTAATCCGCGCCCGTCACGAAGCTGGCGGCGGGTGAACACAAGAACGCCACCACGTTGGCCACCTCGCAAGGTTCTCCCAGGCGCCCCAACAGGTGATAAGAAGCGGCGACTGCATCAGCCTTTTCACGGTTACCGCCACTGACTTCGGCGATCACTCGCGACCAGGTCCAACCAGGCGATACCGAATTGACGCGGATACCGTCAGCGGCCAAGTCCATGGCCATGCAGCGAGTCAGCTGCACCATGGCGGCCTTCGAGACCGGATAAAGCCAGCGCCCTGTCTGGGCGCACTTGGCCGAGATAGAAGCAAAATTCACAATTGCACCACGTCGCGCCTTGAGGTCCTGATGCACCGCTTGAGTCAAAGCCACTGCAGAAACCAGATTCACATCAAGTGCGTGTAACCAATCCTGGCGGCTTGAGGCAAAGCCTTGGTCGCTGTAAGTGCAGGCCAGATTGATCAGTAGGTCGACGCCGCCGAAACGTGCACGCACCTCTTCGACCGCATGCGCAATAAGTTCGTCATCCGTCACATCGAGGTGAAAAAATGCAGCTCGCTCACCGAGCTCGACCGCCGCCTTGAGACCCGCTTCACGATCGATATCAAACAGCGCAACGCTAGCCCCTGCGTCCAACAACGCTCGAGCCACGGCGGAGCCAATCAGGGTCGCGCCGCCACTAATCACGGCGACCTTATTCTGTAGATGAGACATGGTTATCTCCTTAAACCGGCTTGTCGGCGCTGGAGGCCCAACTCGGCATCAACGTATTGGAAGGCAGCGTTTCATCGAGCAGTTTTTGCGCCGTCACCACACCCGCCACTGGCAGCCCTGTCGGGTCAAGCAGGCCGATCTGAACCAGCACGCTGGCCTGATCCCAGTAGATATGTTCGTGATAAAGCTTGGGACCGCGAAACTTGACTACGCCCAGCATCGGGATCTCGACATGGCGCCCGGTCGGTGCTACTCCGGGAAGCATCCAGTCGATCTCCGAGTCATGGGTAAAGCTCATGATGAATTCATCAACGATCTGTGACGCACCCACCGTGCGTGACAGTGGTGTCAGCGCCATGTCCTTGGGATTGCCATGGACGAAGTGATGCTGGTAGAAGCGGCTCAACTCTTTTGCACCCACACCACCCGTCATGGTCGGGATGTGATTGACGTAAGGCTCGGCGACCATAGTGGCCATGGTCGCAGGTACGTCCCGGGTATCGAACTCGTGACGCACGTGCTCATCCCAGAGATCAGAAAGGTTGTAGTCTGGTCCTAGAACCCGACGCAATGCAGCAACAGTCCGTTCGTGAGCCAACAGTGCCGACGGTTTGTGATAGTGATGACCGTTTGGGCGAGCAAAGGCGTGATCAACCCCTGGGTAAACGTAGAGTTCGACGCCTGGCTTATCGTGCAGGACCTTCTGGATCGCGGACCGAGCTTCGGCGGGGCAGAACTGATCCTGTTCGGCCATATGGAGCACCAGACGACCCTGCAGTCCTTCAGCTTCCGACAAGGCGTTTTCAATACCCACGCCGTAGTAACCGACGGCACAAGCCACCTCAGGCAACCGGCAGGCCGCCAGGTAAGCCAACTTGCCGCCCAGGCAGTAGCCGACAACCCCCAGGTCACCCGGTTTACATTGAGGTAAGGTCTCCAAGGCATTCAGACTGGCGCGAATGTCATCAATGCCAAGTGCCTCGTCGAACCCCTGGTAGAGCTCATAGGCACGACCAAAGTCTGCCTCGGTATAACCTAACTCGACACCAGGCTCCTGGCGCCAGTAAAGGTCCGGCACCAGCACGGTGTACCCTTCCTCGGCCAACAGGTCGGCGACTTCACGCATAGCCTGGTTAACGCCAAAGATTTCCTGACAGAGCACCACGCCCGGCCCGCGACCATCGACAGAGGTCGCCAGGTAAGCCTGGAAGTGACTGCCGGACGCAACCGGCACGCTGACATACTGGCCTTTCATATCGAGTCTCCAATGGTTCAGGAACGTTGGAGATGATATTGGGCACCTTCAGCGGTGCCGACTATCCGCTGAATGCGATGCCTATCCGTGACATGCGGGAAGTTATCAGGAGTAGCAGGACCGATGCGCGGAATGAAATAAAGCTGTGTGAGAGCCTAAAGATAAACAGAGCGAGATATGTTGCAGAGAGTCGCCTTTCCTCCTCGATATGCTCGACGAAAAAAAGAAAAAGGGTGGTCGATTCCTACATGAATCGAATGAATACGCTGCTCAGCGTAATAATCGATCTGAAGGGCGAAAGCGAAGCACTAAACGATGGCGGCGCGCTGAAACAGTCCCGGCAGGGTTTGCAGAAGCAGCCGCAGCGCTGCGAAAGGATGAACCGCAAAATTTCGTACCTGGTCACTGCGACTCTCGCCGTAAAGGCACCAATTGCAGAAATGTTCGCAGTTGTTGGTCAACAGTCGGTATTGATTTTCTCCCACCCGAGAGAGGGCTCGCCGGACCACTTCTTCTCGTTCGAATCTGACCTGTTGGGTACTCCGGACCCAGACCGGTTTCCCCGAGGCAAACTGTTGCAATGCAAGCACTTCTACAGGACCTGCGTGTAAGCCTGCACAAAGGCCGGAGTAGTGAACGACTTGAGATGCTCCCAGGTAGATCCCGTGATGGTAATAACCATTTCGTGAGGTGACGAGATGGCTCCCCACGGGTACCTCTGCGTCAGCTTCCCAATGCCAGTCATACCATTGGCGGGTAGGAAGTTCCTCTGCTGGAGAGAATTTAAGGGAGATGTTCATCAAGCTTCGCCTTACCAAAATTGTGGAGGAGTGCCCCCCAAAATGATCTGGACGGCGCTCCCACCTCAGTTAATTCAGAAGCGTTGATAAGATATTGAACATCTGCCCCGAGAGGGACTATCCGCTGGGCGCTAAATCTGTCCACGGCATGCAGAAAGGTTTCGGATTTGACTACCGGGATTTTCAGATCGGCACCGAGAGTCGGCGAGGCAGCAGAACTTCGCGACTGACTCGCAAACCCTGGTTGCCCATCCTTAAAAAACACGACACAGCCAACAAAAATAACGTTGGACACCTAATATTCACGGGGGGGATTCTAGGAGCGAATAAATCATGTTCAGGAACTGCCCGAACAACCGAACGCCCTATGGCATGCCCATTGCTTGAGCAGGTAGAAAGCCCCGATGAGGGCACAAAAAGAAACGGACATGCCACGGGTTATCCGGTTAACGCAGCGACTATCCTTATCCTGCAAAACCTCGGTAACACTATTGTGCGCAATGCCTTGAAATCGTGCATGTAAGTGAGGCGACCATGAGCCTGAATCTCATTCTGGAGGGTTGCGGCAGTCTCTTTGACAGAGCTTCGCTGTTCACCCCTAAAAATCAGTTGTTTCTTCTCAATGACCTGGATGCCATTCGCGACGGTGTCAGCAGCGTCTTCAAAAAACACGAACTGCGCTGTATCCAGGAAACCGACCGCATCAGCGCGCGTATGCATCATGTCAGTCGTGGGCGCATGTCCCTGAACCGCCTGGAATATGGGGCCCGGGTAAACATCGATCCCGGTCGCCTTGAAGATTTCTTTTTGATCCAGGTCCCCATCAGCGGAAAGGCGCGCATCATTTGTGGCGGGCACGACTTCATCTCTTCCCCCAACAAGGCCTCCCTGATTTCACCGAACCTGCCGTTATCGATGTGCTGGGATGCCAATGCGCCCCAACTGGCACTTCGAATCGAACGTAGCGAGGTTGAGTACCATTGCGCTCAGCACCTTGGACATGTGATGGACAGATCACTGGAGTTTCATCCAGAACTCGATCTGACCACCCCAGGCGGAAGCTATTTCCTCCAGCTGATCGCCTTGCTGGCAGACGCGATCACATTGGACGAACATCCACTCCACCACGCCTTGGTGCTCAAGCAATTCGAGTCGGTTCTGATCAATGCATTGGTCTATGGCCAACCCAATAATCTGCAAGAACAACTGGAGTGCGCCAGTAAACCAAAAGCGCTCTTACCCTATTTCGTCAAAAGGACCGAGGAGTATATGCGGGCACATGCGAATGAACCCCTGAGCATAGAGCAATTGGCCGAGCACGCGGGGGTTAGCGTTCGCACATTATTTGCCGGCTTCCGGGATTTTTGCGACACCACTCCCATGGCATACCTGCGCAATCTGCGCCTGGAGCAGGTGCATCTTGAGTTGAGCAGTCAGAGTCTTGACGCGTCAGTGACCGACATAGCATTCAAATGGGGCTTTGCCCATTTAGGACGGTTTGCCCAAGAATATAAAAGACGTTTTGGCGAGGCTCCTTCAACCACACTCAGATTCCGAAGCTGAACTCAGAGATCACAGTGCACGGTCCGTGGCCACCATCAAAGTTGTCGAGTATTGCATGAGCTGGCGGGTCTTGGATCTTCTCTCTGGAAAGTCGGTTGTGGCGATAGCGTCATCAATGAAGCTGATTGAGTGCGGAATCTCCCTATTGTCCCAACCATTGTCCAAAAGATCGAAGGGCCACATAGCTGTGAGTAAATACCTCCTGGACATCCTCAGAAAAAGCGATTCATCAGACCTCAGGTTTCTTACTGAATGATTTGACCTCTAACTTGATTCTGCTCCCATATCCATATGGGCCAGCATCATGCCAACTACCCTTTCTCGCTGCTTGTTACTGATCTCGCTGACTATTGTCCATGGCAGCAGCGCCGCATCAACTTATGAGCAATTGCAGCTCAGCCTGATCCAACAGCAGCTCGACACTATCCAAAGCCTAACGATACGAGCCGAATTAGGCAGTACCTCTAAACCAAACGAACGCTATCGATTCGACTATCGTAAGCGAACGGGCATTACAGGTTGCGCAACGGCAGCCAGTTATGCGGCAACAACTCGGCGACCTCACTGGCGCGCTGCGTCGGCAGCCGCATCAGCACATCCTTGAGATAAGCATACGGATCATGCCCGTTAAGCTTGGCCGATTGGATCAAACTCATCAG